>NZ_JBHSMH010000011.1:0-142220 GCF_042655365.1 Cohnella suwonensis | reverse complement strand
TTTTTATTGCATGATTAAATAAAATAATACAAATTTAGCACATTTTACTTACGGAAAAACACCTTGACAAATTGTTGATATTTTAATGCAATGCTACTGGTCCAAACCGTCTAACTCTACCGCCGACTAGTCCAGCTTGACGATAGCGTAGCCGAGCGGCGGCAGCGACACGCGCAGCTTGCGGCCATTGAGGGAGATTTCGCCTTCACCATGCACGATGCGCGCTGTTGCGTCCTTGCTCGCCGGTATGGCAACGGAAGCTTTCCGTTTGCCGGCGTTCAACACGACGACGAACTTCTCGCCGTCCGCTTCGCGGGCGTAAGCGAGCGCATTGTTGCCCGCCTCGGCGTAGAGCAGCTCGTAAGAGCCGTCGCGCAGCGCCTGGTGCTCTTTCCGCAGGCGGACGAGCTCGGAGAAGAAGCCGAACAACTCGCGATCCTGCTTGGACTCGTCCCACTCCATGCACTTGCGGCAGCCGGGATCCTGTTCGCCATCCAAGCCGACCTCGTCGCCGTAGTAGATGCACGGAGTACCTGCGAGCGTGAATTGGATCGCCGTCGCCAGCTTCATCCGCCGCTTATCGCCTTTGCTCAGCGTGAGCAAGCGCGGCGTGTCGTGGCTGCCCAGTAGGTTAAACGCCGCTTCCGTCGCCTGTTGCGGGTAAGCCGCGAGCAAGTAACCGGCCAGATCGGCGAACTGCTTGCCGTCGCGCGTGCCGCGAACCGCGTAGTCGAGCATCGCCTCCGTCAGCGGATAGTTCATGACAGCATCGAACTGCTCGCCGCCGAGCCACGGCTGCGAATCGTGCCAGATCTCGCCGAGAATGTACGCTTCCGGGTTCGCTTTCTTGACGACGTCGCGGAATTGCCGCCAGAACCGGTGATCGACTTCGTTGGCGACGTCGAGCCGCCAACCGTCGACGCCGATATCTTCGATCCAATAACGAGCCGCTTCGAGCAAGTAGGCTTTCACATCCTCGTTCTCCGTGTTCAGCTTCGGCATGTGAGGCTCGAAAGCGAACGCGTCGTAAGTCGGCACGCCGTCTCGAACTTCGAGCGGGAAGTCCTTGACGTGGAACCAGTCGGCGAAACGGGAGTTCGCGCCGAGCTCTTTCACATCGAGGAATTGCGGGAAACGGCTGCCGCTATGGTTAAACACGGCGTCGAGCAACACCTTGATGCCGCGGGCGTGGCAGGCGTTCACCAGTTCCTTCATTTTCTCGTTCGTGCCGAATTGCGGGTCGATTTTCATGTAGTCGATCGTGTCGTATTTATGGTTCGTCGGCGCTTCGAATAACGGATTAAAATAAATCGCGTTGATGCCGAGCGCTTCCAGATGGTCGAGGTGTTCGATGACGCCCTGAAGATCGCCGCCGAAGAAGTTCGACGTCGTCGGTTCGCCGCCCCATGGCTCCGCGTTGGCGGGAGAAATCGACGGATCTCCGTTCGCGAATCTCTCGGGGAAAATTTGATAGAAGACCGCTTCTTTAACCCAAGCCGGCGGGGCGAACACGTCCGCGGGGTTCAGGAACGGATATTCGAAATACAAATAAATGTTCGACGGCGGCGCCGCATGGAAGCCTTGCTCGTTCAGCCACCAAATCTCGTCCCCGGACTGCAGCTTGAAGCCGTACTTCAGCCGGCGGAATTCGGGGCGAACCTCGGCTTGCCAGTAGTCGAACAATTCGTCTTGCGCGAACACCGCCATCGGCGTTTCTTGGGGACCGATGGCATGCCAATTGTATTTGTCGCCGTGAATAAGCGTGACGAGAGCGACGTCGTCCCGTTTCGTGCGGATGCGGACGTGCACCGTCTCGCGATCGTAGGCGTAGGACCAGTTGTTTTTCGGACGATGGTAGATGGCTTCTCTAAGCATGGATGGATGAGCTCCTTTTAGTGGTTGTTCAAAAAGTCCGATTATGATCACGAAGCGAATCAGGAAGCTTATTCGGCATCGAATCTTGAATTCAGCCGGGACTTCCGGTTCTCACGTAGGTTTGCCTACGCTCCGATCCTCATTCCCTAGCTTCTTTCAATCTTCTCGGTGCTGATAACCGAACTTTTTGAACTCGCAATTTAAGTGGGATTAAGGCTGCGGAACCGCGTCCGGGACAACAAAAAAAGGCACAACTTCGGATGCTAAAGCTCCGAGGTTGTGCCTTTCGTCTTCGACGAGGCAGCAGGGCCTTCAAATTCGTTAACCCGATTATACGATATAATGAAGGGAATTGGAACCGTTTAATTGTTGGACCGTCGTGGAGAGAGCAGGGCAATCGCTAACGAGATCAACGGATTGGCAGGAGTCGTTTCGGTCAAGTCGACGAATGCGATAACTGCCATTTTGACCGTTATGATTGTTCAGAGAACCCATCCCCCCTTACATAACGGTCATCTTGACCGTTATGTCCTCTACAACCCCCATTAGACAAGGCAAATGGGAACTTTAACCACCAATTTGCCCGTAAACCATCCACTAAGATGTCGTTTGTTTATTGACAACGGTCATTTTGACGGTTATCTCTTATCGGATGGTTGTCTCGCGTTTTCGTAAGCGATTGCCCTGGTGGAGAGAGGGGATCTCCCCCGATAACCGCTACTTCTATGCTATAATAATGCGACATGGCATGAAGCGGGGGGGAGAAACATAGATGGAAAACGCGATCGCGCTGCGGGAGTGGGCCGTGGCCGTCAAGGCACTTGAGGCGGGCCGCCAGATCATCGTGTTGCGCAAGGGCGGCATATCCGAAGAGACGAAGGAATTCCGGCTGGAAAGCCACGAATTTTATTTGTTTCCGTCGTTCGAACATCAGCGGCCGCATCTGGTTAAGCCGGAAGCGAGCGCTCTGATCGGGGAGACGCAGGCCGAGGCGGAGAGCGCGAGCGGGCAAGCGCGCATTACGTCGTACGCCGAAGTCGTCGAAGACATCGAAGTGACGGACTCGGAGACGCTGAAGCGGTTGGAAGATTTGCATATCTGGACGGAGGATTACGCGGAGGAGCGGCTGAAGTGGAAAAAAACGAAACCGTTGCACGTACTCGTCCTGCGGGTGTTCAAGTTCGACGAGGCTCAGGAGATCCCGATGCTCGAGAGCTACGGCGGCTGCAAATCGTGGTTGACGATCGAGGACGTATCGTCCGCTTCTATGACACCGGTACTTAACGATAACGATTTCGAGAAGATGGTAGCCGACGTCAAACGCCGGATCGCCGGCTGACCGAACCGTTCCGGACCTCTCCCCCTAGTGGGAAGAGGCCCGGTTGCTTTTTCGGCGTTTCTTTCATAAAATTGTTATTGAGAATCAATGAGAATCAAATTAAAATGATTATAATTAAGGATTGATTACACCGATTGATCCGCATAGAAACATGGAGGTTAGGGAATGTCTACTCAATTCGAAATCCAAGGCTTGAAATCGTCTATCGAAGGCAAAGAGATCCTGAAAGGGATCGACCTTAAAATTAATGGCGGGGAAGTCCACGCGATCATGGGACCGAACGGCACCGGCAAGAGCACGCTGGCGTCCGCGCTCATGGGACACCCGAAATACGAAGTGACCGACGGCGTCGTGACGCTGAACGGAGAAGACGTGCTGGAGATGGGCGTCGACGAGCGCGCTCGCGCGGGCCTTTTCCTCGCGATGCAATATCCTAGCGAAATCACGGGCGTCACGAACGCCGACTTCCTGCGCAGCGCGATCAACGCGCGTCGCGGCGAAGGAAACGAGATTTCCCTCATCAAATTCGTCCGCCAAATGGAAGGCAAGATGAAGGAACTGGAAATGAACCCCGAGTTCATGCACCGTTACTTGAACGAAGGCTTCTCCGGCGGCGAGAAGAAGCGCAACGAGATTCTTCAAATGATGCTGCTCGAGCCGAAGCTCGTCATCCTCGACGAGATCGACTCCGGTCTCGACATCGATGCCCTGCGCATCGTCGCGGAAGGCGTGAACGCGATGCGTTCCGAAGATCGCGGTTTCTTGATCATCACTCACTACCAGCGTTTGCTGAACTATATCACTCCGGACTTCGTGCACGTCATGATGCAAGGTCGCATCGTGAAATCCGGCGGACCCGAGCTTGCTCACCGTCTGGAAGCCGAAGGTTACGACTGGGTTAAAGAAGAACTGGGCATCGTCGACGAGACCGTCGGCCAAGCTTAAGAGGGGGCGCAGCATCGATGAGTACACCAACCACCTCTTTCGGCCGCGAAGCCGCGGGAGCTATCGCTCGCAGCAAGAACGAGCCCGCTTGGCTCGTCGCGCAGCGCGAGGAAGCCGGAGAGCTTTCCGCTCGGCTCGGCTTGCCGAAACCGGAGAAATTGCCGTTAACCCGTTGGACGCTGGATCATTACGGCTCGAACCGTCCGGGACAACCGGTCGCATCCGCGGCCGATCTGCCGGCTCCGATCGCCGCTTTGTTGCCGGAGAACAGCGGCTCGTTGATCGTCCAGCATAATTCCTCCGTCGTTTATGCGAAGCTTTCCGAAGAACTCAAGGCGCAGGGCGTCATCCTGTCGAGCTTGGAAGACGCCGTTCGCAATCACGAGGAATTGTTCCGCAAGCACTTCATGACCGCTTATGCCAAGGATGAGCACAAGCTATCCGCGGTTCACGGCGCGTTATGGAACGGCGGCGTATTCCTGTACGTGCCGAAGAACGTCGTGATCGAAGAGCCGATTCAGGCGCTTCTGTTCGCGGACGACGCGGAAGCGACGTTCATGCCTCACGTGCTCGTCGTCGCGGAAACGAACAGCCGCGTATCGTTCGTGGAGCAACTCGCTTCCGGGCTCGCGAACGCGACGGGAACGTTGCTGCACAACAGCGCGGTAGAAGTATTCGCCAAGGCCGGAGCGGTCGTTCAATACGCGGCCGTTCACCAGATGGACTCAAGCGCGATCGACATTGCTTACCGCCGCGCGGTGCTCGACAACGACTCGCGCGTCGAATGGATTATCGGCGACTTGCATAACGGCAACGCCATCACGGATACGAAATCGGTGCTCAAGGGCAACGGTTCGACTTCCGATTCGAAAATCATTTCCATCGGCACGGGCAACCAACGCATGAGCTTGACGACGCAAGCGGTGCATTTCGGCCGTTCGACCGAGAGCGACATGATCACCCGCGCCGTCATGAAAGAAGAAGCGACGGCGATCATCAACGGCATCACGAAGATCGAGAAGGGCGCGACGAAAGCGAACGGCCAGCAAACGGAGAAAGTGCTGATGCTGAGCCCGAAAGCGCGCGGAGACGCGAATCCGATCTTGCTGATCGACGAAGACGACGTGAAGGCGGGCCACGCGGCGAGCGTCGGCCAAGTCAACGCGGATCAAGTGTACTACTTGATGTCGCGGGGCATTTCTCGCAAAGAAGCGGAACGCTTGATCATTCACGGATTCCTCGATCCGGTCGTATCCGAGATCCCTCTGGAAGGGCTGCGCGAGCAACTGCACCGCATCTTAGAAAGAAAGCTGGGCTGAGCATGGACCCGATCGCATTAAAAGCGGAATTCCCGATTCTCCATCAGGATATTAACGGGCATCCGCTCGTATACCTGGATAACGCGGCGACGACGCAGAAGCCGCGGTCGGTCATCGAAGCCGTCAAGCGCTATTACGAGTGGGACAACGCCAACGTTCACCGCGGCGTCCATACGCTCGGATCGCGCGCGACGGACGCGTACGAGGGAGCCCGCGAGAAAGTCGCGAAGTTCCTGAACGCGCCGGCTTCACGCCAAATCATTTTCACCCGGGGCACGACGACCGCATTGAATCTCGTCGCTTCCGGGTACGCGCGCCAGAACCTGCGGGAAGGCGACGAGATCGTCATCACGCAGATGGAGCACCACGCTAACCTGATCCCTTGGCAGCAAGCCGCCAAGGCGACGGGAGCGACGCTGAAATACATTCCGATGCAGCCCGACGGCACGGTCACGCTGGCGGACGCGGAAGCGACGGTGACGGCGAATACGAAGATCGTCGCCATCGCCTACGCATCCAATGTCCTCGGCACGGTCAATCCGATCAAGAAGATCGCGGAGATCGCGCACCGCAACGGCGCGATCATCGTCGTCGACGGCGCGCAGAGTACGCCCCACATGAAGGTGGACGTACAGGAGCTGGATGTCGATTTCTACGCGTTCTCCGGCCATAAGATGTGCGGTCCGACCGGAATCGGGGCACTCTATGGAAAAGCGAAGCTACTCGAGAACATGGAGCCGATCGAATTCGGCGGCGAGATGATCGACTTCGTCGAGCTGTACGATTCGACTTGGAAGGAAATTCCGTGGAAGTTCGAAGGCGGCACGCCGATGATCTCGGGAGCGGTCGGCCTCGGCGCCGCGATCGATTTCCTGGAGCAGGTCGGACTCGGCAACATTCACGATCACGAAGTCAAACTCACCCGGTATGCGATGGAACGGATGTCCGCCATCGAGGGGCTGACGATCTACGGTCCGCGCGAGGATCGCGTCGGACTCGTGACGTTTAACCTCGGCGACGTTCACCCTCACGACGTGGCGACGGTGCTCGATACGGACGGCATCGCCGTTCGGGCGGGCCATCATTGCGCGCAGCCGCTCATGAGGTGGCTGAAGGTGAGCGCGACGGCAAGGGCAAGCTTCTATCTGTACAATACCGAGCACGATGTCGACCGGCTGGCCGAATCGCTGGTGAAGACAAAGGAGTTTTTCGGTTATGAGCCAACTAGATGATTTGTACCGCCGCGTTATCATGGATCATTATAAAACGCCGCGAAACCGCGGCGA
This sequence comes from Cohnella suwonensis, assembly GCF_042655365.1. NCBI lineage: Bacteria > Bacillati > Bacillota > Bacilli > Caryophanales > Paenibacillaceae > Cohnella > Cohnella suwonensis. The sequence continues at coordinate 135,456 of NZ_JBHSMH010000011.1, read as the reverse complement.
GCTCGAGCAAGATTCCGTCACCGTCAACTTGAACAACCCGACTTGCGGCGACCGCATCTCCTTGCAGCTGCAGATCGAGGACAACGTCGTCCGCAACGTGAAGTTCACGGGCGAAGGCTGCTCGATCAGCATGTCGTCGGCTTCGATGATGACGGAAGCGGTCATGGGCAAGACGAGCGAGGAAGCGCTGGCGCTCGCGGACAAATTTTCCGCGCTGATGAAAGGCGAAGCCGTCGAATTCGGCGATTACGAAGACGTCGAGGCGTTATCGGGAGTCAATAAATTTCCGGCCAGGATCAAGTGCGCGACGCTCGCTTGGAACGCGCTCCGCAAAGGCGTGGAACATGGGCACGGCAAGCACGAAGGTATTGAAGAATAAACGAGGAGGTTGATGAACATGGCGAAGCAAATGCCCGATTTGGACGAATACAAATACGGTTTTCGCGATGAGCACAAAGCCATTTTCCAATCCGGCAAAGGTCTGACCGAAGAAATCGTACGCACGATTTCCGAGATGAAGGGCGAACCGGAATGGATGCTGAAATTTCGCCTGAAATCGCTGGAGCAATTCCGCAAGATGGAAATGCCGAAGTGGGGCGGCAACATGGACGATCTGGATTTCGAGGACATCCAATACTACGTCAAGCCTTCGGAGAAGCAAGGCAAGACGTGGGAAGAAGTGCCCGAAGAAATCAAAGCGACGTTCGACAAGCTGGGCATACCGGAAGCCGAGCAGAAGTTCCTTGCCGGCGTATCCGCCCAATACGAGTCCGAAGTCGTCTACCACAGCATGCAAGAGGATCTCGAGAAGCAAGGCGTTATCTTCATGGATACCGACACCGCGATTCGCGAGCATCCGGACATTTTCAAAGAATATTTCGGAACGGTCATCCCTCCCGCGGATAACAAGTTCGCGGCGCTGAACAGCGCGGTATGGTCCGGAGGAAGCTTCATCTACGTGCCGAAGGGCGTGCAATGCACGGTTCCTCTTCAAGCGTACTTCCGCATCAACTCCGAGAACATGGGCCAATTCGAACGTACGCTGATCATCGCCGACGAAGGCAGCTCCGTTCACTACGTCGAAGGCTGCACGGCTCCGGTCTACAGCACGAACTCGCTCCACAGCGCGGTTGTCGAGATCATCGTCAAGAAGGACGCCCGCGTCCGTTACACGACGATCCAGAACTGGGCTCCGAACATCTACAACCTCGTCACGAAACGCGCCGTCGCCGAAGAGAACGCGACGATGGAGTGGGTCGACGGCAACATCGGCTCCAAGCTGACGATGAAATACCCTGCGGTCATCCTGAAAGGCCGCGGAGCGAAAGGCATGGTTCTTTCCATCGCCGTTGCGGGCAAAGGCCAGCACCAAGACGCCGGCGCCAAGATGATTCACCTGGCTCCGGACACGAGCTCGACGATCGTCTCCAAGTCGATCTCCAAGCACGGCGGCAAAGTGACGTATCGCGGTCTGGCATCGTTCGGCCGCAACGCCGAAGGCGCGAAAGCGAACATCAAGTGCGATACGCTCATCCTCGACGACCAATCGACGAGCGACACGATCCCGTACAACGAAATCATGAACGACAACATTACGCTGGAGCACGAAGCGACCGTATCCAAGGTGTCCGAGGACCAATTGTTCTACCTCATGAGCCGCGGATTGACGGATGCCGAAGCGACGCAAATGATCGTCATGGGCTTCATCGAGCCGTTCACGAAAGAGCTGCCGATGGAGTACGCGGTCGAGATGAACCGTCTCATCAAGTTCGAGATGGAAGGCAGTATCGGCTGAGCATGAGGCGTTATAAATAAAGGAAAAATGGTTGATTATTCGGGGCGTTGATACCGAATTGATACCGGATCAATCAAAAGCGTCCATTGCTTCATGCTTACGTTCGGTGTACAAATGCCCGTAAGTATTGGCCGTTTGCTTGATGTCATCGTGCCGCATCAGCTCTTTCACCAGGTAGATGTCTTTCTTCCTGTTGATAAGGTGCGATGCATAACTGTGGCGCAAGTCGTGAATACGGAGTTCAGGGAAAACCGCTTTGTATTTCTGCCGGTAATGAGAGTAGTGGTATGGCGCCGGTCCGCCAAACACGTAATATGAGTTGTTGAATCCGTAGTGTTTCTCTGCGGATTCTTTTTTTATCTTCTGAAGCATCTCTTTGATTAATGGTGGGAACGGAACGTAGCCGACACTGCCTGCTGTTTTTGGGGATGTGATGCTTCTTGTTGTGATGTCCATCGTCTTGTTCACGAACAACTGGCTGGCTTCCAAATCAATATCATCCCAAGTCAACGCCATTGCCTCCCCGACTCGAAGGCCAGTGTAGAAGAGTAAGCGAGTAAGTTCCAGGTAGTAGTGATCCGTAAACCCGTTTACTCGTTTATCGAATTCCTCTCGCTTAATGAAGCTGATATTCGGCTTAACCCTTTGGATCGAGCCGACAGCTAAAGTAGGGTCGACTTTCAGTCCAAAAAATTTGATGGCGTGATTGACCAATATCTTAAAATTGCTGTACACAGTTCGTGCGCTGTTGAGGGACGTAAAGTTATTCTCCAAGTCACTCTTGAACTCGACCGCTTGCTGGGTATTCAGATCTTTAACTTTCAAGTGGCCGAAGCGAGGTTTTATGTGTAGGTTGTATTCGTTTTTTCTCCGGCGGACTGTTTTCACTTTTAGCTTCTTGTGTTTCAGATTGTGCTGGAAAATTTCGTCGATCGTAACTTCATCAGAGAACATGTTTTTAAGCCCCGACATGAAGTCAGCCTCCGCTAGAACGGCCTCACTCCTTTTTTTGAAGCCTCGACGCATGGCCTGTTTGTTCCTGCCATAGACGTCCTTATAGCGTACTTTGAAATACCACGTTTTGCGCTCCTCGTCTTTGTAAACAGGCATGTTTTTCCTCCTTTAGAACGTATGTTCGGTAAAAGGTTATAATAAACCGATTCTCTCGGGTGAGCGCGTGATTATACTTTCAATTCTGCAAACACTGCTTCAAGTTCTGCTAGTTGACGTTCTTCCTCAATTACACTATTCCAAGACTTCAATAGTCCTTTTTTAAAGAAAACAGTTTCCTCACCGCAATTAATGCAGTAGCGAGCATTACCTGACGCAAGTGTACCGCACTCCCATTCAATGTAACCATTAATGTCGCGATGGATATTGGTACATTTGTTTACAACTGGGGCGGCACATACTTTGCAGTATTCGCCTTGATTACTTACCTCCTCATTCTCGCAACGAGCACATACTTTGACGCGACTGTTTTCATCCGTTTCAAATCCAGAATAGATCATATTGTTTAAACTCCTTCCTTTAATGATTGAGTCAGAACCACAGACAGGGCAGAAATAACAAATCTCGCTCGCAAAAACAGAACGGCATTCAGTACAAGTGTGTGCATAAACGTGATTGAATATGGTTTTACTGAAAAGAGAAGTTAAACGATTTTCGGTATAAACGCGTCCCATTTCAAAGCCCTTCTTAAGGAAGCTCATAACATTACCCGCTGCCTCAAAGGAGATACGACACATATCTGAAATGAGCATAACATCGAGCCTACCCAGTGCGACCAGTACACTCGATGGAGCAAGTAATGCTCGTGCGAAACAATTGGCTTCTTTTTCTAGCACATCGTATTCGTGTTTAGATAGGCGACTTCTGCTAATAATGGTCTTATCCGATTTTTCATTATGCTTAAGTCGATAGTGGCCGAGTTCATGCGCGATCGTCCAACGGATGCGTCCGATGTTTGGGATTGTATCGTTGTATAGTATCATGTACTGGCACTTGTCAGACATGTACCAGCAACACCCGTGTTCACTATCTGCAATTTCTATAACATCATCAATCGTGACTCTGTGAAATTCTGCAAACCACGTATAAGTTTTAATCTGCAAATTAGAAAAGGCATTAAATATACGTTCTAAATCAACAGGTAATGAATTCAATGCATACTTTTCGAGCAATCTGTGAGCCGATCCTTCAGCGGCGGCGTAATCAGGTTTTGTCATCGCTCTCTCCCTTGAACGCCTCTTCAAACGCGGCTTTGATCATATTTAACATCTTTTTCTTATCTGTTGGTGACATGTTTTTTGCAGCTCGCTGGATTGCTCGAATTTCGGGTTCGGGCTCATCGTAGTCCATAACACCCTCTACGTTTAATTGCTGGTTAAGTTCATTTAACTCTTTTAGAACTTTAGATGCTGATGCCCCGTTAATCTCGATCGAAATTTTTCTTCCGAGTAGTATGTCGGTAGACGTGCCTAAAATATTAGCTAATTTATTGAGTACTTCGCTAGGTGGCATGCTCTTATCTCGTTCATAACTAGAAATATTGGCTTCGGTCATGCTTAACTTATCTGCTAACTGCCCTTGCGTTAGTCCTCGTTTTAATCGGTGCGCCCTAATTTGTTGACCTAAAGACAAGGTTAACCCTCCACAAATTAAATTTGTTAAAATGGGTATTGCTCAAATTAGATTTGAGTGATATATTATTCCTACAAGATGAAAGGGGTGATGCAAATGCAAGCATTGGGGCGAGTCCGCCACAAACTTATTGAGGCCCGCGAATCAAAAGGAACCCAACGTAAAGTTGCTGCCGACTTAGAAATAACTGAAACCCATTTACGCGAGCTTGAAAAAGGACGCTCAATTCCCGGAACTAAGCTGTTAAAGCGAATGGAATATTACTTCGGTATTCCAGACGATGACTTATTTCCAGATTTACTGGATCCTGCATTTTTTTCGTCCGATTGACTCAAATTTAATTTGATATCCACATAGAAAAGTATATAACTAAAATATAATTTGCGCAAGTAATATTTGTGCTTTTGTTTTGCCATGACCAAAACTCAAATTTAATTTGATTGGCGGTGAACTTTTTTGCTCTCCATTAATGAAATCATTATCGGTCAACGTCTTCGCGATGATCTCGGCGATCTTGTAAGTCTCGCTAACAGCATCCGCCAACGAGGTTTGCTCCATCCAATCATCATCGATGAGCACAAGCGCTTGATCGCAGGCCATCGTCGGCTCGAGGCCTGTAAGTTGCTCGAATGGGAAGAGATCACTGTCCGGTATATGCCTGACTTATCGGAACAGGAGAAGCGTTTGATCGAATTGGAGGAGAACACAAAGCGGAAAGACCTAACACCATACGAACAGTCCAAGAATTTGATTGCGGCCGTAGAAACTGCGAAAGAAGTTTTGAAATCCGAATTATTGTCACCTGAGGTTACAAAAAAACGTGGAAGGCCGGAAACAACTCATTCAGATGAGAAAGTTGCCGATATGCTCGGGACAACAAGGAAGTCCATCCATGAAGCACGTCAGCACAGTCGAGCCGTCGAACGCCATCCCGTTCTTGTCGATTTCCCTAAGAAACAGGCGATCCAAGCAGCGAGGGCTCCGTCGGAAGTGGAACAGTACGAGGAACTGCTGAAACGGATTCCCGAGCTTTCCGAATTTACAGTTCCTCTAAAAGATCGCATCGAACACGGTAAGATCATGCGAGCGATGACGCAAGTGGAACGAGACGCATATATGTCGCGATTCAGGGACAGCAAGAAGCGGCGGGACGAACGCCTTGCCGATGCGACGCTTGTCGGTGAGCATACCAAGAAAATTCACAATCTGCTCGAAAGCGCGCTCCGCATGCACGGCATGGTAACGCAGGATCGCATTGACGCTTGGGTGTCACGTCGGATTAATCGTAAACAGATTGAAGATGCGATCGAATGGCTGCAACTTGGGATCGACGAATTAACCCTACTACAAAACGGCCTGCGCGAAGCGCTCAAGGGTCCGAGAAAGGTTGTGACCAATGAGAAGATCGAGAAAGCAAATTGAATCCGAAGCAAAGAAACTCATCGAGAAGTACGGAAAGATTCCTTTTTCAATAAAAGAAGTTTTGCCCGATTTACTTGATGACTTTAACTGGGATGAGAAAAAGGCAAAAGAACAAGCTGCCCTTGCACACGCTCGTCGGAAAATCGCATCGATTAAAGATGCTCATGGTGTTCGATGCTTCATCGCATTCGACGCTTCATCCGAAGGCGAGCAGCGCTTTCACCTCTACCAAATGGTGGAATCATGCGAATCTCCCGAAATCCTTCGCCGCCAGAAAGCAGAACTTTCTCGCACCTTAAACGGTACTCAGGACACTTGGATTAAGGTTGATGCCCGGCTCGATCACCTTGAAGAACAAGCTGCTGGGAGAGGAGCCGCCAGCCAATGAAACACTTTTATGACACAATCGACATCCAACGGCTTCTCGGTTGCGGAACAATCCGGACGGCTCAAATGCGAATCAAAGCATTGAACGACGAGTTGAAAGCGAAAGGCTTCTGGACGGAACGGGGGAAAGTGCCTGTGAAGTTCTTTCACGAGAAGTATCCATTCATCGAACAAGCCCACTAAACCGAGGTGAACAGCAATGAAAACCTACATCGTACGATTCAGTCACCCAAAACGCGGATCGGCCTTTGCAGAAGTAGTAGCCGGCACTCATTTCGATGCCGAGTCGGATTACGCTAGCCGCTATCCAGACAACCGGATCATCTCGATCCATGAGAAGCCAGTAAGCGTACAAGCCCAATAAAGCGAGGTGAACAAAATTGAACGATCAAGACTTGGTCAAACGGATCGTCGTTGAGCTGGAGGGGGAGAAAATCCCGAAGAACATGTCCGGTTATTCGTACCTGAAAACAGCAGCCATGATGTCTTACCGTGATTTTCGGTTAGCCAACTCGGCAGTGACGAAGTTGTATCGCGAGCTTGCCAGTCGATTCGAAACGACGGCCAGCCGCGTCGAACGTTGCATCCGGCACGCGATCGAGACCGGCGCTGCCAGGAATGGCGTCAAGAAATCTAGCAACAGCGAGTTTATCGCGAATATCGCCGACAAGCTTAGGACGGAAGATGGGCTGATTTGAAAACTAAAGTGAGGTGAACAACAAATGAAGGGTTGGTTATTTATCTGCGGTGCTTACCGCCGCATCCAGTACACGCCTAAAGAGACAACGCGAATTGTCTACGGACTCCACGGCATATTGGCTCCGCTACGGCCGTAAAAAGCAGTTGATCCTATACGGGAGGTGATGGAGATGGGAAAAGCAGGACGCCGTAAGCAGGCAGGGGATACGAAGCCGAAGGGCAAAGCGTGGCGCGAATACCGGCCGAGTCGGTTCGTTCGGTGGCTCGTTAGGCGTGCAGGTCAGTGGAAACCGCTCTAAATTAAAAACCCCCATCACGGGGTAGGAGCCGTGAGAGGGGCCGCAAGACAAAACATTCACCGTCATTGTAACGCTTATTACATTCTTTGTAAATCAGGAGGAATCATCCATGGCTGTTCAAATCATAATTAACGGCGAAAACGCCGCCGAATCCCTTAACGAGCTCTCCGCGCTGGCCGCTGGCTTGACGGGTATACCGACCGCCGCACCAGTCGCCGCGCCGGAAACACCGAAAGCCCGTCAGCCACGCAATAAGCCGGAGTCGCCAAAAGCGGAAGAGCCGAAGGCAGGATCGGCTCCGGCGACCGATGAACCGGACGCGGGAGAAACCGAGACAGAAGATCCGGACAAAGCCGAAACCGAAGAAGAGGGCGGAGACGCCGAACCGGTTACCGTCGAGCAGCTTCGCGCCAAAGCGGCCGAGGTCGCGAAAGGCGGCAAGCAGGCGAACGTTAAGGCATTGCTTGATGAGTTCGGTGCGAAGTCGATCACGCTCGTCCCGGAGAATGAACGCGCGGCGTTCCTCGCTCGTCTGGAGACGCTCTAATGTCGGCGACCGCGCAGGCAACTGCGCGCGACCTCGACGCCGATCTGGCGATCTGTGAGGCAGCGACGCCGGGACCGTGGATAGTAGCGGTAAGTATCCATGTCGTGCGGGATTTTTGGGAGAATGATGGCTCGCGTCAGGTTGTATTTACGGCGGCGAATGACATAGAAGCCGATGCCCGTTTTACTGCCGAAGCCCGCCAAGGCTGGCCGTATGCGATCCGCCGCGCCCAGGAAGCTGAGGAGCGCATGGACAAGCTCAAAGAGGAGATCCGCATCTTACAAGATTCACTGAACGGGAGGCAGAGGCGGGGGTGTTGGGATTGAAGAATCGTTTCATCGTCAAGGGTTCTGAGACGACAATCCTGCTCAACCGAAATGATGGCTCGGTGCTCGAGACGTTTATCGATACCCGTGATCTCCCTCTAGCGACGAATTTTCCGAACACGTGGTACGCGAGCTGGAATCCTCCAACGCAATCGTTCTACGTTTACGGCAAACAATCCCTAAACGGTCGACGGAAAACGGTTCAGCTTCATCGCTGGTTAACGTCAACACCAGATATTAGCGAAGTTGACCATGTCAACTTGGACACTCTGGATAATCGCCGAAGTAATCTGCGAATCGCCTCATCAGCGGAAAATGCCCAGAACAAGAGGGTCAATCGGCGAAATAACAAATCCGGTTATCGTGGTGTCTCTTGGTGCAATACGAACCGGAAATGGATTGCGCAGGTCATGGTAGATAGGAAAAACAAGTTTCTCGGTTACTTCGATGAAAAACATGTGGCGGGAAGAATCGCTGCTGAGGCGAGAGCGGTCATGATGCCTTACTCCAAGGAGGCAACATGACCCAACACGCAGAGCGAAAACATGCCTTACTGGGAGCCTCTAAAGCCTCCCAATGGATTTCATGTCCACCAAGCGCCCGGCTTCAGGAGAGCGTGCCGGATACGCGAAGCGAGTACGCCGACGAGGGAACAGCGGCGCACGAGCTGTCCGAGAAGATCCTGCAGCGAAGGCTGACGCCATGCAACAAAACCGAACGCGAGAAGCTGGACAAGTATATCGCTGACTTCAAGGAGGCGTCCAAGCATTACGGCCCCGAGATGGAGAACGCCGTCGGTGATTACGTCGATGTCGTTGAGGAGCGATTCATGGCCGCCAAGGCGCGGAGCGCTGATGCCGTGATTCTCCTCGAGGAGCAGCTCGACTTCTCCGAATGGGTGCCGGAAGGGTATGGCACCGGTGATGTGGTCCTGATCGCCGACGGCGTGATGGAGATCATCGACTTGAAATACGGCAAGGGCGTGCCGGTCAGCTCCGTCGGTAACTCTCAGATGCGGCTCTATGGCCTCGGCGCATGGACGGCGTATAACTTCCTCTATGACATTCAGGAGATTCGGATGACGATCGTGCAGCCGCGGCTCGACAGCGTGAGCACGGACACGATAACCGTCGACGAGCTGCTGGAGTGGGCGGAGACTGTTGTCGGGCCTGCCGCCGTGCTGGCCTATGCCGGAGAAGGCGAGCACAAGGCGGGTGACCATTGTCGCTGGTGCAAAGTGAAAGGGAACTGCCGCGCCCGCGCCGATGCCAACATGGCCGCGCTCGCATACGAGTTTAAGGACCCGGCGCTTCTCTCGCTCGAAGAGATCGGATCGATTCTCTACGTCGCCGAGCAGCTCAAGAAGTGGGCCGCGGACGTAGAGGAATTCGCGTTCGAGTCGGCGAAGTCCGGCCAGAAGGTGCCGGGCTGGAAGCTCGTCGAGGGTCGAAGCAACCGGGCCATCACGGACAAGGAAGCCGCGAAGGCGGCGCTCGCCGCCGCCGGGCATCCGACGGACAAGTATCTCAAGCCGCAGGAGCTTCTAGGCATCGGGGACTTGGACAAGAAGATCGGCAAGAAGGAGCTCGCGGAGCTGCTGGACGGCCTGATCGTGAAGCCATCCGGGAAGCCGGTTCATGTACCAGAGACGGATCCGCGGTCGGAGATGAACAGTGTCGATGCGGACTTCGCCGGGGAGGACTTTAGCTAATGGGCGATATCGCTGATTACCACGTTGATCGAATGACTTCCGGAAGATGGTCTTCCGGATACCACACTCAAAATAGAAGGAGCTACTCCAATATGGCTATCGATAATCAAGCAACCAAAGTTTTGACCGGCAAGGTTCGTCTCTCTTACTGCCACGTGTTCGAGCCGCAATCCATCGACGGCGGTGACGCGAAGTACAGCACGGCGATTCTCATTCCGAAATCGGACAAGGAGACGCTCCGCAAAATCAAGGCGGCGATCGACGCGGCCAAGGAGCTCGGCAAGAGCAAGTGGGGTGGCAAGATCCCGGCCAACTGCAAAACGCCACTTCGCGACGGAGACGAGGAGCGTCCGGACGATGAAGCATACGCGGGGCATTACTTCCTCAACGCTTCGGCCAAGAACAAGCCGGGCGTCGCGAAGCCGATCGGCAAGGACGCGAACGGCAAAACGAAGTTCGCGGAAATCACGGACACGACGGAAGTCTATTCCGGCTGCTTCGCCCGCGTGTCGCTCAACTTTTACCCTTTCGACGCAAAAGGGAACCGCGGCGTCGCAGCCGGCCTGAACAACGTTGTCAAAGTGCAAGACGGCGACTTCCTCGGCGGCCGCTCGAGCGTTAACGACGACTTCGCGAACGAAGAGTTCGATGCGGACGTCGACGACGAAAGCTACTTAGATTAATCGACTTGGAGGGAGTTCGGTAACGGGCTCCCTTTCTTATCTCTAATTTCGGGAGGAAACATAGATGAGAGTCAAGATATTGACCGATTTGAACAACGGCCCTGCAAAGGGTTCTGTAGTAAATGTACGGGAGATTAACAACATGTTCTTCGGAAAGTATCAAATCATTGATGATGGGGCGTTTCTCGGATTTAGGATTGGAGCCCTCGAAGCGGTTCCAATTAACGAACTCCCATACAAAACCATCAATGAGTTCGTCACCTCTGCGCACCAGAACGCCATCGATAAAGGCTGGTACGAGGAGCCGCGCACCTTCGGCGATGCGACCATGCTCATGGTTACCGAGATCGCGGAGGCCGTCGAAGACTACCGGAACGGTCGCGGCTTCACGGAAATCTGGTACGAAGGGGACAAGCCTTGCGGCATCCCGACGGAGCTGGCCGACACGGTCATCCGGATCTTCGACTTCTGCGGGCACGTCGGAATCGACCTCGAGGCGGCGATCCGGGAGAAGATGACATACAACGCGACGCGGCCGATCCGCCACGGAGGGAAGAAGCTGTGAAGGTGGAGCTTAGCCGATCGAAGGAACTGGATCGCTGGATAGCGGAACGGCACTACCTTAAATCGACGCCGCCAGGCGCACAGATCCGGCTCTGGATCTTGGATGACACCGGAAACAGAATCGGAGCAATGATGTGGGGGCGACCGACAGCTCGCAATCTGGACCAGACTGCGCTGCTTGAGCTTACTCGGATGTATCTTATCGATGGAACAGAGCCAAATGCCGAAAGCCGGGCTCTCGCGTTGTCCCGAAAGCACATCCGCAAACATCTGCCATCTATTAAGGGACTTATCTCATATTCGAGCACTGGCCAAGGCCACAAAGGAACGATATACCGTGCGGACGGCTGGTTTCCGGTAGGTTCGACTCGTAGACGTAAGGCTGGATGGTCCTCACGTGCCGAGAGAGCAGAACGCGACCTTTCTCCGAAAACAAGATGGGTGAGAAGCCCATGACCACTCTTCGCATCGACGTCGAGACGTTCAGTTCCGTTGACCTGAAAACTTGCGGCATGCATCGGTACATCGAAGCGCCGGACTTCGAGATTCTCCTATTCGCCTTTGCTTACGACGATGGCCCTGTGTGGGTATATGACCTAACAGCGTTCGAAGATTTGCCCGCGTATGTCATGGATGATTTAGTAAACCCCGCGGTCATCAAGACGGCGTTTAACGCGGCGTTCGAGCGCGGGACGATCGGGAAGCACTTCGGCATCTATTGCGATCCACTTCAATGGAGATGCACCGCGGCGCACGCACTGACGCTTGGGCTCCCGGGATACCTGGAGGGCGTAGCCGAAGTGCTTCAGCTCGACGCGCAGAAGGACGCAAGAGGTAAGGCGCTGATCAAGTATTTCTCCGTTCCGTGCAAGCCGACGAAGACGAACGGCCTGCGCGAGCGGAACTACCCGCACCATGACCCCGAGAAGTGGGAGCTTTATAAAGCGTATTGCCAGCAGGACGTCGTCGTCGAGCGGGAGGTCGCGCAGAAGCTTGCGCGTTTCCCCGTGCCGGCGCACGAGTGGCGGCTCTGGGCGCTGGACCAGCGGATCAACGACCGCGGCGTCCGGCTCGACCGGGTGCTAATGCAAGCGGCAATCGACTGCGACGCGCAGTATGAGACGCGGCTCGTCGCGGAAGCGCAGGAGCTGACCGGGCTTGAGAACCCGAACAGCCTGACACAACTCAAGGCGTGGCTCTCGGATCGAGGGCTAGAGACGCCGGACGGACTTTCGAAAGAGTTCATGCCCGGTTTACTCGAAGCAGCGCCGGACGATGAGACGCATCGGATGCTTGAGATTAGGCAGGAGATGGGCAAGACCAGCGTCGACAAGTTCAACGCGATGGCTCGCTCCATCGGCGGCGACGACCGGGCGCGCGGTCTGCTCCAGTATTGCGGGGCGAACCGGACGTGGCGATGGGCCGGGCGGCTGATTCAGGTGCAGAACTTGCCGCAGAACAAGATCGAGGACCTCGCACTCGCGCGGGAGACGCTGCGGACTGGTGACTTCGATCTGCTGGAGATGCTGTTCGGCGCTCCGCCGTTCGTGCTTTCCCAGCTCGTCCGCACCGCGTTCGTTCCGTCAGACGGTCGCCGGTTCATCGTCAGCGACTTCGCCGCGATCGAGGCGCGCGTCATCGCGTGGCTCGCCGACGAGAAGTGGGTGCTCGACGTATTCAAGGGGCACGGCAAAATCTACGAGGCGACGGCGGCTAATATGTTCGGCGTCCCGTTCGAAACGATCGTAAAAGGCCACGCCAACTACGAGCTACGAGCACGTGGGAAAGTCGCCGTTCTCGCCTGCGGCTTCCAAGGCGGCGAGCGGGCGCTCGAGGCGATGGACTCCAAGAAGGAGATCGATCCGTCGGAGTATCCGCGGCTCGTCCAGCAGTGGCGCGATGCGAACCCGAACATCCGAAAGCTCTGGTACGCGACGGAGAACGCGGCGGTTACCGCGGTGCGGGAGAAGACGACGGTAAAGCTGAAGCACGGCGTCCAATACCGGTACGAGGCGGGCATGCTGTTCGCCGATCTGCCGAGCGGCCGGAGTCTCGCATACGTCAATCCGCGACTGAAGCCGGACCCGAACTTCGACAAGGAAGGGCTCGTGTTCGACGGGATGGATCAGGTTAAGAAGAAGTGGATGTGTCACCGGACGTATGGCGGTCGGCTCGTCGAGAACCTGGTACAGGCGATCGCGCGGGACTGCTTGGCGGAGAGCTTGGGGCGGCTGGATGACGAGGGTTACGAAGTAAACATGCATGTTCATGATGAGATCGTGGCGGACGCGGAGATCGGGACCGGCTCCGTTGATCACGTATCGGAGATCATGAGCCGGCCGATCAGTTGGGCGCCGGGGTTGCCGCTTAAGGCTGCGGGGTTCGAGTGCGAGTTCTACCAGAAGGATTAGCTTTCGTTGTCGCTGGTATTGTTTCTGATTGCATTTATCTGCGATTTAATGCAATCAGAAATAAATTCACTAGATAGGTTTTTTATTCCGTGATTGCTTAGCTGCTCATTAACTTCTCGAGTTAATTTCATTGTCTGACCTGGAAGACCAGTTGTAGTACTCCAATTATTTACAACAACATTTCTAATTATTGCTCTTGCTCGAGTTAATATATCAGACTCATATCTTTCAATTATCTGATCAATTGGCTTCATTCGAATTGTATTAATATCCCTCTGAAGGTCATCAACCTTATCCAATAGTAGTTGGTAGGGGGTTACTTCAGTCTCAGATAGTTTCGCTACCTTAAACTCTCCGAAGCTTCCCAAGAAGGGTGAGTGATTTGGATCAGAAATGGAATCTTCGTAAGTAGTAACCACTTTCCGCAGCAACGTTGACTTAAATTCAACCATCTTGGTAAATCGCAAATCTCTTGGATATTCAACATGCTCGATTCCGCTTGTATCAAAGACAAAATTTGTTTTGTCATCCTTTATGATAATTGTCGGTTTGTCAAAAGCCAATCGCATCCCTAGCTCAAACATTACATTCGGGTTTTTGCAGCTTACATCGCAAATTACTATATCTGAATGGTATAAACCGTGGACGATGCGTTTGTGAATTAAACCGCTACTATCAGACTCACTTACAATTCTTGCTTCAAAATCGTATTTTTCATGGTCATTCAGGGCTTCAACAATTATCGATTTTACATCTATCCAATGCTCGGGGCCACAATTGTCGATCATGGCAATTGGCATAACAAGACCGATTTGCAGTTTTTTCTTTTCTTCACTCATCGAGTATCTACCTCTCTATTTTATGTTATTGATCACGTCAAGCAAGGACATTTGGAGAGCTAGAAATGCTGAATCATAAGTATCGTTTGAAAAACCGTCTTTCCTGGATCCCACAATTTCAACTGCTAGAGGTTTTTACATTATTCTACCTTTTCCGCGAATTGTTGACTATCAGAATTTGAGGTGATGCTGGTTTGATCATACATGGGAATTGCTCCCAAGAGCTTCGCAAGTTACCTGACGCTTCGGTCGAATCGGTTGTGACAGATCCGCCTTATGGACTATCCAAGGAGCCAGATGCGGTCGAAGTGCTCGCGAAGTGGCTGGCAGGCAAGGACTACGAGCATCATAGCAGCGGGTTCATGGGAAAGTCGTGGGACTCATTCGTCCCTGGACCGGCGATCTGGAGGGAAGTCTACCGGGTATTAAAGCCGGGCGGTTACGCGTTAGTATTCGCCGGCACGCGCACACAGGATCTTATGACAATCGCTCTACGCTTGGCCGGCTTCGAGGTTCGAGATGTCATCGAATGGTTGTATTTCAGCGGCTTCCCAAAGTCGATGGACGTAGGAAAATCGTTCGATCGTCGGAGAGATGAAGACATGCCGTATATCTATGCCGTAACTCGTTTTATTGCTGAAGGCCGTGACAGGTCAGGGAAAACCAATCGAGACATCGATGACTATTTTGGTACTAGCGGGATGGCGGGACATTGGACTTCTCAGGCAAGCCAACCACAAGTCCCGAAAATTGAGCAATGGAATCAGTTGAAGCGTTTCCTCATGCTAACCGACAAAATGGATTCCGAAGTTTGGAGGCTGAACGGAAGAAAAGGGCAACCCGGTGATTCATGGGGCGAGCGTGAAAAAATCGGAGAGGCAATCGTAAGTGGCGATGAAGGAACAGCTGGCGGTTTCAAAAACGGAATCGCTTCGTTGCAAAACGCGGGTAGCACAAAGAGACGTGTTATCGATATAACCGCACCAGCGACTGAACTCGCCAAACAGTGGAAAGGCTGGGGGACGGCACTGAAACCGGCTCATGAGCCGATCATCGTCGTGCGGAAGCCATTAATCGGGACAGTTGCTGAGAACGTTGAGAAAAAAGGGACCGGGGCGCTTAATATCGATGGTTGTCGAGTTGCAGATGAAAGCAAGCAAGAAATGACATACACAGTTAAACGCTTTGCTCCAGGGGCGACGATCGATAAAACAGGCGAGTGGAAACAAGATGTTGATTTTACCGGAACTATGAACGCTGGTCGCTTTCCCGCGAATTGTGTAACGACTGACGAGGACGCGTTCTATTCGCCCTACTTCAATGTATCACCACTAGAAATCAGTAAGAAAGCCAGTAAGGCTGATCGTGGCAACTGCAACACACACCCGACCGTAAAGCCGACGGAGCTTATGGGATGGCTGGTACGGCTTGTGACTCCGCCGGGCGGCGTTGTTTTGGATCCATTCGCAGGTAGCGGTTCGACACTTGTCGCGGCAAAACGTGAGGGTTTCGATTTTATCGGTATCGAGCGCGAAGCGGAATACATCAAAATCATCGAGACACGAACGGGGGTTACCCGGAACATGTCAGATGAAGAATGGGAAGCGCTAATGGCGTAAGTAGGAATTGGAACTAGTTGTTAAGTAAATAGCGACGAACTTTCTGTTTCAAAAAAGCAACGTCTCCAGGGCGATTCAGGATATGTAATTTATCGTGGCAGTTCGGACAAACAGCAACTGTATTTTCAATTGAGTCGTCACCACCGCGATAAAGCCAATCGATATGATGTGTATGGAGGTGGGGTTCTCCCTTTTTATTCTGGAATGGAGCTGGCTGATCGCATAGCTGACAAATTCCGTTAGACCAACGTTTTGCATTTTCAGTGACAAACGGATTTCGCTCGAAGACTGTGCCGGTGGATTCGCGCCGACTAGGACGTCTGCTTGAATGAGCAGCTCTTTCAGCAAGTTCATCGTCAGACATCTTCCGCGCAATCTTATCTCTTTCTAAGGCTTTTCTCTCAATTACTTCTGATGGAATGATTGGCCGGGGTCCTAATGCTACCAAAGGAAAAATCCATACCTTGCGAGGAGTTCTACTTTCGCCCAATTGGTCCTCCTGGTAAGGAGAGGCAACATTCTTAACTTGTCCTATATAAATGTAACGAGTTGGTTCAAACACTTCAAATAAATGTATTTCAACTCCGTTATGTCCGCTTTCAGCTAAGGTTCGGTTTTGCATAAAGTTAATATCCTGGTCGCCATTCATGCCCATTCCGGTGTAGTGAAAAACGTCACCTTCCCAACGATCTTCATAAAGCGATTTCGTATGGTCGGAAACTATGACGAGAGAATTGGTCCGGATAGATCTGCGCATTCCGCCTTGGCTAGAACAAAGAAAGAACGTTGAGATGTCATTATTGTTGAGAACATCTCCAGGTTGAATGTTAATGGGCACTACTTGAACGCCTCCGAGCAATAGTAGATATAGGTGCCCACATTATACCATTTGTTGTCGAATGCTAGGAGACTCGTTTCTACAAGGAAGTGAAACAATGGAGCTAGACATTAGTTTCGGCAAGCACCGCGCCGACACGAACTGGAAGCCGGAGTATATGAGCTGGGACGAGTTCGTCGAGCGGCTGCGGAAGGTCCGGCGGACGGCGGAGACGATGGCGCAGTACGACGCGATGCACAACGTCGGCCGTGGGAAGGCGAAGGACGGCCCTGCGTTTGTCGGTGGGCTTGTCCGCGGCGGCCGCCGGAAGAAGGAAGCAATCGACTCTCGCTGCCTGATCACGCTGGACGTGGACCGCGCGGACGACACGTTCCCGTTCATGGTCGAGCTCGTCCTTGGCGGCACGGCGTACGTCATCTACTCGACGCACAGTCATCGCCCGGCGCGGCCGAAGTATCGCCTTATCGTCCCGGTTGACCGGGCGCTATCGCCGGACGAATACACGGCCGTCAGCCGGAAGCTCGCGGAGATGATTGGCATGGACTATTTCGACAAGACGACGTTTCACGTACACCGCCTGATGTACCTACCGAGCTGCTCCAAGGATGCGGAACCGGTGCTAGACGTTTACGAGGGCGGGCCGCTGGACGCGGACGCGATCTTGGCCGAATACGACGACTGGCAAGATGTGATGCAGTGGCCGCGGCACGCCGAAGATAAGGCGCCGGTTCTCGCCGGGAAGCGCGCACAGGATCCGCGGGAGAAGCACGGCACGATCGGGCTATTCTGCCGGGCGTACACGATCGAAGAGGGAATCGACACGTTTCTTTCCGACATCTACGTGTCCGGCAGCATGCCGAACCGCTATACGTACGTGCCGGGTTCGTCCGGAAACGGTCTCGAGATTTATCCGGATCAGGATCTCGCGTTCTCCCACCAGGACTCCGACCCGGTCGCCGACGGCAGGACATACAACCTGTTCGACCTCGTCCGGGTTCACAAGTTCGGTCATCTCGACGAGCGGGTTAAGGAGTTCACGCCGGACGCCAAGAAGCCGAGTCACATCGCGATGGAGCATTTCGCTGTCGGGCTGCCGGAGGTCAAGCGGCTGAAGATGGCCGACATTCAGGGTGATTTCGGCGACATGGACACGGCTGAGCCGGCGGGCGAGGAGCCGGACCCCGATGACGATAGCTGGAAGGAGCGGCTCGATTGCCATCACAAGACCGGCGACGTTCTCCCGACGGCCGGCAATGTTGAACTGATCCTCTCGCACGACATGTGGCACGGTGCGCTCGCGTACGACGCATTCGGGAATGCAGAGGTTATTCGGAAGGCGCTGCCGTGGCGGGACCGGGAGCGGCCACACAAGGAATACGAGCCGTGGCTCGGTGCGGACGACAAGCGGCTCCAGCATTGGTTCTCGAAGGTGTACGGGATGCGCGCGGCGACGACGATCCAGAACGCGTTCACCGAAGTTGTCCACGCGAATCGGTTCCATCCGATTAAGGAGTACATCGAGGCGTTTACGTGGGACGCCACACCGCGGCTCGATCGCGTGTTCATCGATTACCTCGGCGCGGAGGATACGCATTACGTCCGGCAGGTGACGCGGAAGATGCTACTAGCCGCCGTCGCGCGGCTGTATCGCCCGGGTTGCAAGTTCGACGAGATGCTGGTTCTCGTGGGGCCGCAAGGTGCCGGGAAGAGCTCGCTACTTGCAAAGCTTGGTCGTGATTGGTTCAGCGATTCGCTGCGGACGTTCGAGAACAAAGAAGCCGGCGAGCACCTGCAAGCCGGATGGATCTTCGAGATCGGTGAGCTGTCGGCGATGAAGAAATCCGAGGTCGACGAGGTCAAGGCGTTTCTATCGAAGACGGAAGATCGTTACCGGGTTGCCTATGATCGGCAGGTATCGGAGTTCCCGCGGAAATGCGTGTTCTTCGGTACGACGAATACGCGGGATTTCCTGCGGGACGAGACCGGGAACCGCCGCTTTTGGCCCGTCGAGGTTGACCCGTTGCGGGCGCGGCGGAGTCATTGGGACGATCTCACGGCGGACGTTGTCGGGCAAATATGGGCGGAGGCGCTTCACCTATTAAAGGCGGGGGAGTCCTTAGCACTGGATCGGGATGCCGCGGAGGCGGCAAAGCTGCGACAAGCGAGTCACCTGGAGTCGGACCCGCGCGAAGGCATCATTCAAGAGTGGCTGGACAAGCCAGTCGAAGACGACTTTGGCACCGAGCCTTACCGGCGGAAGCGCGTTTGCGCCGCGATGATCTGGGCAGAGTGCTTCGGTCAGCGGGCGGCGGCAATCCCTAAATGGGAGGCACGCGCCATCTGTGACATCATGCGTCGCATGCCGGGATGGGAAGAGCAGAAAGGGAAAGTCCGCGTACCTGAATATGGGCAGTCCGTTGCGTTCGATAGGGTGATTCCAGTGAAAGACGGCGGAACCATTGGAATCACTTGTTGATTCTAACGGTTCGATAGAAATGATCGTGGAATCATCGATTGGAGTCGCCTTCGCACCAATAACAGCAAGGGTTCCCGGTCCCTGATTCCAATGATTCCACATAATTCTTCTATATAAGTAGTTATTAAATAACCTAGGAAAAGCAAATAGAGCACATAGCCCATCCGTGGGTTAAACGCATATGCCTCTATACGCGTGCGTGCGGAATCAGCATCAGGGGGTGCCGAATGCGAGAATCACAATTGGAACGAAGGCTGGTCCGGGAAGTCGAGCGGATTGGCGGGATAGCGCCGAAGTGGGTCAGCCCCGGGAATAACGGCGTGCCAGACCGGATTGTTATACTTCCCGGCGGACGAACGCTTTACGTCGAGATGAAAGCCCCAGGCAAACAATTGGAGCCATTGCAGGCACACTGGGCGAGGAAGCTTCTCGGAATGGGACATCGGCATTACAAGATCGATTCGGACGAGGACATCGATCGGTTCATAGACGAGGTGAGGACTTGAAATATAAACCGCATCAGTACCAGGAATACGCCACGGAACGCATCCTGGACACGCCATACATTGGCTTGCTTCTCGAAATGGGACTCGGCAAAACGGTATCAACGTTAACGGCGATCGATCGGCTGTTGAATGACTACTTCGACGCCAGCCGCGTACTGGTCATCGCGCCGT
This sequence comes from Cohnella suwonensis, assembly GCF_042655365.1. Classification (NCBI taxonomy): domain Bacteria; kingdom Bacillati; phylum Bacillota; class Bacilli; order Caryophanales; family Paenibacillaceae; genus Cohnella; species Cohnella suwonensis. The sequence goes on along the minus strand of NZ_JBHSMH010000011.1, from coordinate 115,520 downwards.
TACGGGTGGCGGATGACACTTGGGCCCGTGAAGTCGAGAAGTGGGACCACCTGAAGCATTTGCGAATCGCGAAGGTCTTGGGGAGCGCGGCGAACCGCCGGAAAGCGTTGAAAGCAGACGCGGACGTCTGGGTCATCAATCGCGAGAACGTTGAATGGCTCGTCGGCGAGTTCGGCAGCAAGTGGCCATTCGATACGGTCGTCGTGGACGAATCATCCAGCTTTAAGAACCCGCAGGCGAAACGGTTCCGGGCTCTCCGCCGCGTCCGCCCGATGATCAAGCGGCTCGTCGCCCTAACCGGCACGCCAGCGCCGAATAGCCTCATGGACCTGTGGCCGCAAATCTATTTGCTGGATCAAGGCCAGCGACTCGGCAACACGATAACCGGATTCCGGGATCGATACTTCACGCCGGGACAACGCGAGGGGCACGTCGTCTACAACTGGAAGCAGAAGCAGGAAGCGGAGCAACGGATTTACGAGGCGATCGGCGATATCGTCGTCAGCATGAAGGCGTCGGACTGGCTGGAGCTCCCGGAGCGCATTGACCGGACAATTCCGATTAAGCTGTCGGACGAGTCCCGTGCGTTATACAAGAAGCTGGAGCGCGATCTCCTTCTGCCGTATCAGGACGCCGACGTCGTCGCGCAGACCGCCGCGGTGTTATCGAACAAGCTTTTGCAAATGGCGTCCGGCGCCGTCTACGACGAGGACCGCGGCGTCAAGGAGATACACGAGGCGAAGCTGGACGCGCTGGAGGACATTGTCGAGGCGGCGCAAGGGAAGCCGGTCATGGTGTTTTACAACTTCCAGCACAGCCTCGCCCGCATCCAGAGGCGGTTCCCGCAAGCGCGGATCCTGCGGAAGGGCAAAGACGGCATCGAGGACATTCGGGCTTGGAACAACGACGAGATCCCAGTGTTTCTTCTCCACCCAAAGAGCGCCGGCCACGGTCTGAACCTTCAGGAGTCAAGCTGTCAGTCGGTCGTCTGGTATGACCAGATATGGAGCCTCGAGGAGGACCAGCAGGCGAACGCCCGCGTCCATAGGCAAGGGCAGACGCGTCGGATCGTCGTCATGCGGTTGGTGGCTGAGGAGACGATGGACGAGGAAGCCGTCGCGGCTCTGGAGCGCAAGGCGACGGGACAAGAGGAGCTCATGCAGGCGGTTAAAGCCAGAATTGAGAAAGTGAGGCGATCAGAATGAGCGACGTGGTAAATCACCCGGACCATTACACGACCGGGAAGATCGAATGCATAGATGCCATCGAGGCGGCGACGGAAGGTCTGGATGGCTTTGAGGGGATGCTGACGGGAAACACGCTGAAATACCTTTGGCGCTGGAAGAAGAAAAACGGAGTTGAGGATCTCCGGAAGGCGCGGTGGTATCTGGACAAGCTGATCGAGCGACAGGAGGCGAGCGCGGATGACCTGGGTCAAGAAACTGAAACGGGAGTACTCCGAGGGTAAGCGTCAGCTGGTGGCCTATCGGGATTCGCTGCGGCAGCTAACGGATAGAGACGACGAATCATTTTTATCCCCCGAACATCAGAAGGAGCTCGCTGTCGTAGAGGGAATGATCGCCGACATGAACTATGCGATCGAGTGGATGCGGACAGGACGACAACCGAACAGGCGCCGCGGCGTCGACATCCGTGATGCGTATAAGCGATCGATCCTGATGGACATGGACCTGCTGCCCGCGGCGCCGCCGGAGCAGGAGACGCGGATCACGATCGCGCAGAAGCAAGCAGCCGTTCGGGTGTTGATGATGCTGTCGCCGCGCGAATTGGAATGTTACCTGCTTCACATGTCGAACGGGCTGAGTTTGGCTGAGATTGCGAAGGAGATGAAGGTCACAAAGAGGTCGGTGCAAGATTATATCGACCGGGCGAAAACCAAAGTGGCACAAGCGATTTGAGGTTTCTTGCCGTACGATTGCCGTACGAAACGGCATTTATATATAAGGGGATATATTTCGACACCGGACGCCGCTACAGTGGCCAATGAGATTCGGGGCGATCGAGATTATCCTAGCGGTACGTCTCCGTTAAGATCGGAAGGTGCCAATCAGCGACCGGCAATGTTTACGGGACAAGCCTCCTGGGACAATGTCGGTCGATTTCGTTATCTCTGGCCGTAAGGCCATTCATTCTGCCGCGCTGCTAGGGCTGAACCCCCGACCTCCTCGCCGTGTTTCGGGACGGTGCAGAGTGGTACCCGATCTAGCCTTCTATAGGCGAAAAATGGAAAATGGTGTATGATATTGTTGGGAGGGATTTCATTTGAATGACTGGAAGAAACGTATAGTCGATAAGGTTGTGGAACACAATGCAAGGAGAGCCGAGGTGCACTCTACTTTAACTCGCCTAGTTAACGAATTAAAAAATGAAAACGGCATCTCCTCCGGCGGGGTGGAACTTGCTTCCGAACATCCGCTGACTTGGGACGTAACAATCGAAAGAAAAATGGTTCAAGTTACAGAGTCGGAAGTTTCTAGGCATCAAGTCATATTTGAGCAAGGTAAATACGGAGGTCTTGAAGAAACCAATGAGAAAAAAAGCGTCGAGGACGCATTGAAAGAATTATTGGCTACGAGATTCGGATGAGCACCTTAACTGGTGCTTTTTTATTTTGCAGGATAAACCTTCCTTTTGTCGAAATATTGTTCGCATGAGGGAGGTGCAAAATTTGAACGTAGTTAAGATTATTCAGTCACATTTTGAGTTCATTGGAAAACGATCTTATAAGGCCGGCCGGGATCACCTCGAGGAACTAGGTGAAAAAGGAGTATCGAAAAGTACTTTTGCAGTTTCGGGGAGCTTTGAAACTTTATCAAAGCAACTTAATTTAGAAATTGTCGAGCTTTTTAAGAAAATGAGCCATTTGAAGTTCCGACTTAAGCATTTGAAGGCGATACAAGAAAAACTATTGGACTTCACTACCGGACAATTTGAAGAGTGGAAAGCATATTTAATTCAAATAAAAATATTCCACATTGGTGGAGATCAATGGCAATTCGAGCATGAAAAGTTTATTGAGTCTAAGTTAAGAGAAACTAGAAATATTATTGAGTTAGAAATATTGACCATACAACAAAGAACGATTCAACGGTATCGATCTATTATGTGGGATGTTGGAAAGATTTTATTTTCTGCCATTATTGGCGGACTAATTGGAGCCTATATAAAAGGCAAAGCACCTTAACGGGTGCTTTTTTATTTTGCCTGAAAGGAGGCTGTGCGGATGAGTTTGACGGCAAAGCAGCAGAAGTTTGCGGACGAGTTCCTGATAGACCTTAATGCCACGCAAGCGGCAATCAGGTCAGGTTACAGTTCGAATTCAGCCGAACAGCAAGGAAGTAGATTGCTAAGTAATGCGAAGGTCCGCGCGTATATCGACGAGCGAATGGCTGAGCACTCGAGGCGAACAGGCGTCAATCAGGAACGAATTATCCGCGAGCTCGCCCGCATCGCCTTCTTGGACCCGACGAAACTCGTAAACATGAATGATGCGACGGTGCTCTCGGACGCTTCCGACGATGACACTGCCGCGATCGCGTCAATCAAGGTCAAGGAGATGAGCGGCGACGTCGAAAGTATTGAACGAGAAGTGAAGTTCTCGGACAAGATTAAGGCGCTAGAGCTCCTTGGCAAGCGGTTCGGTATGTGGATCGACAAGCAGCAGGTCGACGTTACGGGAGCCGTGCAGATCCTTGACGACGTACCGAAGGGCTCGAACACGACATGACGACGCAAGTCGCCCTAACGAATCTGATCGCTCCGAGCTTCTACGACGTCCATCACGCGATCAAGGAAGAGCGTTATACGCATTTCTGGCTAAAGGGCGGCCGTGGATCGACCAAGTCATCGCTTATTTCTCTTGAGATCATCTTGGGAGTCATGCGCGACCCGAACGCAAATGCCGTGGCGCTTCGGAAGATCAAGGAGAACCTACGGGAGAGCGTATACGAGCAGCTCCTGTGGGCGATCGACGTTCTCGGCGTTTCGCACCTTTGGCACGACAGCGTAAGCCCGATGAGTCTGACGTACAAGCCTACAGGACAGAAGATCATCTTCCGGGGCGCGGACAAGCCGAAGAAAGTGAAATCCAGTAAGCTTCGTCGCGGATATATCAAGTACGTATGGTACGAGGAGATCGACGAGTTCGACGCTGGCGACATCCGGACGATCAACCAGACGTTCCTTCGCGGCGGGCCGAAGTTTATCGTCTTCTACAGCTTCAACCCGCCGAAGTCACAACGCAATTGGGTCAACGCGGAAGTGTTGGAGCCACGTGCGGATCGGTTGGTTCACCATAGTACGTATGAAACTGTCCCCCGCCATTGGCTTGGGGAGCAGTTTTTTGTTGAGGCGGAGGAGCTCCGAAAGAAGAATCTGGACGCCTACGAACACGAGTACCTGGGCAAGGTCACAGGGACAGGTGGCGAGGTATTCCGTAATCTCACGTTCCGAGAGATCGGCGTAAAGGAGATCGAGGTATTCGACCGGGTCAAGCGCGGGCTCGACTTCGGTTATGCCAAGGATCCGCTGCACTACGCGGTTATGCACTACGACAAGACGCGTAAACGACTCTTCATCTTCGGCGAGATCCACAAGGTTCGCATGAGCAACCGATCGGCCGTCACCGAGATTAAGAAGGAGAACACGGGCAACCGCTCGATCACGGCAGACAGCGCCGAACCGCGGACGATCAATGAGTTCCGGGAGCTAGGCCTGAATATCGTGGGGGCCAAGAAGGGCCCTGACAGTGTGGAGCATGGCGTGAAGTTTCTGGAGGACTTGGAAGAGATCATCATCGATCCGGTACGCTGCCCGAACACGAAGCGCGAATTCTACGGCTACGAGTTGGACCGTGACGGGAACGGGAATTTCAAGGATGGTTATCCGGACAAGGATAATCACTCAATCGACGCCGTGCGGTATGCGCTCGAGGACGAGATGCGGAACGCTCGCGTGAAGGTAGGAAGCAAAGTCAAGATAGGGGTGAGATAGATTATGGCGATCATACGAGACAGGGCATTCATGCCGGACCCGAACGACGTTCCGCTCGACTTGCTTATTAGCTGCGTGAAGGAGCACCAGAGCGAGCTGGCACGGCTTGACAAGCTCGATCGCTATTATCGCGGTGAACATGTAATCCTGAAGCGTGAAGAGAGTGTGACCGGGCTTCCTAACAATAAACTGGTCGCGAACCACGCGAAGTACGTAACGGATATCGCCGTTGGTTATACGTTCGGTCACCCAGTCAAATATGACGGCAAGCAGATCGAGGATGCGTTGGATGCCTATAAGACAATCGACGTGACTAGCCACGACTCGGAGATCGGTAAGGACTTGTCCATTTTCGGTATAGGTCGAGAGCTATATTACTTGAGCAGTGATGATTCCCCGATTCCGAAGGTGACATGCATCGACCCTCGTTCGCTCTTCCTCGTCGTCGATGATACCGTAGAGTACAGGTCGCTGTTCGGCGTCCATTATTATGAGCGAAAGGATATTGACGGGGCATCGACCGGGTACAAAGTGTTTGTCTACACGTCGGGATGGATCATTGAGTACTCTGCGGACAATCTTACCGGTGGATACGAACTTGTCGATATTAATGAGCATTACTGGGGCGTTGTTCCTGTCGTTGAGTTCTGGAACAACGAGGAGCAAATGGGCGACTTCGAGGGCGTGATCACGCTGATCGATGCTTATAATGCGCTGGCATCTGACCGGATGAACGACAAGGACCAGTTCGTCGATGCCATTCTTAAGCTGAAAGGCGTCAGCCTTGGCGACGACATGGCAGAGGCATCGCGGACGATTAAGCTGCTGAAAGAGCTTAAGGTGCTTGAAATGCCAACTACTGATGCTGATGCGGACTGGTTGACCAAACAACTCAACGAAGAGCAAGTCGAAGTACTCCGAAACGCGCTGAAGTCCGACATCCACGAATTTTCGATGGTGCCGGACCTGACGGATGAGAATTTCGCGGCAAACGCGTCCGGCGTAGCTATGAAGTATAAGCTGTTCGGACTTGAGCAACTGGCCGTCACCAAGGAACGGTACTTCAAGCAAGGACTGCGCGAGCGCCTGGCGATGTTCGCCCGAATGCTCGGAGTAAAGGGTAAAGCGGTCGACGTATCTGATGCGTCGATTACGATGACGCGTAATCTGCCGGCGAACGACTTAGAGACGGCGCAAATGATTTCGACACTTAGCGGTTCGGTCAGCAAAAGGACTTTGATCAGTCAGTTATCCTTCGTTGACGATCCGGATGCGGAAGTAAAGGCCGTCGAGGCTGAGAAGGACGCGGACGTCAAACGGCAGCAGCAGTCTTTCGGCATGCCGATGGACGAAGAGTCCAAAGAGGATGATGTCGTAGATGACGACGAGGAGTAACTCTTATTGGGAGCGGCGGTCGCGTAGCCGTATGGCGGAATACCACCGCGAGGCCGATTCTACGATGGCCGTGATCTCATCCGCGTACGACAAGGCGCGACGGGATATCGACGTTGAGATCGAGAAGATTTTCCGTACTTACGGAACAAATGGCAAGATGGACCCAGCTAAAGCGAAGAAGGTACTGAACGGGTACATCCCCAATCCACTTTTTAAGCTGGGTCAATATTTTTATCCGATGATCCGTAACCCGCGGGTAAAACAATGGCTCTTGAACAAGCTGAACGCTCCGGCCTATCGCGCACGAATTACTCGGCTGGAAGCCCTAAAAGAGCAGATTTACCTCCAATCCAAATTGATTGCCGACGTTGAAATCGTAACAAGCACTTTGGGATATGTTAGGACGATCAAAGAGGCATATTACCGCACCGCGTTCGACCTCCAGCGCGGCACCGGTTACGCTTATGAATTCGCGGCAATGCCGGTTAGCACTGTCGAAACGATCCTGAAGCGGCCTTGGAGCAGTGAGCAGTTCAGCGCTCGAGTATGGCGAAATACAGATGTCTTGTCCGGGCAACTCACGGAAGTAATCACGGCCGGCTTCTTGGCCGGAACGAGCCTGGACAAAATGCGCCGTGACATCCAGGAAAGAATGCAGGTCGGTAAACATGCAGCTAACCGGCTTCTGCGGACGGAGACGACGTACATGGCCAACGCTTCCGAAATGGAGGCATACGCCGAGGCTGATGTCGATGAATATCGGTTCGTCGCGACGCTTGATTTGCGGACGTCCCAGCAATGCCGTCAGCACGACAACAAGGTGTATCTGGTTAAGGAGGCGATGCCCGGATCAAACATGCCGCCGCTTCATGTCTACTGCCGTTCTACGACAATCGCCGTGATTGATGTCGAGAAGGACGAGGAGCTGGAGAGACGCGCTCGGGATCCGAAAACAGGCGAGACGATGACTGTCCCGGCGAGCACATCATACGAAGAATGGCGTGCAGGGCTCGGCCAGCAACATGGCGAGGAGCGGATATCGACGTTCGAGAAGCAGATTCAGAACGGAGCTGCGGACCGAAAGCAGTACGAACAGTACCGAATAGTCCTTCGCGGCACCGCTCCAAAATCCTTTGCCGCTTTCAGGGAATTGAAATATACTGGAAGTGAGGAGTGGGAGAGGCTTAAAGCGGATTATCGAAAGTTGAATGCTTACGATAAAGTCGCCGCAAACGAGCCGAAAATCACGACCGATCTGAAAGAGATTTCGACCAACACGGGAACGGACTTAGTCGGACTCGAGTACCGATTGAAGACGCGATCTTCTTATCTCCGGAAGGTAAATTCGGATAGCCAGAATAGTTTGGATGCCAAAGTCATCTCGGATACGATCGCGGGAACGAACGACATCATCCGGTATACGTTCCAAGCTGCCGATGATAAGCTCACAGCCGCATTCTTCGACGTCACGCAGGCGATGGAAGAGAAGGGTTATGTGCGGCACAAGCTCAAAAACACCTGGAACGACAAGCGAAATCCTTACAAAGGGATCAACGGAATATTCGTCAGTCCGTCTGGACAGCGTTTCGAAGTTCAGTTCCATACGCCGGAAAGCTTCGAGCTCAAGAACGGGCCGCTTCACAAGCTTTACGAAGAGTACCGACTGGATGCCACATCGTCGGAACGTCGTGCGGAGCTGACGCTTGAAATGTTCACAATGTCGGCGCGACTCGCGCGACCGAAGGATATCGATACGATCAAATAGGGGGTGCCGGTGATGCCGGAAGATTTCTATTTCGCATATGGATACGACGGGAAGACGGCGACACGCCTCTATCGATTCGTCGGCGGTAACTTCGAGCGATATGATCCGTCGGATAAGTCTTGGACACCTGATCCGGGGCAGAGTCGAATTTTCATAGGCGAGGATCTCGAATATGATGAGATCACGGAAGAGCAAGCAAAACAAATAGCTGTTCTTGTATGAAACACCCTCACGATCGGGGGTGTTTTTGTTTTGTCCAACACGCGTGGCAAGACGTTAAACTGCCGATCGCGGACAAAGCCGAAGGGCGTTAAACTGGAGGATTTACGATGAAACAATTCGTCGATTCGCTTAAACGTAAGCCGTTCATGCCTTTGAACCTGCAACTCTTTGCGGATGACAAGGATAAGGACGATCCGGACAAGGATAAATCCGACCCGGATAAAGACAAGGACAAGAAGGATGACGACGTCACCTTCACGCCTGAGCAGCAAGCCCGCATCGATGCCTTGATCGCGAAGACGATCGCCAAGGAGCGCGCCAAAGCCGAGGCGGACGTCGCTAAAGCCAAGACCGAAGCCGAGAAGCTCGCTAAGATGAACGCCGATCAAAAGGCGGAATACGAGCGCCAGAAGCGCGACGATGAGCTGGCAAAGCGCGAAGCTGAAATCTCACGGCGGGAGCTGCGGGCGACGGCGCTTGAGACGCTGGCCGAAAAAGGGCTTCCGAAGCAACTCGCCGACATTCTCGACTATTCAGACGCGGAGAAAGCGAACGCCAGCATCGCATCCGTCGAAACGGCATTCCGAGCTGCGGTCGAAGCCGGGGTAAATGAACGGCTGAAAGGCAATCCACCCGGGGGCGGCGGAGGCGGCAAAGGCGGCGGGCAAATCAACCCATGGAAGAAGGAAACATTCAACTTGACCGAGCAGGGCCGCATTATCCGGGAGAACCCGGAACTGGCGAAGCAGCTTAAGGCTGCAGCTGGAGTTAAATAAAAAGGAGTAGTGATCATTCATGCCAGAAACTCGAATTTCTAATGTTATCGTTCCTGAAGTGTTTAACCCTTACCTGATCGAGCGTACAGCGCAGCTATCCGCACTCGTGCAGTCGGGCATCATTGTGCCAGACTCTGAATTGGACAAACTCGCCATGTCCGGCGGCACGATTCTCAACATGCCGTTCTGGCAAGACCTGACGGGAGATTCCGAGGTGCTTAGCGACTCGGCCGCGCTTACGGTGAACGCCATCACTGCAAGCAAGGATCAGTCCCGTTTGCATACCCGCGGTAAAGCTTGGGGCGCGAATGACCTCGCAAAAGCATTGTCCGGCGACGATCCGATGAAAGCAATCGCTGATCTGGTCGCCGCATGGTGGAACCGTGATCGCCAGAAGATGCTTTTCTCAACACTTAAAGGTGTATTCGGTGCGGCTACGATGGCGGGGAACGTGTCGGACATCTCCGGGGGAGTCGGCGCAGCCGCAGTCATCAGCGCCGAAACGATTATCGACGCGCAGTTGAAACTTGGCGATGCGGCGGATAAGCTGACCGCGTTCTCCATGCATTCCGCCGTATTCGGCAAGCTGCAGAAGGATCAGTTGATCATCTACAAAGTAGATCCGACTTCCGGCGTTTCCTTCCCGACGTATCTCGACAAACGAGTCATCGTCGATGACGGCCACCCTGTTGCAGCGGGGGTATACACAACGTACCTGTATGGCTCGGGTGCGATTGGCTTCGGCCAAGGCGGCGCTCCCGTACCGACAGAGACGGATCGCGACAGCCTTGCGGGTGTCGATGTGCTGATTAACCGTCAGCACTTCATCCTGCACCCGCGCGGCGTGAAATGGACGGAAACTGCGGTTGCTGGTGTCTCGCCTACCAATGCGGAGCTCGAAACGGCTACGAACTGGTCGCGGGTTTACGAGAACAAGAACATCCGCATCGTTCAGTTCAAACACAAAATCGCGTAAAGAGAGCCCTTCGGGGCTCTTTTTGCTGGAGGTGAAGATCATGGGATTGGCAGCATTTAACCGGATGCGGAGGTTAGCCGCTGAGCAAGAGCAAGCGGAAGAGCGGGAGCAAAGCGCCGTACCGAATGATAAGCCGATATTGGAGTTGACGTTCTCGGAACTCCGGGCTGCTGCTAAAGCGCGCGAGATTGAAGGCTACGGCAAAATGTCGAAGGAACAGCTCGTCGTAGCGCTTAGCCAACAAGGCGGCGAGACATGAGCCAACTTGAAAAGCTGAAAGTGATGCTCGGGATCGCGTTGTCTGATACTTCCCAGGATGCTGACTTGCAACTCCTTCTTGACGACGCATCCGCCGATCTCATGTCATGGACGAACCGCTCAGCGCCCCCCGTTGGTCTCGAGCCAACGCAGCGCCAAATCGCCGTGATCCGGTACAACAAACAAGGTGCTGAAGGCGAAACGGCGCACAGTGAGGGCGGGATCAGCCGGTCATTCGAGGATCTCCCGCCGTCCATTCAAGCGACGATCGGGCAATTTAGGCTGCTGAAGGTGGCTAGCTATGCGACTCCTTAAGCGTGATCAGCGTGTCGTCGTCTTCCGGAACCGCGTCGAAACCAAGGATCCCGATGGCACGACTTTCGAGACTTGGAGCGATACGGTTGTCGATGTTCGAGGAAACGTCCAGCCGGCTGGCGGTCGCGTGATGGCCGAACAATACGGCGAGCGGTTGAGCTACATGCTCATGATGTACACCGAAAGTGCGGCAGGTGTCGCCGAGAGTGCTGGGGCGTGGGTGTACGTGCCAGCGGACGCCACAGAACCGGATTACAAGGTCGTCGCTGTGCGACCGTGGCGTCACACCGTCATTGAGCTCGAGAAGGTGCGACCGTGACGATTCGGAATCTCAACAGCCTGATGCGTAAACTCGAACGGCTCGGCGGAGACAAAACAGCGCTCATTAACGGGATCCGTAAGGCCACGATGAAAGTCCAGGGTGACGCGAAGCTGCTCGCGCCGGTGAATGACGGTCAACTCCGTAACAGCATCAAGGCCGAGACAAAGGAAGAAGGCGGGAACGTCGTTGGGCGAGTGTTTACTAACCTTGAATATGCGGCCTATGTCGAGTATGGGACAGGTCAGCGTGGGGAGGATTCACCATCGCCGCCGAAGTCTCCGGAGGACATTTACCATCGGCAGGACTGGACCGGGATGCCGGCGCAACCTTATCTTTATCCCGCAGCGCGGGAGAACAAGGAGACCGCGTCTAAGCTCGTTGCCAAGGAAATCAAAAAGGAAATCCAGAAACTGGCCGGGAGGAGACGCTAGTGTTTGACGTGAAACCCGAAATCAACGCGCTGCTGTCCGCTATTCCGGGTGTGACGGTTTCCGACGCTTTTCCGACGGCCAAAGCGAAGATGCCGCATATCAGCTTTTACGAGCTTTCCAACGGGGACCCGCTAACGATAGCCGCGGGGCCACTCAGCGATATCAGCGTTCAAATCGATGTGTGGCATAATCGCTCAACCGGTTTGATCGCGTCCGAAGTCGATGCGAGGATGAACAGCATAGGCTTCCGCCGTCAGATGTCCGCCGACTTGCCCGACCCGTCCGGGCTCAAACGCAAGACCATGCGCTACCGCGGCGTCGTAGATGTTCGCTCCGGGCGCGTATCTCAATAATGACAAGGAGATGATCGAATGCCAGGCGTTTTGAGCAAAGACACGACTTTATCGTATCAATCGAGTGTAGGGCCGCCGGCGGTTTATACAGAAATCGGGCTTCTGATGGAAGTTCCGGAGCTCGGCGGCGATCCGGAACAAGTGGAAGTAACCACGCTGAAAGATGGCGTCAAGAAATACATTCCCGGTATTAAGGATCTCGGCGATCTTACATTCAGCTTCCTGTATGACAACGAGACGACGACTTCCAACTACCGTGTGCTGAAAGGATTTCAAGATGCGGGAACGGTGAAAAAATACCGCGTGACCTACCCTGATGACACGACGCACGATTTCGACGCGTATGTGAACGTGAAAATGGATAGCGCAGCCGTAAATGCGGCGCTCACTTTCACGGCTTCATTTTTCCTGCAGTCCGAAATCACGACCACGAATCCGGTCTAATCACTTAAGCGCCTCAATGCGGGGCGCTTTTTCATTTTCAATTGGAGGGATAAATGATGCTTTATACCACACTCACGATCGGTTCCAAGGATTACAAGTTGCGTCTTGGTGCCGCGAACATTATGGAGCTCGAGAAGCAACTCGGCGGTAACAATCCGATGGACGTTCTCATGGCGACGCAAAACGGACAACTGCCGCCATTGACAGCGACACTTAGGATCCTGCACGGCTCGATGCAAAAGTTCCAGCACGGCGTGAGCTTTAACGACGTTGTCGCTTTATACGACGATTATGTCGCGGAGGGCAATTCCTATACGGACCTGCTGCCGGTGCTGATTGACGTGTTCAAGGTTAGCGGTTTTTTCAAAGTGGCGCCGGAAGCGGAGAGCAGCGAGACGGCGAAACCGTAAGCTCGCTAACAGAGCTATTCGAGCGCCTCTATCCCTCAGCTTGTGTGGCAGGTGTTGACTCGGTCGCTTACTGGGACATGTCTTATCGGGAGATCATCGCGGCGATTGATGGCTATCAGTCCCGGCTCAAGATCGAGCAGGAGCGAATGAAGGCGGATATGCAGGTCCAAGCGATCGTCGCTTACCGCGAGGCTAACCTGATAAGCGTACTCGTTTCTCGGCTGCTTGGTGGAAAGGCGAAATCACCAACGCTGGCTGAGGCGTTTCCGGGCATCTTTCCGGAAGAAATGCTTGCTTCGCGCACTCAGGACTGGCGAATCATGAAAGATCGTATCGCCTCGTATGGCGTACGGCATAGAAAGCGGGGTGAACAACGTGGCAATCACGATCGAGGAACTACAGGTGCTGGTGACAGGGGAGACGAGGCAACTCCGCCGGGAACTTGACAGCGTCCGCAGGCAAATCAGCCAAGTGGATCGTGACGTCCAACGATCGACAGGTTCAATCAAGTCTGCATTTAAGACGCTCGGCGTAACCGTCGCTGCAGTTGGGGTCGCGTTAGCGTTGGCTTTCACCTCGCCCATGCGAGATGCAATGAAGTTTGAAGCTTCTTTGGGGCAGATCAATCGACTCATGGGCGACAGCGCTAAGGCATTCGAATCTTGGGCCGACACGCAAGCATCTGCATTCGGAATAGCTCGCTCCGAAGCAGTGCAATATGGAGCCACTTATGCGAATTTACTTAGCGGTTTTAGCCGCGGTACGGCGGAAACTACGCAGCGGACAATGGATCTGCTGAAGGCCTCCGCTGTCGTGGCCAGTTCAACCGGTCGGACGATTGACGATGTCATGGAGCGCATCCGGTCCGGCTTACTCGGGAACACGGAAGCGATCGAGGACCTTGGTATCAATGTCAACGTCGCCCTGATCGAGTCGACGAAAGCTTTCAAGGAATTCGCGAACGGTCGGAGCTGGGAGCAACTCGATTTTAACGCTCAGCAGACGATCCGCTATTTCGCGATCCTCGAGCAAGCGTCGGTTAAATATGGAAATTCGCTTGCTCAGAATACCACGAGCCGGCAGGCTGCTTTCACCGCCGAGCTTAAGAATGCGCGCCTGGCGCTCGGGCAAGCGTTTCTGCCGATCTATAACGCTGTCCTGCCTGCACTTACAACGATGGCGAGAGCCTTGGCGACTGCGATGCAGTGGCTTGCAGCCTTTACACAGGCGCTATTTGGGAGTAAGCAAGCAGAGCAGACACAATCCGTCAGCGCGCAGGCAGGCGCGGTAAGTGGGCTTGGTGATGCCTATGAGAAGGCCGGCAAGCAGGCTAAGGGAGCTGTCGGTGGTTTTGATCAGGTCAACCTCGTCGGTGGGAATAAAGGAGAAAGTGGCGGTGCTGGTGGCGGATCGAACACGCCGGTTCCTGCTGTCGAAAATCAAGGCGGTTTATTGACTGGCGTAACCGACTCGATGTCTGGTGTTGCTGACAAGGCAAAAGAGATGGCTGCTAAGGTGAAATCGGCATTCGGATCGATGACCCAATTTATCAAGAACAACTCCGACATTATCATCGCATCGTTGGCCGGCGTTGGAGCCGCGATCGGGACGGCGTTCCTCATCACGAAGTGGGCATCAATTGTAGCGGCATTACAACGCGCATGGGTTGCTGTGGAAGTTGCAGTAACGACGATCGGCGCCGCTCTCGCGTCCGTTTCCTTGGTTGTTGTCGCAGTCGTAGCCGTTGTTGCTCTACTTGTTGCCGCATTCGTCTACTTCTACCGTACGAATGAGAGTTTCCGAGGCAAGGTCGACGGTATTTTACAAGCGATCGGCGACGCGGCCATTTGGCTTTGGAACGAGGTCCTCGTACCTTTTGGAAAGTTCCTCGGTGATGTGTTCGTTGCCGCTTGGGAAGCCGTCAAGGTCGCCGCGGAGTGGCTGTGGAAAAACGTACTTGTGCCGTTTGGGCAATTCCTGATGACGTTTTACAATCAGGTCATCGTACCGCTCGCTGCGGTACTGAAGGACGTGCTTGGGGTCGCATTTAAGTTCGTATCGGAAGTTGCGAAATCGTTTTGGGAAAAAGTACTTGTTCCGCTTGGCAAGGCGCTGAAAGAAATGTTTGGGCCCGCTGTTGAAGCGGTAACGGCGGTTTTGACGTTCTTGTGGAAAAACGTCATGCAGCCGCTTGCGGCATTTATCGGGGACAAGCTCATCACGAATTTTAAGAGCCTTGTCGAAGTTATAACATGGCTCTGGAAAAACGTATTAAAGCCGGTCGCAACATTTGTTGGTGGCGCATTCCTATCTGTCTTTAATAATGTCTTTGACGCCATAGGCGGCATAATCGGTGGGCTTAAAACGGCATTTATCGGCCTGATGAATTTTATCACCGGCGTATTTACCGGGGATTGGTCGCGAGCTTGGAACGGTCTGAAAGACGTGTTCAAGGGCATAACGGACGCGATCGGAAGCTATTTCAAAGGCGTTATCAACATCATAATCGACTCACTCAACTGGCTCATCCGTCAAATGAATAAAATTAAGTTTGACATGCCCGACTGGATTCCAGGATGGGCAGGCGGCGGCAAATCATTCGGCATCAGCATAAAAGAGATTCCGAAGCTCGCGAAAGGCGGTCTCGCATTCGGTCCAACGCTTGCAATGGTCGGCGACAACCGCGGCGCTACTTCTGATCCGGAGGTTATATCGCCTCTCTCGAAACTGGAGGCGATGATCGGCGGTAAGAACGATAACCGGGAAGTTGTCGCGGTGCTCAAATCGATCCTTCAAGCAGTCAAGTCAAGCGGAAGCGACGACACGGCTACAATCAGCAAGACCGATCTCGCCCGCGCGGCAACGGCCGGCATTAACGCCCAGACACGTCGGATCGGAAAAAATCTATTAACGACATAAGGGGGCGGCGAGGTGCTGCTGAAAATCAACGACGTAGAGATCGCCGCTTACCCGGCGCCAGGCGAGTTCAAGGTGATGGTCCTTGATCTTGATGATGCTGATTCGACGACGAGAACCGCGAACGGGACTCTTAACCGCGATCGCGTCGCCGTGAAGCGGCAGATTGAAATGAGCTTCGCGCCGCTCGAATGGGATAAGATTTCGGCTGTCCTTACGGCCATGAAGGACGAATTCTTCGATTTTTATTATCCGGATCCGATGGCCGGCGCCTACGTGACCAAGCGGATGTACGTCGGCAACCGCCCTGCAGGCATTCCATTCGAGAAAGGCGGCGTGCTCTGGTGGGAAGGGCTCCAGATTACGTTGACGGAGCGGTGACCTATGTATCCTATTTCTGATTTATTCACGAAGTATTTGAAGGAGTCCGGGCGTAACTTCCTCGTCAAAGCAGAGATCAACGGGACGGAGTACGGGAACGATGTTGTTGTCGAGTTTACGGTCGATAACAGCCTCGTCCTCGGCGAAGAGTTTGAGATCGGGACGACGACTCTCTCGGAACTGATCATCAAGCTTAGAACTGAGGATGAGATCCCGCCTAATGCACGGATCGTGCCGTATCTCGCGCTCACTCTCCCGCCGCAGTACGCCGGGGCCGAGCAAGCATGGCAGGACGTAAATGTCGCTTGGCAGGATGCGGGCTTCCTATGGGGCGGCGCTGTAACGGAGTGGCTGCCGCTTGGAGAGTTTTTTGTGGACTCTCGGGAGCGCGTGAATGATACGTGGGTATATACGTGCTTTGACCGGCTCGTCTGGGCGGACGTGGCCTATGTGTCGTCATTAACCTACCCGACGACACAGCAAGCCGTCTGGGATGAGATTTGCGGGCGCCTCGGCTATGTATACGACAGCAGCGTCGGCATTAATCCAGCGTTCCAGATTCAAGCGGGCCCGGCCGGGTACAGCATGAGGCAGGTTCTCGGCTATATTGCATCTGCCAATGGCGCAAGCGTGTTCGTCGGCAAGGATGGCGTCATTAAGTTCCGGCGCTTTGTCTCTTCGGAGCCGACGGTGTTCGAAATGACCGCGTCGGACTATATTCGGGCGGCCACGGTCAACCCGGTCAAAACGTATACCCGCGTCGTCGTGACGTACAACACCGAGGATGGATTGACCTACGAAGCCGGTACCGGCGACGACAACCATACGTTGTATGTCGAAAACCCGTTCGCGACGCAAACGATCACGGACGCGCTGTTTGCGCAGCTGAACGGGTTTTCCTATCAGCCAGTCACGATGGACGCCCGGGGATTCCCGCAGATCGAGGCGGGCGACCGTATCCGTTTCGGGCAGGCGGTTGACAGCCCGGCATGGCAGGACGCGGACACGGCTTGGCAGGATACGGCGTATAGCTGGGACGGCTTTATCGGCGGGGGAATAACGCTCGCCCTGCATATGGTGTTTTCGTTCAAGGGCGGGCTTAAGATGAGCCTCGAGGCGCCGTCGAAGTCCGAGCAGCAGTCCGAGTTTGTTGTCGAGGGATCGCTCACGCAGCAGGTCAACAAGATCAACAGGGACGCGGTGTGGCAGGGGAAATCGTATTTCGGTGTAACGGTCACGCGGACGGATGGACTTATCGTCGAGCGCGAGGATCACGCCTCTAAAGCGATCTTTAACAGTGACAAGATATCGATGCAGGCTGGCGGAGTCGATAAGATTTACTTTGATCCGGTGTCGGGCAAGTACAAGTTTAACGGCACGCTTGAGGCTTCTGACGGAGTGTTCAGTGGAACGCTCTCTGCTGCTAACGGCTCCTTTAGTGGAACGCTCGTAGCGGCAAACGGGACATTTACCGGGACGCTCGTCGGCGTGGATGGGGAATTCTCCGGAACAATTTCTGCTTCGACAATTACGGGCGGAACGATTAACGGAACAACTATCACAGGTTCGCTCATTCAGACGTCGGCGAGTTATCCGCGAGCTGCCATGAATAACGCGAGTAATCTTTTCGGAGCGTACAAGGACGCAAACAATTACATCGAGATGAACTCGAATTACATTGGCGCACCGGTAATCAATGTTGCTTCCTCCGGAGCTATTAGGGGTCAGGTCGGCTCGAGTAGTGGAGGCACAAACGATCTATTTGTCTCCGCATCGTCTATTTTAAATCTTCGATCTGGGGGTGACATCTATCTTGATCCAGGAGTATCGGGCGGAAAAGTAAGGACAAGCTGGTCTGAGTTAATCGATGGAGCCATCACTCTCCAATCAGAATTGAACGATAAACAGGGTTCAGCAGATGCTTGGACCTCTTACGGGTACAATCTTACATTCGACCCCTCGACCAGAAACCTAAAGATGTTCAATCGATTTGGATCTCAAATCGCTATAGTTAATATCCCTTAATAGAATGTGGTATAATTTTGTCATATTTTAGTAAGGGGGCAATCTAATGCGTAAATATATTGTTGGTTTTGTTGCTGGGTTAATTGTCGCTAGCGCACTCCCGGCCTATGGTGCAGTATCCTCACTAATCGGTAAAAAGGTCACGAAAGAAATACAAGTCAAGATGGATAGCGAGACCATCGGAACAGCGATCGTCGTTGAAGGACGGAGTTATTTGCCTGTTCGTTCTTTATCGGATGCATTGGATCTTACGGTTCAAGTAAATGCCGGAGGGGTGAATTTGGTGACCGAAAACATCGCCAAAGAACTCGAAATCAAGAAAACAGGACGAGCGAACGTCGTAATCTTCAGAGACAAGTCGCTCGTTAAGGTCAACGATTTACAAAAATACATCGTTGACCTCGATACACGATTAGAGAATGAAAAAACATTATTTGCTTCAATGGGCGCCGATGATCCGAAACGATCGACTCAAGCTGAAATCATCACTTCACTCGAACAGGAAAAAGAAAAGAACGACCAAAAGCTTGTTGAGCTTAAATCGGAACTCGATAAATTCAACAAGATGATTGAAGAACGAGATGCCGAAATTGCTGAATTGGAAGCCCGGCTTCAAGCTCAATAAATTACCATCTCAAGGCGCTCCCTCACCGGGGCGTCTTTTATTATGCCCAAGGAGGCGATCGTCTTGGCAGTAGTCAATCCTGTCGTGCGTGTCGAGATCGACCCATTAAAGCCCGTACCCGAGATTTGCGCCGTTATTATGGCTGTTGTTCCGTATCATCCAGGACAAGAAGAAGCGATCCTGCGCGGCGTCCAAGAGGCGATCGAGAAGCGATTAGATAAATTGAAAGGAGACAAGTCGAATGAGCAACCGGTATTGTAATCTTCCCGGACCCGGAATAATCAAAGATACCTTCGGGCAGATCAACACAGGATTTGACGGCGTACAGACAGATATTGATGCGCATTTGGCGGATGATGCGGCACACGGATTTATGCAACGGCAAGCAATCATCAACGGTAACTTTGATGTGCCACAGCGGGGGACGAGTTTTACAAATCCAGTAAACGGAGCATATCTTCTTGATCGGTGGCAAGTAGCACATAGTGCTGATGGTGGAACTTTACCTGCTAATATTACGCATAGCCAGCAAAAGCTCACTCCCGGTGATATTCCAAATGCATTCTTCTTTGATCGTATAACCACTGATGGAGCTGGAAGTGGATTCGGAGTCGGCGCCTATTATATCAAGTCACAAAAGATTGAAAATGGCACAAGATATTTGTGCGGAGCCGGAAAAAAAATAACAGTTAGTTTTTGGGCCCGCAGTAATATTTCCAATAAGCGTATCGGGGTATCAATACGTCAAAATTATGGAGCAGGTGGAAGTCCATCACCGCAAGAGTTCTTGCAGGTAGCTGGGCAAATAATCACACTAACATCTACATGGACGAAATATACGCTGACTTTCACTACAAATACGCTAGTCGGTAAAACATTCGG
Organism: Cohnella suwonensis; assembly: GCF_042655365.1. Taxonomy (NCBI): domain Bacteria; kingdom Bacillati; phylum Bacillota; class Bacilli; order Caryophanales; family Paenibacillaceae; genus Cohnella; species Cohnella suwonensis. The sequence goes on along the minus strand of NZ_JBHSMH010000011.1, from coordinate 96,011 downwards.
AACCAATAATGATGATTATCTGCACCTATCTTTCTTCCATATGTGGGGAACAACAATTGCCTCAAATTATTTTGGAGGAGGTACGGCTGAAACGTTCGGAGGCGCAGGAAACGTACCTGACATCTCCCGAGTCCATGTGCATGCAGGAGAAGAGGATTTACCGTTCCCCGTAAGAAGTTTTGCGGAAGAGTTGGCGTTGTGTCAGCGGTATTACGAGAAAAGCTATCACTATCAAACTACACCCGGAACCGCATCGGCGGGTACGGGTATTGAGAGCAAATACATGGGCTCAACAGTAGCAATTTCACAACCTTACGGAACAACAAAATTCAAAGTGAAAAAACGAATTACTCCGACTGTAACGATTTATCCTTATACGACACCCACAAATACAGGTAGAGTAAGCGGAAATGACGGGACGGATTTAGCGTCTAATAGCGGGACGACACATTATATCGGGGATGGTGGGTTTGGTGTTTATAACAATTCTGGTGGAACGCTTAGCCCGAGTTTGGGGGCCGTAATTTTCCACTGGACCGCTGACGCAGAGTTATAACCTATAAGGAGGTAACCCATGGACGGACGCAAGCACTATATAAGAGTTAACGAGGACGGGACAATCGTCTACGGCTTTTCTTCTGCTTTTGAGGAGCCGCAGGAAGGGGACATCGTTATCTTCGAGGACGGCCCGCGCCACTTCCACGAGGCGTTCTCGGAGCCACTGACGAACGATCGCGGACAATTCCGCTTCAAGTGGACAGGACAAGTCGTCGAACGCTCTCAGCAGGAACTTGATGACGAATGGGCTGCGCGTCCACCGGCATCGCCAACGGTAGAGGAACGACTGGAAGCCACTGAACAAGCGTTACTGGCAATGATGGAGGCGATGATCTGATGTATAATTTCATTCTCAATCAGTGGGTAATGCGGAAAATCGACGAAGCCAAGGTACAAAGTTACGTGCCAAGATGGATTACATCAGAGCAGGCGGCGACGATCATAGCCACGCCGCAAGTTGCGGTGTAGGACGATTATGCGCAACAAGGGCTCCGCTGATGCGGAGCTCTTTAATTTGATTGGAGGCGATGAGATGTCTTCGACAGATGAAGTACAAACCGAAATACTGCAGCGACTCACTCGAGTCGAAACAAAGTTGGATATGCAACTCAACGCCAAGGATATAGCTACCGAAGGACTCGACAAAGCAAAGTCGGCGCACCATCGTATCGACGAGATCGCAGATAATCAAAAGTGGCTTTGGCGGACTGTTGTCGGAGCAATCATCGCTGCAGCAATCGCATTTATCGTTAAGGGAGGAATGGCCTAATGGAACAAGATATTCTTACCCTCGCCGCCCTCGTGGCGGCTTTTGTCGGTGTCGCCAAAGCTTACGGGGTAAAAGCCAAGCACAGCTCCGCGATCGCGCTTGCAGTGGCTACCGTGATCGTCCTCGTACCGGCAGAGGTGCGGGACAAGATCATCCTGATCTCGACGATCGGCCTGACCGCAAGTGGGGCGTACAGCTACGTTAAAAAGAGGGAGGATGGCGGCAATGGGTAAACTCGTCTATTACAGCCAGGAGGACAGGCGTTGGGCGCATCTTTTATACAGCAACCGTCGCGACCCGGAGCAGACGATCGCGACGAGCGGATGTGGACCTACGTGCTTCGCAATGGCCGTCAGCTCGCTAACCGATCGCGAGCTGCTCCCTCCGGAAGCGGCGGACTGGTCCGTAAAGCACGGATACCGGACTCCGGATAATGGGACGGATTGGTTTTACTTCGAGGCGGCCGCGAAAGCGTTCGGCGTATCGTGCAAGAGGACGGGCAACTTGCAAGAGGTCAAAGCGGCGCTCGAATCTGGCGCGCTCGTAATCGCCTCCATGGGCAAGGGCCATATGACCGGCGCGGGCCATTACGTATTGATGGTCGGCATCAACGGAAAGTGGATCGACGTCCTCGACCCCAACCCGGATAATATCCGGTACGGGGCGGACGGACTGATCGACCAGGGCGTCAAAAACGACGGCCGGATCAAGGCTGACGAGATCGTATTTAAGCGCGAGGCACGGCAGTATTGGATAATCAATCGATTGATCAAAGAGGAGGACGAGCCCATGACAAAAGAGGAAAAGCAAGCATTTGACGCTATGCGTGAGGACGTGGCAGGGCTGAAGTTGGCGCTTGAGGCCGCGACGAAGAAGATCAAGGCGCCGGCGTGGTTTATCAAAGAGTTCGGCAGTGCGGATCTCGGCGGGAAGATCCATGATCCACGGTTTTCTGAGGAAGGATGGCGCGTTCTTGCAGTTGGGGTAAGGTTATCAAAATAAGAAACAGCCCGTAAGCTTAGCGCCCGAGCTGTCTCAACAGCAATTTAGATATTCCTGACGGGGGAGTTAAAGTTTAGCTACCAGGTCATCTATTGCCTGTCTGCAGTTAATCAGATAGTCATCTTTTACTTTTGTAACTCTCCCCATAATCCGATGTCGCCCAGACGAAAGTCCACTAAATGGTAATCCTTTTGCAAGGGCGACCACTCCTGTGGTTTGGAAGTCTCTTACTTCTGCAGTTCCGCTACTAAGGGTAGTAAATGTGAATACCTCTGGGTGGCGAGTTAGAATATCCTCAACGTCCTCATCAATACTGCGTAAAACTGCGCTATAGGCGGAAGCAGCTACCACATATTGTGTAAGTCTATTTTTCACGATGAGATGAATGAGAGGAAGGCTCCTTCCTTCATCTCTAAGCTTTGACGGGAAAGAGTACGACTGATAGTCAGCGGAAGGGACGTTGATCCCGTGCACCAAGGAAAACATATTCAGTATCGCTCTTCGAGAGGAATCATCGGCCATTACTGGTAATACGAGCTTGTCTGCAGAGGATAAAGCTATCTGTGTGTAAATCGAGAAGCTGGGATTGGAGTCAATAAACACGTCATCGTATACGTTATTGGTTGCTGTAATAAAATCTCGAATCCAATCTATTACAGCAAGCCAAGTTTTTGTTTGGGGAATTTGCGTATTTGAAAGAGTTGCAATTGCATTTGCTTGAAGTTCTACTATTGGATCTCCAGCCAACAAATCTATATTGCTCGGGATGTTAGTATTATAATCGTGCGGGGTCGATATAAAGTCAGCTACGTTAATATTCGGAACTGTAAACGGAGTAGGCAGACGTTGCTCAAAGTAGCCTCCGACCGATTTGCGAGGGGAATGATTGTGAAGACCGATAAGATGATGCCCTCCGCGACCTACTAATCCGCCCAGTAGTAGCTCAGATAGGTTTGCTTGCGGGCACAAATCGATAACAAGAATTCTATGAGTCGGATTCAGCTCAGCTTTACGACACAGAGCTTGGAAGGCGAGACTCGTTTTTCCGGTTCCACCTTTGTTGTTCCAAAACGCATAAATACTCATGTAATTTCCCCTTTTCGGAAACGAAGTTAAAGTCTCGCTACAATTCTACATTATTTGATGATATTTGGCGATGTGTGGAAGAAAAAGAGCGGGAGGGGTGACCTCACTGCTCTTTTTGTTTTATCCGTATTTCCGATCCTTCAATAGGATAACGCATCCCGTCGTCCAATATGATGTCAGTTGTTGTTCTTTTGGCGATTCGGCCGCAGCCCATCATTTCATCAACCAAGATATTGCCTTTCCCGAATTGGTGAGCGTACGTCCGCCACACCTCGACTTCTAACTGCTGCAAAATTGCCTCTTTAATTATCTTGGTGTCCATCATTTTCGGTTACCCCTTCCTATCTCCCGAACGAACTTGCCCTTCTCGTTATAGACCATGATACTAATCCCCTTAATTGCCCCCTTTGTTTCCATCAGTAATCTGATTGCCTCGTCTTTCGATAGCAGAACATTGATGCGCTTACCGTTATAGGCGAGATAATACTTCAGCGTTTGTCACCTTCGCCTATTATTCGACACGTTTCCTCATTTTCCTTTATCTAGGATTATTCTTATCTCTTGATAAGAACAATTGTTCGTATTATAATTAGCGAACAAACGTTCCTATTTTGGAGGAGAACATAGTGGAGCATGTCGAAGAATATGTAATGATTTCGCATAATTTTAAGCTTCTGATCGGCGTCATCATTAACGATCGGACCGTCACCGGTATGGTGGAACAGATCGACGAGGATGACCGCTTTTTACTGTCCGGCGAGTGGTATCGGCTGCAGGACATCGTGGAGATCGTCTCATGCTACTGTCATGAAAGTGGAAAACCCCGGACGCTGATCCGGGGTTTGTTTTTGATACCACCTATGATACCGATACCTGCGAAAAAGAGTGAAATTAACGAAATTAATGACTTCAGAAAATGCGTTTCTTCTAATAAATACGCGAATTTCTGCATTACCTTCGCTTAGTTACTGTCGAGATGGAAGGCAGTATCGGCTAATTCGGCGAATACCGCTTCGTTTCATTCCTGAATAGCGAAAATGCGCGTCCGAAAAGACTTTGGTGCTTGCAAGCCCCAAACGACCGGACGCGTATTTTTTTCGCTCGGCCTTCTGGGGATCGTCGATTTTTTATAATGCCGTTCGTCGTCTGAATAGAGGAGGAGATAAATTTTGAAATTCTTATGTTTAGGTTACTTGCAACCGGAGAAAATGGACGAACGCCCCAAAGAGGAGATCGATGCCGTCATGCGCGAATGCCGACCTCATATGGAGGAGCTTTACAAGAGCGGCCAGGTGATCATCGATGCCGGTCTCTCCATGGAGACCACATGCTTGCAACGGGTCAACGGAAAGGTGAAGGTTACCGACGGGCCTTTTACCGAGACGAAGGAAATCATCGGCGGCGCTTTCCTGATCGAAGCGCGCGATAGGGAAGAAGCGATCCGGATAGCCTCCCTGCATCCGACCGTGCAAGTGGGCGCGGGCGAACGGTTCGGCTGGCGGATCGAGATTCGGCCGATCGACTACTTCGGACCGGCATAATTCCGTACCGGAATTCGCAACCTACGGGATGACGTTCGAGTCTGGAGGGTTGCGAGTGATGCGGAGATGGATGCGAATCGGGTTGGCAAGCGCCGTTATCGTCACGCTGACGAGCGGATTCACGGTTCAGCCGGTCAAGAAAACGCGGCAGTACTACGAAGCCCATCGCGACATCGTATGGGAAGTGCCGATGAAAGAAAAACTGATCGCGCTCACGTTCGACGACGGGCCGAATCCGCGGACGACGCCGCAAATTCTGGATCTGCTTGCGGAGAACGAAGCGAAGGCGACTTTCTTCGTCGTCGGCAAGCGCGTGGAGCGTTTTCCGGAAATCGTGCGGCGGGAGGCGATGGAAGGGCATGAAGTGGCGAACCACACGTATAGCCATTCGTACTACACGAGAGGCTTCAGCCCGAAGAAGCTCGTCGAGGAACTCGATCGGACGCAGGCGAAAATCGACGATCTCACCGGGTGGCATTGCCAGTGGTTCCGGCCTCCGGGGGGCTTTTACGACGACAAGGTTATCGATACGGTAAGGAGCAAAGGGTATACCGTTATTTTGTGGTCCTGGCATCAGGATACGAAAGATTGGCTCGCTCCCGGAGCCGACCGTATCGTGAACAAGGTGTTGAAAAACGCGAGGAACGGGGATATCGTCTTGCTTCACGACCATGTCGACGGTTCCGTCCAGACGGTTCAGGCGCTGCGGACGATCTTGCCGGAATTGCGCAGAAGAGGGTACAAAATGGTGACCGTCTCGGAGCTGCTGCGGCACAAAACTCCGAAATCGTAACGGGGAGTCGCATAAACCGCGCAGAGAAACGCCATCCTAAAGGGAGATTTCACCCTTTAGCATTTTTTCCGAAGGCGGATGATCCCCATGAAGCTTATCAGTACCCTCACGCTTGCGGTCGGCTTGGCCGCCGGAGCGACGACGCTGGCCGGGTGCGTACATAATCCGGGAGACACCGCGGATCTTAAGCAGCACTCCGGGCCCGTGCACATTCAATCGAATGACGGCAAGTCGCCGTCCGATCTAACGGAAGGCCGGCATATCGTGCCGATCCGCTTGCTGCAGAATACCGGATACGTCTCGCTCGAAGACGTTTCGAAAGCGACGGGTTTTCACGGGGCCTGGATCCGGGGCGGCGCCTACGGAGTCGGCGATTACGACCCGGCCTGGGTGTTCAAGACCGGGCAGAGCACCGTCTCGATCGCGGGGAGCAATTGGAGAATGCCGGCGTCCGCGATCAAGACCGACGGCCAAATGTTCGTGCCGGTAGGCGCATTGCAGAAGCTGTTCGGCGACGTGACCGTATTCGCCATCGAGAAGGACGACATCGCGTTTTTCCCGAAGCCGACCCCGAACGAGACGGGAGTGACGGGCAAGAGCTTGGATTTCGCCGACGCGAAGCCGATAAAACCCGCGAAACCCGCATTGGCGGAGGCGGCGAACGCGGGAACGAATGGCGGATCCGACGACGCGGTCATCGCGTTCGCGAAGAAATATCTCGGGATCGTCTACGAATTCGGGACGGAGCCCTATAGCAAGAGCGGCACGTTCGACTGCTCTTCGTTCACCCAGCACGTCTTTCACCGCTTCGGCGTGAGTTTGCCAAGAGTCGCGAGGCGGCAGGCGGAGAGCGGAAAGTACGTCTCGAGAGATAACCTGCAGGAAGGGGATTTGCTTTTCTTCTATGTGCCGGGGAGGTTCAAGAGCAACAAGACCGTCGGCCACGTTGGCATATATATGGGCGACGGCAACATGATCCACGCGAGTCCGAAGCCGAAAAACGGCGTGCAGGTCACTCCGATCAACAAGCCGTACTGGAAGGATACGTTCCTTTACGCGAAGAGGTATCCGTTAAACGGGTAAACAAAAACAGCGCTCTCCCGGAGCGCTGTTTTTGTTTGGTTGAATGCGTTCACATAAATACTTGCTTGATTTCTTTGTTGCGATGCGCGGACAGATCGATGAATTGTTCGCCGACTTTGACGAGCGGGCGGAAGAAATCGTTCGGATGGGTCATGACGATCGTGCCGCTTTCGCCCGTAGACAATTCCACGCTCTTCCCGATGAAGTTCGGAATCATGTGACGAATGAACGTATGGGTAATATCCGGATCGAGCTCGCTAAAGCTCAAGTCGTACAGCTCCCGAAGCACCTGAAGCAAATCCCTCTTCTCGCGATAGACCCTGGAGGAAATCATAGCGCTGTAGACGTCCGCGACGGCGACGATTTTCGCCATCGGATGGATTTTGTCTCCGGTCAATCCGTTTGGATACCCTTTGCCGTCCATGCGCTCGTGATGCTGCAGGGCGGCTAGCGCGATCGCCGGATCTTCTAACGAGTTCTTCAGAATTTCGTAACCGTACTCGGGGTGGTTTTTGATCTCGTCGTATTCTTCGTCGGTCAGCCTGGAAGGCTTGTTCAGAATCGTTTCCGCGATTTTGCACTTGCCGACGTCGTGAAGGAATCCGGCTTTGCCGGCTCTGATCGTCTCTTCTTCTGACCATCCGAGCCAGCGGGCGATGTAGTAGCTGAGCATGCCGACTTGAACGGAATGCTGGTAGGTGTAATCGTCCTGGCTGTTCAACATGAGCAACAAGGATACGACGTCTCGTTCCGCGCGAAAATTATCGACGAGCGGCTGGAAGCTTTCCTTGACGTCCTCCTCGTAAATGCGACCTTCCTCCAGCGCGCGGGTGAACAACTGTTCGGCGCCGGCGACGGCATCGTGATAAAGGGGGCGAAGCAGCGGATTGTACGACGCGAAAGCAGGATCGGCATCGGCCGCTTCCCCGTCCGAGGCTTGCATGATTCCGGCGCGTCTTTCGATTTCTATGTAGTCGATTTGATGTTGGTACATTCTCGATATTTCTTTTTCGTTCAGTATTGCACCCTTGGAAAGCACATGAAGCCCGAAAGAGTTAAAGATGTCTTCGGACAGTCTATCTCCCGCCCGCAAGTCGGTAATATGGACTCTCATTAGTAGGACACCTCAGCTGGGATATGCGATTATTCGAGCTTTTTCGTTAAAATTTTCCTTTCCTTATGCTACCAAGTAAAGGGCTTTCATGCAATAAGGGATTTGTACCATCTTTTCCCTAATACATCGGACTAATGGCTTAAATTTGGCTCAATCGGTGCTTAAGATCATGTAAAGGCAAGTCAGATCAGTCCATCGGCAGGCGTTAGGGCTTAGGAGGTCCTAGGTCGACGCAGGAGGAGTGGTTGAAGGAAAGTTGTATTTAAAGTGATTGATATTTTCATTAAATGATTGAATTTTTCATAATCGATGATGTATAGTTTCATTATAATTGAAGATAGGAATCAAAAGGAGCTGGAGTGAAATGACAAGAGGAGCATTGACGTTGCCCGAAATCGGAAGCCAAGCGGAAGCGCTGGAGGCAGCTTGGCGGCAATTGAACGCCCAGGGCGCGTGGGTGCGCAAATACTTGAGCGACGCAACATTCGAAGAAGTCGTCTTCATCGGATCCGGTTCGTCGTATTACCAAGCGCAGACGATGGCGACGACGTTCCGGCTATGGCTCGGACGCAGCGCGATCGCGTTGCCGTCCTCGGACGTGTTTCTGTTCCGCGATCAATCGGTGGCGAGAGGGAGAAAGACGCTGCTCGTGGGCGTATCCCGTTCCGGGGAGTCGTCGGAAGTCCTATTGGCGCTAGATTCGGTGAAAGATCTGGCCGATTGGACGACTTGCGGCATTACTTGCTACGAGCAAAGCCGACTAGGGACGATGACGGAATGCCTCGTATCCCCGCTCGGCCAAGAGCAAAGCACCGTCATGACGAAGTCGTTCAGCAGCATGACGTTCATGATGCAGGCGGCGATCGCGCAGGCGGCGGGCGACGCTCTTCCCGCTCAGATGGAAGACGTTCTCGCGCTCGACGGGGATGTCGTCGCCCGCGCGAAGACGTTCTCGGATGACCTTGTCCAAGCAAACGACTTCAATAAATATATTTACTTGGGCATGGGCGCTTATTTCGGATTGGCGCAGGAAGTTTGCTTGAAATTGAAGGAAATGTCTTACGTCTGGACGGAAAGCTTCGGCACGCTGGAATTCCGCCACGGTCCGAAATCGGTCGTCGAGCCGGGCACTCTCGTCTGCTTGCTCGTATCGGAAGGCGCGAGAGAGTACGAGTTGAAGGTGGCAGAGGAGATGAAGGAATTCGGGGCGTTCGTCCTGCTCGTGACGGCGGCCGCGGGAGCGGATACGGAGTTCGCGGACGCGGTGTTCGAAGTCGGCGGCGCGGCGCTTAGCGACGAAGCGCGCGCGGTTCTGTACTTGCCGGCTTTGCAGTATTTAGGCTTCTATACGGCGATGAAGCGGGGCGTCGATCCCGACCATCCGAGAAACTTAACCCAAGTCGTCAAAATCTGATCATCCGAACGAATAAGGAGAATTGCCTCATGACGCGCAACAAATCGGAACGGCAGGAACAAGTGCTGGATTACTTGGAGCGGTTCGGAGCCATCGCCTTGCAGGAAATGACCGAGAAATTCGATTGCTCGGAAGCGACGGCCAGGCGCGATCTCGAGGAACTGGAGAAGACGGGACGCGTCATCCGCACGATGGGCGGAGGGGCGAAGTACGGAAACGGCGGCATTCGAGAAGTATCCTTTCACGAGAAGCAGGGAGAGCTGTATCTCGAGAAGGAAGCGATCGCCGAGAAGGCCGCTTCCCTCGTGGAAGAAGGCGACGTTATCGGTTTGACCGGCGGTTCGACGACGTTCATGATCGCGCGCGCGTTAAAGAAAAGGCGCAATCTGACGATCGTGACGAACGCGGTCAACATCGCGATGGAGCTCGCGGACAGCGATACGCTGCAGGTCGTCCTGACGGGCGGCGTGCTGCGCGGACGCAGCTTCGAGCTGTGCGGACCGTTGGCGGAGCAGGCGGTCCGGTCGCTGAACGTCCACAAGATGTTCATGGGCGTCGACGGCGTAATCGCCCAAGGGGTCAGCACGTATTCCGAGTTGGAAGCCAATATCGCGAAACGGCTAATGGAACGTTCCGGTCAGACGATCGCCGTATTCGACCGCACGAAGATCGGCAAGCCGTCGTTGTTTCATGTCGCGTCGTTTTCCGAGCTGAAGGCCTGCATTACGGACGGGGATGCGGGAGCGGTGCTCGGTGACGCATTGACTTCGGCTAACGTGGCCGTATACCGCGCGACGCCTTTCGTCGCGGTGGAGGGAAAGGAGAGCGCGCGATGAACGTATCGATCGGCATCGACGTCGGGGGGACGAACATCGTCGGGGGCGTCGTGGAAGAGTCTGGAGCCGTTATTCGGAAAGTGAAGCGTCCGACGGAGGCGAACGCGGGCAGCGAGGCCGTCCTCGACCGGATTACCGACATCGTCCGCGAACTGCGCGAAAGTCTCGCGGACGGCGTCGATGCGACGGCCGTCGGCGTAGGCATTCCCGGGCTCGTCGATCCGGATGCGGGCTTATCCCGTTTCGCGGGCAATCTGGGCTGGCGCAACGTGCCGGTCGTCCGGGAATTGGAGAAGCGGATCGGCTTGCCGGTCGTCATCGACAACGACGTGAAGCTGTACGTCTACGGAGAAGCCGTCGCCGGAGCGGGAAGGGGTAGCCGTCACGTGCTCGGCATCACGATAGGCACCGGCATTGCCGCCGCGATCGTGAACGACGGGGCGATCTACCACGGCTTCAAATCGATGGCCGGGGAAATCGGACACGTTCGCATGGACGGCGTGAACGAACGCTGCTCTTGCGGGTTGGCCGGGTGTCTGGAAACGGTGGCATCCGCCTCCGGGATGGTCCGGCAGACGAGGAAGGCGCTTCGCGAAGGACGCGAGAGCGTTCTTCGCGATTGGTTTCCTGGCGACGAGGCATTCGCGGGCTTGACGGCGGCGCATCTATCCCGGGCGATGGACGAAGGCGACGCCTTGGCGACGGCCGTCATGACGCGGGCCGGCATGCTGAACGGCAGAGCTCTCGCCGCGGCGGCCATGACGATCAGTCCCGAGGTCATCGTCGTCGGAGGCGGCGGCGCGCTCGCCGGCGACAGGCTCATGGAGCCGCTTCGCAACGAATTGTACGGCTTGCTTCTGCCGGATTTCCGGGAAGGCTTGAAGGTCGTCTTGGCGGAGAACAACGACGAAGCGGGCATTATCGGAAGCGCCCTGTACGCGAGAAAGCGGATGATGGAGAGCGACGGGAAATAGACGATCCATCCTATTATTCATCACTTATCATTCAATCATCGAACCGGAGGAATTCCACCATGGCACTTATTTCATCCACTCCCCTTCTTCAAACCGCCAGAGCCGGCGGTTATTGCATCGGGGCATTTAACGTTCATACGCTGGAAATGCTTCAGGCCGTCGTCGAGGCCGCGGAAGAAACGCGTTCCCCTCTGATCATCCAGTCGACCGTCGGCACCGTCAAGCATCTCGGCGCCGATTATATCGCGGCGGCGGCCAAGGTGGCGGCGGATCGGGCATCCGTGCCGATCGCGCTGCATCTGGATCATTGTTCCGACTTCGGCGTCATCATGCAGTGCATTCGCGCCGGTTACACGTCGGTCATGATCGACGCGTCCCACGATCCGTTCGACGCGAACGTCGCGGCGACGCGCCGGGTCGTCGAAGCGGCGTCGGCGGTCGGCGTGAACGTCGAAGCGGAGCTAGGCAGAGTCGGCGGCGTAGAAGACGATATCGTCGTCGACGAGCGCGACGCGCTGCTCGCGGACCCGGAAGAGTGCGCGAGATTCGTGGAGCTGACCGGCGTCCATACGCTGGCGCCGGCGATCGGCACCGCGCACGGCATCTACAAAGGCGATCCGAACATCGATTTCGACCGCATCGGGCGCATCGCGGCGAAGGTGTCCGTTCCACTCGTCCTGCACGGCGGCTCCGGCATCCCGGAAGCCCAAGTCCGGAAGGCGGTCTCGCTAGGCATGTCGAAGATGAACGTGGCGACGGAGCTGCGCATCGTGTTCTCCGACGCGATCAAGGAAGTGTTCGCGGCCAACCCGGAAGAGAACGATCCGCGCAAGTACATGGTGCCGGCGAAGAAGGCGCTGAAGGCGGCGGCGATCGAGAAGATGCGCCTGTGCGGCTCGATCGGCAAGGCATAAGCGGCCATGCGCGATACGATAACGACGGTGACGCTTAACGCGGCGATCGATAAGACGTATTTCGTGCCCGCGCTAGTCAAAGGAACGGTCATGCGGGCGACCGAGGTGCTGAGCATGGCGGGGGGCAAAGGCGTCAACGTCGCCAGAGTACTGCATCAGCTCGGTCATCCCGACGTCGTCGCGACGGGCTTCGCCGCCGGACACAACGGACGATACCTCGTCGACCGCATCCGGGAGTCCGGCATCGGGGCCGACTTCGTCGTCGCGAACGGCGAATCGCGGCTTTGTTTGAATTTCATCGACGGCGTCGACGACTCCTCGACTGAAGTGCTGGAGCCGGGTCCCGAAGTCGAGGCGGAGCATCTCGCGGCGCTGAAGAACAAAATCGGCGGGCTGGCGGAGCGTTCCGCCGTCGTCGTGCTGTCGGGAAGCTTGCCGAGAGGCGCGCCGCCGTCTCTGTACGCCGAGCTGATCGAGCTTGTTCGCGCCGCAGGGGCGTTGCCGTTCTTGGACGCGAGCGGAGCGCCGCTCGCGTTGGGACTGTCCGCGATGCCGGCGTTCATCAAGCCGAACGAGGAAGAGATCTTAAAGCTCTTGGCCGGCAACGGCGACGGGGATCTTGATCTACGCGAAGGAGCTTTGGCGCTCGCCCGGCAAGGCATTCGCAACGTAGTCGTCACGTTGGGCGGAGAGGGCGCCGCGGCCTTCGTCGACGGCGTCGCTTACCGCGTGGCCATTCCGAAGCTGAAGGCGGTCAATACGGTCGGTTGCGGCGACGCATTCGTCGCGGGATACGCCTACGGCAGCTCGCGGGGGTGGAGCGCGGAGGCATGCTTGCGCCATGCCGCCGCGGCGGGGTGCGCGAACGCGCTGTCCGCGGTCGCCGGCGACGTGAAGAAGGATGATTTCGACATGCTGCTTCCGAGGATTTCTATCGGGGAATGGCTGAAATAAAGCAAACCCGAAAGAGCAATCGCGTAGTCCAGCGTGAAGGCCAGAGTGAAGGCAAGCATGAAGGCAAGCATGAAGGCAAGCATGAAGGCAAGCATGAAGGCAAGCATGAAGGCAAGCATGAAGGGAAGCATGAAGGGAAGCATGAAGGGAAGCATGAAGGGAAGCATGAAGGCCAGCTTGAAGGGAAGCATCCGTGTCCCGCTTTATCTAACCCATTTCCAATACGCTTTCCCTACCACAACCTGCAAAACTGCAGGTTGATCGGTACGAAATCGGCAAACGGCCCAACAACCTGCAAAACTGCAGTTTGTTGAGCCGAAAAGGATCGTTTCTCGCGAAAAGCGGCTAACAACCTGCACATTTGCAGGTTGTCGGCGATTAGTTAAAGAATAGAGCCAATCAACCTGCACTTTTGCAGGTTGTCGGCGCGACGGAGAGAAACCGGACAGCATGAACGGCGGTTGGGAAAAACCTCTTGAAGGCGGGAATTCCTCCGAGACGGACAGCGTAACGATAAAATAACTACGCAACAGCGTCGACATACCCGGGATCGATAGCGAATGCGGTCTCTTCCGAGTCACAACAACATAACCGCAAAAGTGTCCGCTGTGGTGGGGACGGGTTCAAAAGGTCATGAATGGACAACCTTTCGAACCCGTCCCCCTTTCCTATTCGCCCATCAATTCCGCGTAAGTTCTTCTGGCGACGGCCGGATCGTCCGAGCCTATGACGAGGGCGCGGCCGTCGTCGAACAACACGAACGTCAAGCCGTCCCGCAACCGTAGCCGAAGCGAGAAGGGCGTCAACTCCAAAGCGCCTGATCTTCTTAACCGGTTGCCCTGCGCTTCGAGATCGAGCGCGAGCGGCCGGGCCGGCGACACCTGGACGGTGTTCCGTCCGCAGAGCGACGCCGACGCAGCCCCGGCGGGTTCGTCTCCCTCCAGCAGTTCGAATACGCGCATGGCGCATACGGGACACGCTTCGTTGCGGGCGCTGCCGACGTCGAGGGACTGCCACTGGCTGTCCCACAAGTCGATTCGCAGCAACGTTCCGCGGAGAGCGTCCGTTCGGCCCGTCAACAGCTTAATCGCTTCCATCGACTGAACGGACGATACCGTATCGACGATCGGCGACAACACGCCGGCCGTCTCGCAAGTATCGAGAGCGCCGCCGGGAGGCATTTCCGGAAACAGGCAACGGAGGCAAGGCGTCCGCCCCGGCAGCACCGTGAACGTCATGCCGGACGCGCCGACCGCTCCCGCGTATATCCAGGGGACGCCGTGCTTCGCGCTGTATTCGTTGACGAGATACCGAACGCCGAAATTGTCGGTGCCGTCCAGGATCAAGTCGGCGCCTCCTAGAAGCGCCTCCGCGTTAAAAGCGTTCAAATCGGCGACCCGCGCCTCGATCGCGATGCCGCCATTAACCGCCTTTAACCGGGCGGCGGCCGCGACCGCCTTGGGTGTGCCGTCTTCCGCGTCCGCTTCGTCGTAGAGCATCTGCCGTTGCAGATTGCTTCGGTCGACGACGTCCCTGTCGATGAGCGTCAGCTTGCCGACGCCCGCGCGGGCCAAGTGGTTCGCGACGACGCAACCGAGCGCGCCGACGCCGACGATCGCTACCGCGGACGAGAGCAACCGGGCTTGGCCGCTTTCCCCGATCGCCGGAAAGCGCGTTTGCCTGGCGTAGCGCGAATCTCCCGCGCGAAGCGAGGTCATGGCTGCCTCCCTCCGGGCTCCTCGGCCGGCGCTGTCGGATCCCACGGCCCGAGCTGATGCCCCTTCCATTCCGTGCCGTCCTCGTACACTTCCTTCTTCCAGATCGGCACGACTTGCTTCAACCTTTCGATCGCGTAGCGGCTCGCGTCGTAAGCATCCGCGCGATGGGCGGAAGATACGGCGATGACAACGCTGATTTCTCCGATGCCGACCGTACCGATCCGATGATCGATCGCCGTCAGCGTCCCGGGCCAACGTTCCGATATTTCGTCTCCGATTTGCGCGAGTACTTTTTCCGCCATCGGCACGTAGGCTTCGTATTCGAGCGTGACCGTCCGTTTGCCCATCGTCCATTCCCGGGTCGTGCCGACGAATGCGATCGCCGCGCCGTGGTCGGGATGGAGCACGCGATCCAGCGTCGCTCCCGGATCCAGCCGGGTTTCCGTTATCGCGAATCGCTTGGCCGCACCGCCTTCGGCTTGCGCTTCGGGTTCGCCATCGGCGTTCGAGCCCCCGGATACCGGAGGGAGCAAGGCGAGCTCGTCGCCGGCTTCGACCGTCGCCCCGTCCGGGGCGAACGCCTGGTTGCGGGCGACGAAGCAGACGGAGAGCAGCGCCGCGTGCTCCGGATAACGTTCGGCGAGGCGCCGCTTGAGTTCGCCCGCGGTCATGCGGTCTAACTCCCACTCCGGCGCGATCGCGCGGGTATCGAGCTTCTCCGCCAGTCCCGCGAATAAGATGATGTTCCATTTCGATGCCATCCGGTTTTCGACTTCCTTCCGTTAAACGTCAACATACATTCCATTCGCCAAGCATATCATATCGATCGTGAAAATGTTATGCTAGGAGAACACGTAAGAAGAGATTGGAGGTGGGCGGAATGCCGCAATTAACGGACAGGTTCGGGAGAAAACATACCTATTTGCGCATCTCCGTGACCGACAGGTGCAACTTGCGTTGCCTCTATTGCATGCCGGAGGAAGGCATGCAATTCATGGAGCAGGACAAATTGCTGTCCTACGCGCAAATGGTCGAAGTCGCCAAGGCGGCCGCCGGTCTCGGCATTCGCAAATTCAGGATTACCGGCGGGGAGCCCCTCGTCCGGCCCGGCCTGGAGGAGCTGATCGCCGGCATCGCGGCGTTGCCCGGCGTGGAAGATATTTCACTCACGACGAACGGCCTGTTGCTCGCGCAGCAAGCCGCGAAGCTGAAAGAAGCCGGGCTGAAGCGGGTCAATATCAGCTTGGACACGATGGATCCGACACGGTTCAAATTCATCGCGAGGCGCGGAGAGCTAAATAAAGTGTGGGAAGGCGTCAGAGCCGCCGCCGAAGCGGGGCTCGGCCCGATCAAGCTGAATTGCGTCCTGCTCAAGGGCGTTAACGAAGACGAGATCGGCAAGTTCCTTCGTCTGTCCGTCGACCAGCCGCTTCACGTCCGGTTTATCGAATACATGCCGATCGGCCACGACGACGCCGGATGGCGCAACCATTACCTGCCGCTTTCCCGCGTTCTCGAAGAGGCGGAACGTCTCGGCTACGCGCTCGAGAAAGCCGAAGGACCGGGAGGCAGCGGGCCGTCCGACGATTGGCGGATCGCCGGCGCGGCGGGCACCTTCGGCCTGATTCATCCGGTCAGCGATCATTTCTGCAAAAGCTGCAACCGTCTCCGGTTAACGGCCGACGGCAACTTGAAGCCTTGCCTGTACTGGGTGGACGAATTGAACGTCAAGCCCGCTCTCGGTTCTCCGGAAGCGCTGGAAAAGCTGTTCTACCGGGCGATGGACATCAAACCCGAGAATCACGAGATGGCCGCCCTGCTCGCGGGCGAACGGCAAAGCCATATGCCGACCGAGCGCCGCATGTCGCAAATCGGAGGTTAGGAGGGAACGATCTTGTCCGAGTTCGCAAATGAGACAGCCGGCGGCGACGGGAAGCCGCGCGTCGCCGTGGCGATGCCGGACGGCCGTCGTTTCGAGACGACGCCGCAAGAGATGGCGGAGTTGTCCGGCCGCACGTTCCCGGTGAACGATAGGGTACCCGGCGCGCCGGGCGAGGGCTTCGGATTGGCGGAGTGGTACGAAGCGGCCGTCAGGGGGCCGGATGGAGGCGAAGACGCGTCGCGTCCGACGCATCTCGTCGTACGGGCCGCCGACGAGTTCCAAGCGACGATTCCTTGGGCCGAGCTCGGCGGAGCGCTTTTTCAATACGCGATCGGAGGCTTGCCGCTAGAGAAAGGGAGCCCGATTCGCCTTTACGTGCCGGACGGAAGCAGCGCGTGCCTGAACGTGAAGAGCGTCGTGAACGTCCGCTTCGTTCGCGACTCCACGCTTGGCGATGAAGCGGCTTACGGCTTCGTGAACGAAGTGAGCCCGAATCGATTGATTAAAGGATTGAAAGCCAAATGACAAAGGCGGGCTTTACGATCTCGTTGATACATACGAACGATTTGCACAGCCACCTGGAGCAGCATTCCCGTATCGCCCGGTATATATCGGACGCGCGGCGCGAGGTCGGTCCGGAGGGTCTCGTCGTCGTCGATTGCGGCGATTTCCTCGATCGGGCCCGCATGGAGACGGAAGGTTCGAAGGCGGCCGTCAACGTGGAGACGCTGGAGGCGATCGGTTACGACGCCGCCGCCTTAGGCAATAACGAGGGACTCAGCTATACGACGGGGGAGCTGGATGCCCTGTTCGGCGGAAGTCGCGTGCCGATCGTCTGCGCGAACATGAAGCTCAAGAAGACGGGAGAACGTCCGGCATGGATGAAGCCGTCCGTTAGATTGGAAAGGATGGGCGTCCGGATCGGAATCATCGGTCTGACCGCGCCGTTCACGAGTTATTACGAGCTGCTGGGCTGGGAAGTCGCCGAGCCGATGGAAGCGCTGATGGAAGAGACGGCCCGACTTCGCCCGGAAGTGGACATGCTCATCCTACTGTCCCATCTTGGCATTCGCGCGGACGAACTCATCGCGGAGACGGTGCCGGGCATCGACCTCATTCTCGGAGGCCATACGCATCACTTGCTGGAAAAGCCGCTTAGGGTCGGCAACGCCGCGATCTGCGCCGCGGGCAAATTCGGCGATTACGTCGGAACGCTCGAACTCCGTTTCGACGGAGAGAGCAGGTTAACCGCAATCGACGGCGGTTCGGTTCCGACGTCCGACTGGCCGTCCGACGAACGCTTCGATCGGCTCGTGGAGCGGCATCGCGAGCAAGCGAGGAATGCAATGAACAGGCCGATCGCGACGTTGAAAGAGCCGCTGTCGCTGCGATACGACCGGGAATCGGCGCTGCCGACGCTACTCGCCGCCGCGGTCAGGCGCGCGACCGGCGCGGAGATCGGACTGGTGAACGCCGGGCAACTGCTTCGCGGTTTGCCGGAGGGGGAAGTGACGGAGTTGACCGTTCACGCGATTTGCCCGTCCCCGATCAATCCGTGCTCCATCGAACTAAAGGGCCGCCAAATCCTTAACTCGCTTGAAGAAAGCTTGCTACCGGAGCTTCAACAGCTCGAAATCCGGGGCTTCGGCTTCAGGGGACGCGTGCTCGGCACGCTATGCATGGACGGTTTGGAGGCGACGGCCAATCTCTCCTCGCCGCCGTTCGGTAAAGTCGCGAAGGCGACGGTTAACGGCGAGCCGATCGATCCGGAACGGTCGTACACGGTAGGCACGCTGGACATGTTTACTTTCGGAGCCGGCTACGTCGGACTGAAGGAAGGCCGGAACGTGCGGTACTTTCTTCCGGCATTCATTCGCGACCTGCTGTCCGAGTCGCTTAACGACGAGCGGCTCGCGGAAGAAGCCAACTGCCCCCGTTGGACCTATCACTAGATCCCGCTTTCCGGAGCGGAACTTTCATAACGATTAGGAGTGAGTTGACGTTATGCTTCATTGGTTCGATTCGATTATACTCGGCATCGTGGAAGGATTGACGGAGTTTCTGCCGGTATCCTCCACGGGACACATGATTTTGACGAACAAGCTGCTCGGGTACGGCGAAGAAACGCCGGAGCAATTGAAGACGTTCGAGATCGTCATTCAATTCGCCGCCATTCTCGCGATCGCGATCGTCTATCGGCACAAAATCCTCCAAGTATTCGGTCTCGGCCGCAAGGACGTCGTCAAGGGACTGTCCGTCGACGCGCTGCCCAAGCGCCGCTTGAACATGCTGCACGTCATCCTCGGCATCGTGCCGCCTCTCGGCGTCGCGTTCGTTTTCCGGGATTTTATCAAGGAAATCGGATTCCATACCGCTCCCGTCTTATGGGCGCTCGTCGCGGGCGGCATTTACATGTGGGTGACGGAGTACTTCTACGATTCCGGCAAAATCAAGAGAACCGCGGAGACGATGGACGACATTTCCTACCGGCAGGCGCTCATTATCGGAGTGCTGCAATGCGTGTCCGCGCTTTGGCCGGGCTTCTCCCGTTCGGGCTCGACGATCGCGGCGGGGATGCTCGGCGGCGTCAGTTACCGCGCTTCCGCCGATTTCTCGTTCTTCATCGCCATTCCGATCATGACGGCGGCGACGGGGTACGAGCTTCTCAGCAACATCGATAATTTCCGTTCCGGCCAGATCGACGTCGGGTTTCTGCTGACCGGCTTCATCGTCTCGTTCTTCGTCGCCTGGATCGTCGTGATCGCGTTCCTGCGGGCGCTGCAGAAGCTGAAGCTGAAGTATTTCGCATGGTACCGTTTCGCCGTAGCGGCCTTATTTTATCTGTTCATCATGCGCTAAGTCGATTGATTGATGTCGATACCTGTCGACGAAAGAAGAATTTACGCGAATAAAAGCGAAAAAACTCTTTACTCTTTCCTAAATTTTACCGATGATAGGGATAAGGAAACTTGTGTCTTTAGACCTGCATCCAAGTAACGAAGGAGGGAGAAGTGACGAGATGCTCATGGTGCCGATTGCTACCAGCCAGCCGGGAATGAGGCTAGCCAAAAAAATATATTCAGATGACGGCATCGTGCTTCTTGCGGAAGGGGTCGAATTGAACGCGACGCTCATCCGCCGGCTTGGAGAATGCGGAATTACTTACGTGTACATCCAAGACGACAGAACCTCGGACTTGGTCGTTCGGGAGCTGATCAGCGAAGAGACGCAGCGAAGAGTGCTTCAGGCGGTCAAGATGGCGTTCAAAGGGTTCGTGGATCAGCCGAGCCGCGGCCGCAACGGCACGTATCCGTACGTAGGCAGGAGAATGCGTCAGGCGATGCATTTGATTCTGGACGATCTGAGCCGCAACCAAGACGCGATGATCATGCTGATGAACATGCAGACGGTGGACAATTACTTGTACCGGCATTCGCTGAACGTATGCGTCTATACCGCGTTGCTAGGCTTGGCGCACGGCTACGACGACGAGCAGATGGTCACGCTCGGCATGGGGGCCCTGCTCCACGATGTCGGAAAGACGCAAATCTCGATGAAGGTGCTGCTGAAGCCGGACAAGCTATCGGATTACGAATTCGCGGAGATGAAGAGGCATACCGAACGGGGCTACTATTTGCTCAAGGACGAGCCGAACATTCCGCTGCTTGCGGCCCATTGCGCCTTCCAGCATCACGAGCGTCTCGACGGCTCCGGATATCCTCGCGGCATCAAGGGCAACGAGATTCACGATTTCGCGAAGTGGATCGGCATCGTCGATTCTTACGACGCGATGACGAGCCACAGAATCTACCGTAAGGCGATGCTGCCCCACCAAGCGGTCGAAGCGCTATACTCGGGTAGCGGCACCTTGTACGAGACTTCGATGCTAAGGCTGTTCCGGGACAAAGTGGCGATCTACCCGATCGGAATGTCGGTGAAGCTGAACACGGGCCAAACCGCCGTCGTGACGGATATTAACTCGACGTGCGCTCATCGTCCCGTCATCCGGGTGCTGACCGACGAATACGGGCAAAACCTGAACGCGCCGTTCGACATGGATTTATCCAAGCAACTGAACGTTCTTGTATCGAAGGTAGAATTCGACGAAGAAGAGTTGAACCCGTTGCCCGCTTGACCTCGCAAGCCGTCCCGACGACGCGTCGGGACGGCTTGTTTTGCGCGGGAACGTTTGTATTTCAACCTTTCGCCCGGTACAATAAAAGGAACGCAACCGAAGACAGGAGTATGAACGATGCAAGCAATTTCCCTTTCGGCAGGCACGCTGCCGTTCGCGGCGCCTGCGGGCTGGATCCCCCTTTCGCCCGAATACGATCCGTGGGACCCGATCCGGTCGGCCGCCGCTTACGGCCGACACGAACTGACGAGCGTAGAACTCACGGTTACCCACCTGTGCAACATGAGATGCGAGCATTGCGCCGTCGGCGACAGCTTGACGACGAAGGAGGCGCCGCATTTGCCGCTCGACCTTCTGTTCGCGAGACTCGACGAGGTCGAACGCTTGGAGACGATCAGCATGACCGGAGGAGAGCCGACCTTCAGCATGGACACCGTCCGCGACATCCTCGTTCCGGTGCTGAAGTACGCGAGGAAACGGGGTGTACGCACGCAGCTGAATTCGAACGTGACGATGGATTACGAGAGATACGAAATGATCGCGCCCTATCTCGACGTTATGCACATCTCGTTTAACTATACGAAAGCGGAAGATTTCCACGAAGTCGGCTTCGCGCGCACCGGAAGGAACGTCTCTTCCGGAATGATCGCGAAAATGTACGAGCGCATGATCGAAAACGCCCGCAGACTCGCGGACGGCGGACTGTTCGTGTCCGCCGAATCGATGATCAACTACCGCACGCACGGCAAGATCGCGGACATCCACCGGTTGATCCGGGAGATGGGGTGCGTTCGCCACGAGGTGCATCCGATGTATCCGAGCTCCTTCGCTTCCGGCCTTCCCGCGATTACCCGGGGACAGATGGCCGAAGCGGTAGAGACGCTGTTGGACGTACGGGATCCGGACATGTGGATGCTGTTCGGCACCTTGCCGTTTTTCGCCTGCAGCGAAGACGAATCGGAACGGCGGTTAGTCCGCCGCCTTCGGGAAGAAACTAACGTGACCGTGCGCAACGATCCGGACGGAAGAAACCGGGTCAACGTGAATCTCTTTTCCGGCGACGTCTACGTGACCGATTTCGCTTCGGTTCCGCCGTTCGGCAACATCCGCGGCGAGAAGCTGGACGACGTGTTTGCCAAGTGGCGGGACCACCCGATGCAGATGGCCGTCAATTGCCATTGCCCGTCCGCGGGATGCTGCGGTCCGAACCTGCTCGTGTCCGAAATGTATTACAAAGGGATAGATTTCAAGGCTAGGAAGGCGATCGTCTAGCGGATTCCGCTAGGCGGCTTCGGTGCCGGCCCTACATAAGGAGGAACGCGAACGAATTGGAATTTCAATGGGGTATGATTTTCTGGAACGTGGTCCTTGTCCTGTTTCTCGTCTTTCTTAACGGATTTTTCGTCGCGTCGGAGTTCGCGCTCGTCAAAGTGCGGCAGACGAGGCTGCAGCAACTGAGCAACGAAGGCAACGTGCGGGCCAAATACGCGCTCAAGGTCAACAAAAGACTGGACGCGTACTTGTCGGCGACGCAGCTCGGCATTACGCTCGCCTCTCTCGGTCTCGGCTGGGTGGGAGAGCCCGCCATCGCGGATTTGATCATCTCGCCGTTGCTGCACGACTTCGGCGTAACCGACGAGACGGTCATTCACACGATCGCGTTCGCGGTCGCGTTCTGCGTCATTACGTTCCTGCACATCGTGCTCGGCGAGCTTGCGCCGAAATCGCTCGCCATCCAACGTTCCGTCGGCGTTTCCTTGTGGTTGTCGTGGCCGCTTCTCGTGTTCTATCGGTTGTTCTTGCCGGTGATCTGGTTCCTTAACGGCTCCGCGAACAAGCTGCTCAAGCTGTTCGGCGTCGAGCCCGCGAGCGAGCACGAAGCGGCCCACACCGAGGAAGAAATCCGCATTCTGATGGACGAGAGCGCCAGGAACGGCATTATCGACAAAGACGAAATGACGCTATTCGATAACGTGTTCGAATTTGCCGACCGCGTCGCGCGAGAGGTCATGCTGCCCCGGACGGACATGGATTGCCTGTTCGCGAGCGATACGTTCGCCGAGAACATGAAGACGGTGTACGAGACGAAACATACGCGTTATCCGGTCGCGCTGGAAGACAAAGACCAAATTCTCGGTTTCGTGCACATTACCGACTTGTTGACGTCCGATCCGGACGAAGAGCATAACCTGAAGCAATTTTTGCGTCCGATTCTAAGCGTTCCGGAATCGATGGAAATCAGCAAAGTACTGAAGCTCATGCAGCGCAAGAAGTCCCAAGTGGCCATCGTCGTCGACGAATACGGCGGAACGGCGGGCATGCTGACGGCCGAGACGATCTTGGAAGAGCTCGTCGGGGAGCTTCACGACGAATTCGACGACGAACTTCCGACGGTCGTCGTAAAAGGGGAATTAACCTCCGTGGACGGGCGTATTCTTATTGAAGACGTCAACGATCTGCTCGGCCTGGATATCCGCGAAGAGGAAGTCGATTCGATCGGCGGGTGGCTGTTTAATCATCTGGAAGGCAATATTTCCAAGGGACAGAAGGTCGTCCACGACGGGTACGTGTTCGAGATCGCCCAGACGGAGCGGCTGAGGGTCCAGCGGGTGCATATTTACAAAAACGTCTTGAAGCCGGCGCAGATTAAAGCAGAAACCGATAAGCAGCAGGAGGATTCCGCGACATAAGAGAGGCCAGCGATAGAGTAGGAGGAATGGGCAATGCCGATTCGAACCTTGCTGTTTGTCGTCGTATCGCTTCTGTTCTTGTATTTGCTCTTCACCGTCGGCGCGCCGTTCCTGCTTGCGCTCGTGATCGCGATTTTCCTGGAGCCGCTCACGCAGCTTCTCATCCGGCGAACCGGAATGAACCGGCTGGCGGCGTCTACGATATCCAGCACGCTGTTCACCGTTCTGCTGCTCGGTTTGCTCGGCCTGATCGGCATGAAGCTGATCATCGAGCTTCGCACTTTCCTCGATCGTCTACCCGATACGCTGAACAACGCGAACGCCTACATCAAAGACTTGATCGACCAAGCGCAGCGATATTCGAACCAAGGCGAGGATCCGGTCCCGCATCAGTTGGAGCAATGGCTGTCCAACATTACGGGGGCGCTCGGCCAACTGTCCACGAAGCTGTCCGGCATCCTGTTCGGTTTCGCGACGGGCATTCCCGACTTCTTCATTTTCTTTATCGTGTTTCTCGTCGCGGTTTACTTGTTCACGCTTAGCTTGCCGGTCATGAAAAGCTCTTTTCTCTCCCTGTTCGAAGACAAGTCCAAGCTGCAGGTGGAGGAAGTGCTCGCGAGCTTAAGGCAGTCCGTGTTCGGTTTTCTCCGCGCCCAGTTTTTCATCAGCATGATCACGTACCTGATGTCGTTCGTCGGCTTGCTGCTCATCGGCACCGGGTATCCGCTGGCGATCGCTCTTCTGATCGTCATCGTCGATATACTGCCCATTCTCGGCGTCGGTTCGGCGCTGATCCCGTGGGCGATCTACCGGATCGTCATCGGAGACATGTACACCGGAATTGGACTCGTTATTCTGTTCCTCGTCATTACCGTCGTGCGAAGAATCGTCGAGCCGAAGATTCTCGGGGACGCGGTCGGCATCGGCGCGTTGTCCGCACTGATTAGCCTATACGTCGGATACGAGCTCGTCGGCGTCGTCGGCGTGTTCCTCGGCCCGATCGTCGTCATCGTCTTCTCCGCGATGCGCAAGGCGGGACTGTTCGACTTCAAGATTAAATTTCAATAAGGACGATTCACGAGACCGCACGGCATTCCCGCCGGCGGTCTTTTTTGCGACGCGCATCCATAGGATAAATACGTATGCGCCCGATAGAACGGCGCAGCTCTTATCGGAACGAGCATCAGCATGAGCACGAGGAGGTTAACGAGCATGTACGATGCCCAATGGCGGGACTGGTTTCCTTACGTTAGCCCGAACGATCCCTGTCCTCCGATTCGCGTCAAATGGTATGTCGTGCCGCCGAACCAATTCATTGTTATTCAGCCGCCGAATTTGCCGCAATTCCCGTTGGAGGAAGCGCTTATGAGAGGGACGTTATGGCCGGCGCTTTATAGCTCTTACCCGACCAAACGCGGGGTCAAGGGAGGAGGCAAGGCGAATGGCGGAGCGTAACGAACGCGCCGAACGTCCGGAACGGCCGGATAAAAAGATACCGCCCGAGCAGCCAGAAAGGGATTACGCGGCGTATGACCGTGATCTGCTGGAGTTGCAAAGGGTCGACTTTGCCCTCGTGGAATTGACGCTGTACCTCGACACGCATCCGACGGATATGCAGGCGGTGCAGCAATTCAACCAGCTCGCGCAGCGAAGGCAGCAGCTCGCGGGAGAATTCGAGATGAAGTACGGGCCGCTTCTTCAGTTCGGCCATAGCTATACGAGGTATCCGTGGCGGTGGGCGGACTGCCCTTGGCCTTGGCAAGTATAGGGAGGGGGCGGTCCTATGTGGATATACGAGAAGAAGCTTCAGTATCCGGTTCGCGTGGGCAAGTGCGATCCTCGTATGGCGAGGTATTTGGTCGAGCAATACGGCGGCGCCGACGGAGAGCTGTCGGCGGCGCTTCGTTACTTGAACCAGCGCTATACGATCCCCGACAAGGTCATCGGGTTGTTAACGGACATCGGAACCGAGGAATTCGCTCATTTGGAAATGATCGCCACGATGATCTACAAGCTGACGAAGGACGCGACGCCGGAGCAGCTCGAAGCGGCGGGACTCGGCGCGAACTTCGTTAACCACGACGGCGCGATGTTCTATAACAACGCGGCCGGCATGCCTTGGACGGCGGCTTATATAGGCGCCAAGGGAGATCCGATCGCCGACCTCTACGAGGACATCGCGGCGGAGGAGAAGGCGAGGGCGACGTACCAGTGGCTGATCGACTACACGGACGACGTCGACATTCAGGATGCCCTAAAGTTCCTGCGCGAGCGGGAGATCGTGCATAGCTTGAGATTCAAGGAAGCGGTGGAAATGCTGAAGTCGGACCGGGAACAGAAGAAAGTGTATTGAGTGGGCGAGGCAGGACCGGAAAGAACCCGAAAGAGAAGCTTAACCGGCTCTCGTTCGGGTTCTTTCCCGTTTTCGGAAAGGTTACAACAAAAAGTAGATTTTTGTCGATTACTCGATATAAAATGAGAAATACGACCTAACGCGGGATACAATAAATGCCGGGGCGCTCCCCGGCATTCGCCGCTTCGCGTCCGGACAGAGGGCGACGGAGCAAGCAAACAACGACGGGAGAGTAAGATCATCCAGATGAAATCGACTTACGTAATGAAATCGGTATTCGCGCGTTCGTTCGCGCTAGGCATCGCGAGTTTGCTCGTCTTCGCCCTTATCGCCTCGCTGGTCGGGTGGCGCCGCATCGCTTGGTTCGACGACCGGGTCATCGCCGCCGTCCAGGGCCGAGAGTCGGACGCGGTCACTTCGGTCATGAAATTTTTCTCGTTCATCGGTTCGACGGCTCCGGTCGTCGTCCTGACGGCGGCGGCCATGCTCGTCCTTTACGTACTCCTGAAGCATCGCGGCGAGCTTCTGTTCTTCGCGGGAGTCGTCGTCGGCTCGGCGCTATTGAACGTCGTGCTGAAGCTCGCGTTCCGACGCGACCGGCCGACGCTCCACAGGCTTGCGGAAGAAGCCGGCTACAGCTTTCCGAGCGGGCATTCGATGGCGGCTTTCAGCCTATACGGCGTGCTTGTCTTCCTGCTGTGGAAGCACGCCGACGCGCGCTGGGCGCGGTTGCTTCTCGTCGCGCTCGGCCTCGGCATCACCGTCATGATCGGCATCAGCCGCATCTATCTCGGCGTTCACTATCCGAGCGACGTTATCGGAGGTTATATGGCGAGCTGCGCATGGCTCGCTTTGTGCATCGCTTTCTACCGGCGTCGCCCCCGTCAATGAACGTCCCGGGGATGGCCCGAACCCGCCTGATTTTGTCCCCCTGAGACGAGTCGTCACATACACTGGATTCGAAACCTTCTACGCGAATTCGGGAGGAGTGCGACCGTGGCTCAGCACGTGGGAAGCAAGTGGAAAAAAACGTCGGCGCTGCGAGCGGACGGCAAGCTGAAGCCGCTCATACCCCGCACGGTCAAATTCGACCGGGCGAGCCTTCGGAAAATGCTGGACGAATACGGGATGGTGTACGTCAAGCCGATGGTCGGCACGCACGGCAAAGGCGTCATGCGGGTCTGGATCGGAGGCGGACGTTACCGGTACCAGCTCGGCACGCGGGCGAGGGAGTTCGATTCTTTCGATTCGCTGTACAATGCCGTCAAGAAGGCGACGAACGGGCGTAAGTACCTCGTTCAAATGGGAATCGGTCTGTTGAAATACAGGGGCAGGAGGTTCGATCTGCGCGTCATGGCGCAATTGAGCCCGCAGCGAAAGTGGGAGGCGACGGGCATCATCGGGCGCGTCGCCGCGCCGGGCAAAATCGTCACGAACTACCACGGGGGCGGGAAGCTCGTCGCTGCGGACAGACTGCTCTCCGAATACCTGAGCCCGAAGGCGATTCGCGTCAAGCTGCGACTGTTCGATCGATTAGGCATCCGCGCGGGGAGGGCAATGCGCGCCCGATTCCCGAACGTATGCGAGGTTGGGCTCGACATCGGATTGGACCGTTCGTTCAAGCCGTGGATTATCGAGGTGAACACGAGTCCGGATCCGTATATTTTCCGCAAGTTGCCCGATCCGTCGATCTTCCGGAAAATCCGCAGGTACGAAATGGCCTGCGGCCGCAAATGATCTTCGTGTTCGAACTAAACCTCCCTCCGGGGGCTTTTTTGCTATACTATTATAGAATCGACTCATCGACTCATCGACGAATGTCCGACTACACTTCAAGGGAGACTCAAATGAACGAATACGCGAAAGCTCCGAACACGCCCGAGGCGATGATTTTCGACTTGGACGGCACGTTGTTCCAAACCGAAACGCTACTCGAAACGGTTCATCGCCGGGTGTTCGAGACGCTTCTGAAAGAAGGCTTGTACACGCTGCCGACGCCTTCGATCGACACGTTGCTCGGATCGCTCGGCATGCTTCTGTCCGATATTTGGAGGCGGGTCATGCCCGAGGGGTCTCCGGAAGCGCATGAACGGGCCAATGTCTTGCTTCTGCAATACGAGATGGAGGAGTTGGCCGCCGGATGCGGCATTCTGTATCCGGGAGTCGCGGGAACGCTGCGCGAGCTTCGCGGCAGGGGGATCCGACTGTTCATCGCGAGCAACGGTCTGGAGGCCTACGTCAAAGGCGTTCCGGCGGGCAGGGAGATCGGCGATCTGTTCGAAGCGTTCTACAGCGCCGGGGAATACGAGACGGCGAGCAAAGTCGATCTCGTCCGGCTGCTGCTCGATCAGTACGGCGTCTCGCAGGCTTGGATGGTCGGCGACAGATCTTCCGACGTGGAAGCGGGCAAGCGCAACGGCTTGTACGTCGTCGGCTGCGACTACGCCGGCTTCCGCAGGGAAGGCGAATTGGACGGCTCCGACACCGTCATCGGCGAATTCGCGGAAATATTAAAGCTGTTACCGTAAACGCCGCGCGAAAACGCAACGAGGGACAACCCGTCCGTTCGAGGGGGTGTCCCTTCTTGCGTTGCGCCAGAACGAGGCGGAGACCGGCTCATCCGTGCGAATGTCCGAATTCGGCGATGATGTTCTCGATCAAGAGTTGCTCCGGGTTCGCGTCCGATCGGGTTGCCGAGGATTGGGACGAGTTGTGGCTTCGCTGGTCTTTGCGTTGCTTGTATGCCCATAGCGCGTATTCGATCGGACGGACGATGGCGTTCCGGTACGTATCGCGTTCTCCGGCTTTCTTGAATACTTCCCGGGAAGGCTTCGGATTGACCTCGATCAGCCACACTCTGCCGCTTCGGTCGATCGCGAGATCGAGCGCCAATTCGCATAGGGCGCCGTAGGAAGACTCGAGATGGCGGGCGACGCCGATGCCGAAGTTTTCCGCCGTTTTCCGAATGGCCGCGATGTCAGACTCGTCGCCGATCCAGTGTCGCAGCAAGGCGTTCATGGAGGCGGCTTCGCCTCCGCCGTGCAGATTCGAAGTGATGCTTCGCGCGGGGCCGATCCTTCCCGCGCAACCAGTTACTTCCCAATTGCCCGCGCCGTTCTTCTGGACGAGCATGCGGTAATCGTGAACTCGGCCGTTCGGAAGCTTGATGTTGAGCCCTTGCTGCACGATATAGCGCTCGCCGCGGGTATCCCAATCGGACAGCGCTGAGGTTAAGCCGCCCCGGGAGACTTTGCGCGGCTGAACGATCGTCCGGGCATGGTTGCGGCCCTGCAACAGGAAACCGCCGCTCTTCGTGCGGTCGATGCGCAGAATGCCACGGCCCCCCGTGCCGTTGATCGGTTTTAAGTAGACGGTCGGATACTTACGAAGCATCTGGACGACGTCGTCCGACGTTTGGTAAGGCCCGGTCAGCGGCAAATGGGGACGAAAAGCGGCCACTTTGCCAAGCGTCCGGTAGACGGTCCATTTGTTGCGCAACGGCCGGTTCAAGAAGTGCAGGTGGGCGTACTTCTTGCGGAACGCGAGCAGTTGCTGGAATCTCGCGCTCTTCTGGATGCGGCATCTGTCGTAGATGACGTTCGGAAAGCGCACCCAGCGCCGGCTCCATTTTTTCGTGTCCGGATTATAGACTAGCGCGTGGATTTTGCCTTCTTCGTCCTCGACGTCCTGCGGCGTGAAGACGAAGGCGGAGATACCGATTTTGCTGCCGGCCGCGATCATCTTCTCGTAGATGGGCCGCTCCTCCAACTTCTTGGATTCGTTCAAATACAGGGTAAGAATGCCTAGAACGGGTTTGGCCATGTTCGGTTACCTCCAACTCCGGGACGGGGACGAAGCCGCGGACGGTCAGTCGGCATCAAGTGCCCGCGCCTCCTTTGACGCTTTGCTTCAACCGGTGCAAGTATTGGCTGTATTGAAAGATCCGCTCCAACGACTTGTTGCGGATATGGGGTTCGTCGAATTTCATGGGCTTCGAATTTGCCTCGAAAAACCACACGTGGCCATCCGTGTCCACACCGAGATCCATCGACATCTCGCAAAGGCGGCTATGGCAGGAGCGTTCGATTTGCTTGGCGATCGTGATCGCCGCCCCTTGTACCTTAAAAAGCATTTTCCCGGTTTGCTCCTTGCCGAAGATGGAGACGAGAAGGTTCTCCGGATCGTCGATGTATCCGCCGCGCGGCACGTGGGTCGTAATGCTGGAGTCGCCGGCGACGCGGGCCCCGATGCCGGACAATTCCCATTGACCGTAGCCGTTTTTCTGCACGAGCGCCCTCAAGTCGAACGGCCGGTTGTTCACGGCGGCCAGCGTAATGCCCTGCTGCGCGATATATGGCTCTCCGAGATTGGCCGATTGCTTGACGATCCGGTCCCACAGCCTTCTCATCGTTCCGCAGCGGAACGTTCGGCTTCCTTTCTCTTCTTGCATTTGAAGCCGGTAGGGAAGTTTTTTCTCCGTCTGGACCGACACGGTCATGATGCCGACGCCCGCTTTGCCCCTGACGGGCTTGAGATACAGCGTTTTATGTTTCTTCAGCAGGCTGCTCAGCACGTAGGCGTCGGTCAGCTTTCTCGTTTCGGGAATGTAAGATTTCGTCGTCTTGTTCTCGTTCAACCACTGGAACAACGACCATTTGTTGAAGAAACGCCGGTTGAACAGCCGAATGTCCGGTCGTCTCGACAGAGCGGCCAGTTTTTTCTTCACGTGGGGTTGCCTTTCGTCCTCCCGCTGGGGAATCCGGTTATAGACGATAGTGGGACGGGGATACCAGGATTGGACCCACGTCTCTTCGCCCGGGCGGATCGAGAAGCCCAGAATGCGGGGAGCGCCCAGCTTCAAGTGCTTTATAGTGACTACGTACGTGACGATGCCCAAGCTTTCGCCTGTGCGGATCAAGTCCGCGAAATTGCTGCGGTTGCCGCGGAACAATTGGATATCGTCCTCGATGGTCAAAATCGCGACGACCGGTTTATCGGCCGCCGCTTCCGTCGCTTCGACTTTCGCAGGGGGGAGCTTCAGGAGCATTACGTTTCTTCCTTCCTGCGGAATTTGCTCAAGTACAGGCAGTGATCGAGGATATACTCGAGGGAAGCTTTGCCCTGTTCCTTAAGCGCGGGATGCTTGAAAATCGACCTTCCCGGCTTGGCGTTCGCTTCGAACATCCATACCGCGCCGTCGCGGTCGATGCCGATGTCGAGTCCCAGCTCTCCCAGCGTATGAGAATAGTTGCGCTCGATCGCTTCGGACAGCCGGATCGCCACTTCCTTCGCTTCATTTAGCACGTCGTCGGCTTTCGCGCCGAACGTGCGGCTGAGCGCCTGCTCGGGCGTCATGAGCGAGCCGCCGTTCTTGATGTGCGTCGTGACGCTCCCGCGTCCCGCCTTCTTGGCGCCGATGCCGGCGACGACCCACTCGTTGCGGCCGTCCTTGTGCATATGGAACCGGAAGTCGATCGGGCAATTGTCGAT
This sequence comes from Cohnella suwonensis, assembly GCF_042655365.1. NCBI lineage: Bacteria > Bacillati > Bacillota > Bacilli > Caryophanales > Paenibacillaceae > Cohnella > Cohnella suwonensis. Next base: position 64,705 of record NZ_JBHSMH010000011.1, on the reverse strand, counting down.
CTCGACGAGACGGATGCCTTGCTGGACGACGTAGCTGCTGAGTTGAGAGCCGTGGCGGGCCCGGAGCATTTTCATGAGTCCGGAAAATTGGCTGAACCGGAGAAGCACGTTGCCCCCGCTGTTCCTGTAGCGGACGAAATAGCCTTTGCGGGGGTGGTAGGTGAGCCGGTATATGCCGACGCCCAGACTGCCCGCCGTCGGCTTGTAGTACAGAAACTGATGCTTCTCGAGCAACTCCTTGATTTTTTCCGTAGTCGGATTGTTGATCGACTCGGGCAGATGGCGGAGCGCCTCCGGATCTTTGTCGAGCATCGTGTAGACGTCCGACTTGTTGAAGAAGCTCCAGTTGAAAAAGGGAATCTGCTTGCGGATGAACCGTTCGCGAAGCGTCGTGATCGTCGTGCCCGTCTCGGCGCGGCGGCTGGGCAGGCGGTTGTACACGACGTCGGGCAAAGGCACGACCCGCCGCGTCCAGCCGCCGCCTCCGTCGAGAAACCAACCATGGATCGTCTCCTGCTGCCAATTGATGTCGCGAGGCGTGAAAGCGAAGAAATACGCCTTCTTCTGCCCGAGGAGAAGCAATTGCTTCACGAAGCCGGACCGTTCCCCGAAAGGCGCGGCGGACGAGCGCGAGACGCTGTCGGTCAAGACGCCGATCAACGGACCGAGCTGGATGTCTTCGCCCTCTTCGTTGGTCAGGTAGACGTTGCCGGATTTCGGGACGCGAACGGAACGCCGAAGCCCCGCGGACATGTACATATGGTGGCCTTTGCGTTTGATCGTCCGAACCGTCGCGGGAACGGTGTCTTTGCCGAGCTTGACGTTGATCGATTTGCGTCCGCCGAGCTTGAGGAGCTTCGCAAGCGGGCTGGAAAACCATACGATACGTTCCGGCTGCTGCGTGAAATGGACGTTACAGATTGTCAAACTCATGAATTACCCTCCTAGGTGAAGCGCAACCGTTACCCGGCGGCGCAAGTCAGCAACCGTTACCTTGCGGCGAGCACCGATTGTCGGTTGTCGCAAGTCGAAGCAGGATAGATTTGGCATAGGACAGCGGCCGCTCGGCGGCGGCGCTCGCCGCGCTTGCGCCCGCGGATGCCATGGCTGCGCGTCCGGGTTTGGCGTTCGCTTCCAGAAACCATAGCTTCCCGTTACGGTCTATTCCGTAGTCCAAACCGATTTCGGCCATGCGTCCGAACGAGGTTTCCAAGCTTGCCGCGATCGCGAACGACGCATCGGTCGCCTTTCGCAGCAACTCCCGTCCTCGACATTCCCCGAATTGCCGGGCGAGCGTCCCGTACGCGGGCGCGGCGGTGCCTCCGCCGTGCAAGTTCGCGGTCACCGTGCCGGCCGCCCCTAATCGGGCGGCGATGCCCGTGAGCGCCCAACGGCCGTCCGCGTCTTTCTGCATCAAGGCGCGAAGGTCGAACGGATTGCCGTCTTCGTTGTTCAATTCTAGCAGAGGCTGCATCAAGTAAGAGCGGTCGCCGATCCAGCGGGCCAACCGATCGATCGCTTCCCGCCGGTTCGCGGCTTCGATGCGGAACGGACGATTGTCGTTCAGGCGTCCCGTCAACGCCACCGTTCCGTCCCGTCGCTCCGAGACGGCGGCGACCCGCCGTCCTTTGCTGCCGGCGATCGGCTTCAGGAAAGCGGCGCCGGCGTATTCGTTCAGCCATTCCGATAGCGAATCGGGTCCCCGGTACAAGGCGGTCGGCGGAATCAACTTTCGGAGCGACCCGATCTTGGCGAGCGATTCGTATACTTTGCCTTTGTGGGGCAGACATCCGTTCAGAAGGGTCAGCTTCGCGTTTTCCCTTAGCCGGCGCAAGGCGGCGCGGTAACGGCGCTTCTCGTCGTCCGTCTCGGGCCACGCCCGATCGTAGGCGACGGCGGGGAGCGGCTCTCGGGCCGTGATCCAGCGCCGTTCACCGGTATCCCACGTCCATCCTTTGACCGTGCCTTCGCGCCAATCCCACGTCCACGGGGCAAATGCCATTACGCGAAGTCCGCGTCGCGACCCGATGCGGTCCAATCGCCGCAGAAAGGCGCTCTCGGCGAAAGGCGGCCGATCGTCGCGTTCGCAGACGAGTATACCGAGCACGGCCGGAGAGGCTTCGGCGGTACGGGCGTTAAAAACCGGAGATAAACCTGGCATATTGGATGATCATCCGTACCGACGGACGGATTTTTCCTTCCTTAAGCGGTGTATTATCGTTCTTCGAAGGTTTCGAATTGACTTCGATAAGCCATACGCGTCCGGACGAATCAAGCGCCAGATCGATACCGAGCTCCGCGAAATGAGCGGGAATGTAGGCGTCTACGCCGCGGGCGATGTCCAGCGCCGCCTTCGATAGGCGCGCGGAAGCGTCTCCCCGTTGAGCGGCGGGAAGATTGGACTTGGCGACCGCTTCCTTGACCGTGGACAGCGTGCCGCCTCTTGCGAGATTGGACACGAAGTGTTGGCTGTCCGCCGTTCGTCCGACGATCGAGGTGATCGCCCATTTGCCGGTGGCGTTTTTCTGGGTCAGCGCCCGGAAATCGACGGGCCTGCCGCCGACCTCGATCAGATTCAAGCCTTGCTGGATCAAGTAGCGCACCGTTTTCATTTTGCCGGCGATCGAAGAGAATAGCTTCGCGAGACTGGAGAACGATTGCCGTTTCGTGCCGCTGACGGTCGCGTACGAAGCCTGCCAATTTTCCGGGCCGATGCGGGTTAGCCGGATAATGCCTTTGCCGAGGCTGCCTCTGACTGGTTTCAGGAAGACGGAGGAGTAGCGGGAGCACATGCTCTTGAGCATCGTATAGTTTTGCAGAAGATGGGATTCGGGTAAGTACTTTTGCAGGGAAGGGTCTCTCTTGAGCGCGTCGAACACTTCGGATTTGTCGAGAAACTTTTCGTTGAACACTTGGGCGCCGAATCGATGTTTGATTTCCCGGATAAACTGCTGCACGATAGGCCGGTTTTCCAGCTTACGCGACGTCAGGCGGTTGTTCACGACGTTGGGAGCCGGTAAATTCATCCGATGCCAGCCCTTCGCGTACACCCATCCTTCTACCGTCGTTAAGCTGGCCCCGATCGCGTTCGGCGTGAAAAAGTAGACGTAAGCCCCCTGGCTTCTGCAGGCGTCGGTCAGTTCCCGGCAGAACATCGTGATGTCCCCGAACGGCTTCTCCGATTGCTCCGGATTGTCGCGGCTGATGAGCACGCCGATCAGCGGTCCGAGCGCGAGCGTCCTGCTGACTGCCTGGTAATGCAGGCGAAGAGGAGTGCCCGAAAAAATGCCCATACGCCTCGCCAGCGTCTGGCTGATGCGCAAGCCCTCGTATCGGGGGACGGGGACGATCGTGACCGCGTGGCGAAAAGAACCGAATTGCAATACGAGATGCTGCTGTGCAGGGATCCTCCACTGCTTCAGCATGGATTCCCCCAGCATCAGGACGTCGTCGGACAGTATGCCGGAGCTGATGACCTGGACGTCGATTTTCGGGGTGGACATGTGGGGTGCTCCTTCCACCTTGCGAATGTCGTCGTGGCGTGACGAAGGCTCTCCTAGGCTTCCTTCCCGAGGGCTAGCGAGAATACTCCATTGTATGAGGACAGATATCTATCGGTGATTGACCTATTCGGATTGGGACTTGGCGTCGAACGATGTTATGATGGAACAAAGCAAGCGCCGGCGCGGGATTATTCGTTCGCGCGAACGAAGCAAGATTGGGCGACCGCGTTGCAGGAAAACGACAGATCGACTGGACGGAAGGGGATCCGGATGAACGATAGATTCGGCGGAGGAACGGTAACGGAGCTCGGGGAAGGCTGGCTGCAAGTCAAAGTTCCGTTGCCTTACTCTTTGAAATGGGTGAACGCCTACTTGCTGCCGGAGGGGGGAGCGGAAGAGGAGGCGGGCTGGACGCTCGTCGACCCCGGTTTGCGGAGTGACGAGACCGAGACTTTCTGGAACGGCGTCTTGGCCGAACGGGGCATCGACTGGCGGCATATCCGCACGATCGTGGTGACGCATCACCACCCCGATCATTACGGTTTGGCCGGCTGGTTCATGGAGAAGACTGGCGCGCCGGTGCTCATGTCGAAGGTAGCGCGGGACAACGCGGTCCGGCTGTGGGGAGACGGGGAGACGTTCTCCGCCGAGCTGACGGCGGTTTTCGCGGAGCACGGCCTCGCCGAGGTACTGGCCGGGGACATGCTGGCGCATATGGACGGATTCGCGGCGAAAGTGTCGCCTCAGCCGGACGATGTGCGAATACTGAGCGTCGGAGATACCGTTCGTCTCGGCGGGGCGGAGTGGACGGTCTACGGCGGGGAAGGCCACGCCCCGGGGCATCTGTTGCTCCACGATGCCGCTAGCGGAAGGTTGCTATGCGGGGATCAGGTGCTGCCGGACATCTCTCCGAATATCGGCTGGATGCCGGGAGGGGATCCCGATCCGCTCGGTTCGTTCTTGGATAGCTTGCGGCGGCTGGAGTCGCTCGAGGTTAGCCTCGTCTATCCGGGGCATCGCGACCCGTTCCCTGATTACCGCGAACGCATTGCGGAGCTTCTCGACCATCACGAGCGTCGGCTCCTCAAGATGGCGGAGCTGCTCGCGAATGGGGGGAGCGGCGGTAGAGGAGATAGCGAGAGCGATGTAAGAAGTGGCGGCGTTGGCGTGAGCCTCGGAAGCGATAGCGGCGGTAGAGGTGGCGGCGACGATGTAAGTAGCGAAAGCGGCGACGGCGAGAGGGATAGCGGCGGAAGCGTGAATTCGGCGGGGAATGGATCCGAAGTAGATCGCGCCGGTTCCCTCGATAAATCCGCGTTCGAAGTGTGCGAGCTCCTGTTCGGCGCCCGTTTGCGCGGCAACACGCACAACCTGCGCTTCGCGCTGGCGGAGACGATCGCCCATCTCGAGCACATGGCAAAGCGCGGCACGGCCGAACGCTTCGAGACTGCTACGGCGACGGGGGATAGGCGGATATTTTACCGCGTGTCTGATTGATGGGCATGCAGTTATTGTGTCCGGCATGCGTTTCTAATCTGCCGGTGATCCCGTTGTCTTACTTGGAGATAGCCGTTTTCTTTAAGCGAGTATGGACACCGAAGAAGATATTTGATAAACTCTCGCCATAGACGCAAAGCATGCGCCGTTCATTCGGGAATATCCCCGAATGAACGGCGCTATTTTTTTGGAAAGGAAGCGATTGTCGATGGTGATGCACGCCGGAGGATTCGAGGCGGATTATGGGAAGTGGCTGGAGCAGCAACTTTTCCGATGCGAAGGAGAAAGGGCTAGGCGATTGAAAGGCGGTCTCGGCCATGCGGAAAAAGAAATGTTGATTCAAGTATGGTGGCCGGCATTCGGAAAACTAAGGCATCTGCAACCGGAATATGAGGTGACCGATTTTTTGGAAGGAAAGAGGTTTATCGATCTGGCCTATATTCGGCCGCCTATTAAGATTGCATTCGAAATCGACGGATTCGGTCCGCATCTACAACGCATTTCTCGGGATCAATTCAGCAATCAATGGGTTCGCCAAATGCATCTTCTCAACAATGATTGGATCGTCGTCCGGATCAGTTACGATGACGTTCGCCAACGCCCTCGGCTATGGCAGCAACTTATTCAGCAAATGATGTGGCGCCTATTCGGAGAGTCGGCCGAAGGAGCGTTCGAGACGGTCAGCGCGGCGGAAAAGGAAATCGTAAGGTTGGCGATACGTCTCGGGAGGCCGCTGAAGCTCCCGGATGTGCAATTAACTGTTCCTTGCGGGTATCGAATGGCACGGGCTACGATGGACAAGCTCGTGCGTCGTCAATGGTTTCAATCGGAAGGCGGGGGCGTCAGACGCATGCACTCCTGGCGACTCATCTTGGACGAAAGACAAATCCATAAAATTCTGTAAATCAAAAAGAATGAATTAATTGCGTAAAAGCAAATAAAAAGTGAGAGTCCCCTAACAAGGCGACATTTACTGCTTTTCAGCAATATATCGCTCCAAATTCGAAAGATGCGCGTAAAAAAGCCGAAGTAATTGCTTAAAAGCAATAACTTCGGCTTTTTTTGAAGCTACCGTTTGATTTATTGCTTTTAAGCAATTAATCGCACCAGCGCCAATGAGAACACGTGGCAATGCACGCTCGCCGTCAATGCAACATTACTATCTCGCACTAACGGCCTGTCTAGCCCGAGCTACTCACACCCGCGGCCTATCTAACCCGAGCTACTCACACCCGCGGCCTATCTAGCCCGAGCTACTCACACCCGCGGCCTATCTAGCCCGAGCTACTCACACCCGCAGCCTATCTAGCCCGAGCTACTCACACCCGTTGCCAACTACTCCTAGCCCGCGAATTTACTCTCCACCGCCAACCGCTTCCGCCGCTTCTTCGCGCTCCGCTTGCTTGCGGTGGGCGATGCGGCTGGAAGCCGCGGCGGCGATCGCGCCGACGATGTCGTCGAGGAACGTGTGGATTTCCCCGCTGTTCTTGTCGTTCAGCTTGCGAAGCACGCCGGGTTTTAGCTTGTCGACGTACCCGAAGTTCGTGAAGCCGATGCTGCCGTACACGTTAACGATGCTGAGAGCCAGCACCTCGTCGCAGCCGTACAGCCCTTCGTCGTGAGCGATCATATTTTGCAAAGGGGGCAGCAGCTTACCTTCCTCCGCCAGCATGTCGAGCTGGATACCGGTCAGAACGGCATTTTGCACCTCTCTCTTGGAAAGGACGGATTCGACGTTCAACACGCACTCGGCGAGCGTCAATTCGGGGAAATAGTCTTTTTGCAGCAGCATGACGAGCTGTCCGATCTGTTCCTTGGTGACTCCCCGTTTCGTCAGCCAGTCCTCCGTCGCTTTCGCGACTTCTTTACTGTTCAGGCGGTATACGTTCAGTTGGGACATGGTGGACGCACCTCTTTCCGAAGCCCGCGGGCTTCCGTCATGAACTCTACGATTCGGCATGCTTTATCCATTTCCGAATCGTCTTCGCAAAGCTGCTTCGGCGTCTATGGACGCCAAAGGCGTTTTTGCTTGCCCGGGACAAACATTCATAATTATCCCGAAGGCTCGTATATATAGTACTACAATTCTGGCGGAGACGAAACGGAGCTTCGCCCTAACGGTTAATCCGAACAGGAGGATTCAATGATGAAAACGAGACTGTCCAAAGGAAAGAGGTTCGGCAAGTGGACGCTTCTGCTCGCGCTGCTTCCGCTGCTGTCGGCATGCGGATTCGGGGGCAACGGCGCGAAGAACGCCGCGGAAAGCATCGATCCGCCGCCTTCCATCGTCGAACAAACGATGCTTCAAGGAGCGGAAGCCGATTCCGCGCTCGGCGACCAAAGCGACGTCGTCACCGTCTATCTGCTCGACGCGAACGGTTATCTCGCTCCGATGTCGCTGCGAATGGAGGGCTCGCAAGACGTTTCGTCCACGACCGCGGAGAAAGCGATCGCCTGGATGACCGTGAACAAGCGATCGGCCGAGCAATTGCCTCCGGGGTTCGCCGCCGTGCTGCCGGAAGGGACTTCGGCGAAGTCCGTCGTGCAGGACAAGGACACGATATCCGTCGATTTCGTCGCTCCGTTCTCCGAGATTCCCGCCAAACAAGAACGCAAGGTCATCGAAGCGCTCGTATGGACGCTGACGGAATTGCCGGGCGTCGACAAGGTGAAGCTGTCCGTCGGCGGCAAGCCGATCCGTTCCATGCCAGCCTCCAAGCTTCCCGTCGATTCGGTGCTGACGCGCGGATTCGGCATCAACGTCGAATCGGCCGCGGACGTAGAGCTCAGCCGTTCGATGGGCGTCACGCTTTATTTCTCGGCGCAAACGAAAGACGGAGAGGGATACTTCGTCCCGGTCACCCGCCTCATCAACCGTCAGGCCGATCCGGCCAAAGCGGCGCTCGAGCAATTGATCTCCGGACCGCTGCCGAAGACATCGCTGAAGGCGGTACTGACTTCCGATTTGTCGATCGAGAAGCTCTCGCAGCTCGCGGACACCGTCGACGTCTCGCTGAAGTCGGACGATTGGTCGCCGCAGTCCCCGGTTCCGGCGGAAATGATGGAAGCGCTCGTGCTTACGCTTACGGAAGCGACGGGAGCGCCTCAAGTTCTGGTCGCGATGAACGGCGACGACGCCCTCGTCGATTCGGACAACAAGTCGTACGATCATCCGGTGACGCGTCCGGCTTACGCCAACGCGCTATCCCGCTGAAGCTAATCGATCAAGCCGGTTTCTTGGATCAAGAACCGGCTTTCTACCCGGAAGTCGACCGAAGGATATTTTTCCTTCCAGTACGCCCACTGCTTGCTTCCTCCGAAGACGCTCGCCAAGTAACGCAGGCCGAAGCCGTAGGGGTCGACGCCCGCATCGCGGATTTTGCATAACAGCTTGTCGAGATCTTCGTTGAATTGGGCTTCCATTTCCCTTTCGATCGCTTGAAGGTCTCCGTTCTTGAAACGGATGGGGATTTCCTCCATGGCCCCGTTTGCCCTTACGCGAAATCGGACGACCGGCTTATTTCCGCCTTCGATACGAACGCTCGTGCGAACGTTCATCAGCGACATCACGACGCGTGTTCCGTTCACGGGGACGGCCAGCACTTTTTTGCCGAAGCGCGGTCCCGACAAGTTGTACAGCTGCGTCTCCTCCGGATCGAGAGTGAGACGCAGTTTTTTCTTGTCCATAAAGGCGACTTTGTCGATGCGGTAGGAGTTCCGGTCCTTATCGATCCGGATAACGGGCATGTAAGCGTCTTTGCCCGTTTCGGTCATGCGCCTCGCCCAGTCGAATAAATATTCGGTCATCGCGTACGACGATTCCGTTCCATCGTTGCCGAAAGATAGGAATAACGCGTTGCCAGGGTAGCGTTCCGATTTCGGATGCAGGCTAAGAACCGTCTTGGCGTCCGGTTCGGCGATGCCGACGAACGAGATCATTTGCACGTCCCGCCGGCGAAGCATCCACTCCATCGATTCCCCGACGCCTTTGTCCAGCAGCGCCTTGCCGAGAAGAAAAACGCGGCATTGGCCGAAATCGAGCTCTTTGTCGACGAGAGCCTTGATATGGCGCACCGCTTCGGCGATCGTGGGCGCCTCCTCGACTTCGACCTCCGTATTCGCTTCCCCGCTATCGATCTTAGAAGAAGGGATCGCGAGCCGGAGGGTGACGCGTACCGTGTCAGGTCTGCTGCCGGGGTCGATTCCCATCGTCACGACGAAGAAACGCTTGTCGATGTCCTTGAACCCGCAGCCCGCGAGCGCCGCGAACGCGAACAGCAACGCCGCCGCCGAAAATAACTTCCGAACGCTCAACGTTTTCGCCTCCTTTCAAGAATCGGCGGTCGCTCCGTCGCCTCCGCTTTTCCCGTTACGATGTCCCGATCTCGAAGCCCGGAATACAAACAAAGCGAGCAAGGAGACGGTCAACACGTCCGAGAGCAACCTAACGTTCAGCCATCCGTGGCTTACCCATTCGTTGCGCCTTTCGTTCGCCCATATTCCGTACGCGATCGTCATCGCGCCGAAGACGACGTTGATCCACCAATTGGCCGGTTTGACGGGAAACTCTTCGGTGAGAGGTTTATGCCCGGGGCGCATGCTTTTCACGACCTCCATCGCCGTATGCCAAGTATTCATCGCGAATAACAGCGATAACGCGGTATAGAGCAACAGGAAAATATAAAGAACCCGCGAGACGAAGCCGTACTCCAACACCATCGAATCCGCGGTGACGCTCCAGAGATAGATATAGTGGGAAACGCCGACCGTTCCGTGAAAACCGATCGGAATGAAGACGGACACGAGCAGGAAGAACGTGCAGAACAGCGGAATGATCCAACGGCGTCGGATTCTCGACGGAGCGGGCATCATCCGGTTGAACACGACGAGCGTGTTGTGTCCGGCGAATACGAGGGAAGCGGCGCTGAACGAAATGAACGACGGTTTCGTTCGTACGTATCCGGCGACGACGCGGATGGCGTCCCAATCCAACCACTTGTTGAAAAGAGCCTTGAGTAAAATGGCGATGATCAAGGGCGCCGACAGGATCAAGATGATTTCCATCGCGAATTGCACGGATCGCGTGCAGCGGCTCGCTCCCCAGATGCTGGCGGCGATCATAAGTCCGGTGAACAAGTAAGGGTTCATGTCCGGGTTGAAAAATTGCTGGATCGTCGCGGAGTAGGAGTAAATGACGAGCATTCCCGCGACGAACCAGAAAAAAGCGGTGAAGAAAAGCAAAGGCAGCGAGAGCCATCTCGGCATGTTGCCTAGGAGGATTTCCGGCAAGCCCATGCCCGGGAATCGCCCGAACAACGCGATCGCGACGTACGCGCCCAGCGTGCAGAGCGGGATGACGAGCGCGATAGAGGCGATGGAACCGTGAAAGCGGTGTTGGATGAGAATCCAGGGCACGAACAGCATGATGTTGATCATGCCGACGTAAATGACATGGTAGTGGAAGTAGCGGGACACGGGAAATCAACTCTTTCCTGCCGGGGATCCTTGCTTTCGTTGCTCCGCGAACAACGACATGTACGGTTCCCCGAAGCTTCTCAATTGGCACAAGTACACGATCAACGCGAAAAACAGGACAACGATGCCGCTAAAGCCGAACAAGATGGAAACGGCGATGAATCCGTATTTCACGAGCCTGACGGATTGGCTGAAGGTCGAGTTCGGGATCAGGTAATTGGAGATCGCCACGACCGACGTCACGATAATCATGATGCTGCTGACGAGGCCCGCCTGTTGGGCCGCTTGGCCGAGAATAAGACCGCCGACCGTCGTCGCGGTCGAACCGACGACGCGGGGGAGCCGAATGCTCGCTTCGAATAGGGCTTCCGCGATGAAGAGCATCAAGGCGACTTCGATGAAGGACGGGTAAGGAACGCCCGCGCGGCTTCCGTCGATCGTGAAGGCTAGCTGGATGCGGAAGATTTCCGGATTATAAGAGACGATGGCGATATACGAAGCGGGCAGCAGGATCGTTAAGATGACGGCGACGTAGCGCAAGCAAATAAGAAACCAGCTAACCCAGAACGACTCGTAATCGTCGTCCATCGCGTGCATGAAATCGAACAGCCGCACGGGGAGAATCAGCGCGAACCGGCTACCGTTCAGAAGCACGGCGATTTTGCCTCGTCCGAGCATTTTGGCGACGTAGTCGGGACGCTCCGTTTGCAGAATCGTCGGGAAGAACCTGTGGCTTTTGTCCGCGAGCGCCTTGCTCATTTGACCGGAGGATTGAAGCAATTCGAAATCGATCTTGTTCATCTGGGAACGGAGCATCCGGAGAAGTTCCGGGTTAACGAACCTGCGGTCGTAGACGACGAAGATCGCCGTGCGGGACAAGCTGCCTTTCTCGTAAGGCTCCGCGGTCATGTCCGGCACGTTGTAACGCTTGCGGAGCATGTACATATTCAAATCGAGATCTTCCGTGAAAGCCGATTGAGGCCCTAGCAACGAGGATTCCATTTGGGTCTTGTCCGGTTGGGTGAACAGCGAGCGGTCGGATTTGAACGAGTAGCAGACGCCCTCCAGTTCGATGAGGACGAAGCCTTTGAGCAGCAGGCTATCCCACTTGACGGGGTCGTCGGCGATTTCGTACTTCGGGAAAGATCGCAGCATTCTGCGGAACTCGTCCGGGTCGAAGCGATAGGAGAACGGAACGAGAAGCCCGTCTTTGATCCTCTCGTCGCACAAGGCGGGGAAGTAGGCGAGCTCCATACGCCAATAGCCGTTGTCCAGCGTCGTCGCGAAGAGATCCGTGGCATCCTTGAATTGCCGTTGGACTTGTACGAGCATCGCGGGTTCCTCCTATCCCTTGATTTTCCATCTTTCGCATAGGTTACCCGCGTACCGTGGAATCATACGCTTCGGGATAGGATGCTTTTGGATTCGTCCTCTGGTAAAATGGGAAGGATTGAGTAATTGGGAGGTCAAGCGATGAGATCCGATGGCAGACAAAACGATGAGCTAAGACCGTTCGCGGTGCAGCTTCATCCGAATAAATACGCGGAAGGCTCGGTTCTGATCGAGGCGGGCAACACGAAAGTGCTGTGTACCGCGTCGGTGGAAGAACGGGTCCCGCCGTTTTTGAAAAATCAAGGCAAAGGCTGGGTAACGGCCGAGTACGCGATGCTCCCCCGGGCGACGCATCAGCGCAACCAGAGGGAAGCGGCCAAAGGCAAGCTGACCGGCCGGACGATGGAAATCCAGCGGCTGATCGGGCGGGCGCTCCGCTCGGTCGTCGATCTGCACGCACTCGGCGAGCGCACGATCACGCTCGACTGCGACGTGCTTCAAGCCGACGGCGGTACCCGCACGACATCGATCACGGGCGCTTTCATCGCGCTGGCATTGGCGATCCATAAGCTGTCGGGGACGGTTTCCTTCAATAAATATCCGCTGACCGACTACTTGGGTTCGATCAGCGTCGGCGTCATTCAGAACCAACCGGTCGTCGACCTGAATTACGATGAAGATTCGAAAGCGAAAGTAGACATGAACGTCGTCATGACCGGCGGAGGCACTTTCGTGGAAGTGCAAGGAACGGGAGAGGAATCCCCGTTCTCGCGGACGGAGCTCGACCGTATGCTCTCGCTTGCGGAGGAAGCGATCTTGCGCCTTGTCGCCATGCAGAAGGAAACGCTAGGCGAAGCGGGAGCGCGAATCGGCGGAGGACGCCCGTGATCGGCAGCGGAGGAACGGTGCTTGTCGCCACGCGCAACCGCGGCAAGTCGAAGGAGTTCGCCGAGGCTTTCGGGAAACTCGGCATCGCCGTCAAGGACTTGCACGACGTCGAAGGCATGCCGGATATCGAGGAGACGGGGGAGACTTTCGCGGAGAACGCGTATCTGAAAGCGAAAGCGACGGCCGACATCGTCGGCATCCCCGTGCTGGCGGACGATTCCGGCTTGTGCGTGGACGAGTTGGACGGCGCTCCGGGCGTCTACTCCGCGCGTTACGCGGGAGCGGGGGCGACGGACGCGGATAATAACGCGAAGTTGATTCGGGAGCTGTTGATTCGGGAGCGCGGCGATCGGTCGGAGGAAGACGGGGAGCCGGAGACGTTAAGCGCGGCGAGGTTCAAGTGCGTGCTCGTGCTGTACGATCCGGCCGACGGGAGCAAGCTCGAAGCCGAAGGCTCCGTCGAAGGAGCGATCTTGCGCGAAGCCCGCGGCGCAGGCGGCTTCGGGTACGATCCGTTGTTCTGGTTATCGTCGCGCGGCAAGAGCATGGCGGAATTGACCCCGGCGGATAAGAACGCGATCAGCCACCGCGGCAACGCGCTCCGCGAATTGCTCGCGTTGATCGGGTAACGAAACGCATGTATGAAGAAGGGCTTTCCTAGCCGCCTACGCGGCGAAGGAAAGCCCTTCTCTTCTTTATAGCGCAAGCCGAACGTTGTAACGGCGCAGCCAGAAATCCACTTGAAGCAGGTAAGCGAATAATTGAGGGCCCGACATCAGCTGTCCGAACCAAGGCAGATGGGAGCTGGCGTCGGCTGCCGCCGCGATCTCGCGGATCTTGGCGACGTTCAGGAGCGGCAGCAGAGGGCAGGAAGGATCGTCCAGCCGCTCGAGCAAGAGAGAACGAACCGCGCTTAAGTAATTCGGGTTATGCGTCTTCGGGTAGGGACTTTTCTTGCGGTACAGAACGTCATCCGGAAGAACGTCTTCGAGCGACTTGCGAAGGATGCCTTTTTCCCGCATGCCCGCCGTCTTGATTTCCCAGGGAATGTTGAACACGTATTGGACGAGCCGATGATCGCAGAACGGCACTCGCACTTCCAGTCCGACGGCCATGCTCATCCGGTCCTTGCGATCGAGCAGCGTCGGCATAAAGCGGGTGATGTTCAAGTACGACATGCGCCGCATCCGTGTACGAGTCTCGTCTTCGCCGGGCAGCGACGGCACTTCGGCAACGGCTTGCGCGTAGCGGTCGGCGACGTATTCTTGAGGCCGAAGCCTTTCCTTCAGCTCGGGGGACAACAGTCCGGCGCGCAATCCCGTCGCCAGCGACCACGGGAACGTGTCGGCCTTCAAGGCGTCGTCGCGGTGGAACCACGGGTAACCGCCGAAGATTTCGTCGGCGGCTTCGCCGGAAATGGCGACCGTCACGTCCTTCTTGATTTCCCGGCAGAAGAGGAGCAGCGACGCGTCGATATCCGCCATGCCCGGGGAATCTTTGGCGAGCACGGCGTTCTCGAGCGTCTGAACGAGCTCCGGCGTATCGAATTGGATCGAATGGTGGTCGGTGGACAAATATTCGGTCATCCGCATGATCCAAGGGGCGTCGGCGTTCGGCTGAAAGTCGTGGGCGTGAAAATGCTTGTCGTTATCCAAGTAGTCGACGGAGAAGGTCGGCAGGCTACCCTGGTTCGTTCTCCGGTAATAGTCGACCGCGAGCGCGGTAAGCGCGCTGGAGTCGAGGCCTCCCGATAGCAACGTGCCGATCGGCACGTCGGACGCGAGCTGGCGTTCCACGGTGTCCGCAAGCAATCGTCTCACATTCAGCGCGGTACCGGCGACGTCGTCTCCGTGCTCCGCGCTTTCGAGCTTCCAGTAAACGGTAGCCTTGAAGCCGTTACGGTCGAACTGAATGCAGTGTCCGGGCTTCAGCTCGCTCATGTCGCGCCAAATGCCGTGCCCCGGCGTTCTGGCGGGCCCGATGACGAACAGCTCGGCTAAGCCCTCGGCGTCGACTTCCGCGGGCACGTCCGGATGCGCCAGTATCGCCTTCGGTTCGGAACCGAACAGCAGCCGCCCTTCTTCCCGGCGGTAGAACAACGGCTTGACGCCGAGCCGGTCGCGGGCCATGAACAATTTCTCTTCAGCCGTGTTCCAGACGGCGAACGCGAATATGCCGTTCAGCTTATCGACGCAGTCCGGCCCCCACTCCACGTAGGCGAGAAGCAGCACTTCCGTGTCGCAAGCGGTTCGGAATTTGTATCCGATAGCTTCGAGTTCCTTGCGAAGCTCCGGAGCGTTGTACAACTCGCCATTGTATACGAGGACGCAGTCGTGAGTATCCGAGCCTTTGGCGGGCCGGACCATCGGTTGGGCTCCGTTCGCGGGATCCATGACGGACAACCGCCGATGCCCGAAGGCGCAATGTCGGGACAGCCAGGTGCCGGTCGCGTCCGGTCCGCGCAGCTCGAGCGTCTCCGTCATTTTCTCGATCGCGTCCGCTCTCGTCGTCAAGTCTTCGTTCCATTCAATCCACCCGGTGATTCCGCACATGTGCCGTCTCCCTCCTTTCCCTGAAAAGCCGATCATAAGATGGATATGCGAACAAGGTAATAAAATGTATGTCCATGTGGAGAAAATACGGGAGATAACAGTCGGCGCAACGCCGAGGAAAGGGGAAGCGCTCCAGATGAATAAAACCGAAGCGGACATCTCGCCTAAGAAAACGTATTACGTGGCGGTCGGGGCGAAATCGGTGCTGGCCGACAAGGAGTCGGCTTCGTTCGAATTCGCGATCCGCGCCGACGAGGACGAAGTGCGGCAACTGCAAGAGCTGTTCGAGGAGCTGCAGGACTCGGACGAGGATAAGGCGTTGCATTTCGAAGGCAATCCGCTCGTCTCCAACGACTCCGACGACGAGACGTACAACGCGCTGTTCGAGGACGTTTACCGAATGCTGCACAAGCTCGGTACTCACGAGACGAGAAAGCACATCGAGTCGATGGGCATCTTGCATTGAACCGTACAGAGGAGGAGACGACGGAACGATGAAAGTCAGGGAAGCCCGATTCCGCCGGGTGCTCGATCGGGGCGGACAGCCTTTCGCGGAAATCGAAGTATTCACCGACCACCCCCGCGATCCGCAGATGCTCGCTTACTTCAAGCGCGGCTCGAACGGAAATTATCCGCTCGTCAGGCTGATCGCCAACGATGCGGATTACGAGACCGATTGGTTCGAAAACAACCTGCACTCTGCGTTCGAGGACGTGCTGAAGCCGATGTTCTCGACCCCGGACCATATAGGCGCTCACGACCGGGACGACTTCATCGGGCAAATACTCGCCTATCCCGGCATCGCGGAAGCGCTGGACAGAAATATATGAAGGAAGAGGGGGTGAAACGGTAAAGATGGGCGACAAGTACAAGAAAAACAAAGGTAACGGCTACGCGAAGAAAGGCGAAGATTTCGCCGAGCAGACGCTCAAGAACAATACGTTCCATCCCGCGCAGAACAATCCGGCGCAGCCTCATAACAAGTAAGCTTACCGGCCCGATCTCGAACGAAAAAGAAGCTGCCTCCCCGAATTAGGGGCGGGCAGCTTCTTGCGTGGGGTAGTCGCATATCATGCCGGTAGAGTCGCACGGCTTGACCGTCTGATTTCCGACGTACGCGAAGCTTTTCAAAACGCGATCGATCGTTGCATGATCGACGTTTTCGGTCCTGAAAGAGAGATCGTAAGTGAACGTTGCTTTCATCATGTAGTAGTGGTCTTCGATGAAAGACGGCTTTCCGTCATCGTCGTATAGTTGGAAGAGAATACGGATCGTTTGCGTTCCCGGCAACACCCGAGGGGGCTGCTTATCGCTGCCGTCATTCGAGACGGGAGCCATCATCGTCGCGTCCGTAAAAAGCAGCTTGGCGTTTTTTGGATAATACGCTTCGAAAGTTTGCGAAGAGATGAGCCCGTAAGGGATCGCGGAAAAGCTGCCGATCGTTTCGCCGCCCACCCGGATATCCCGATGGTTGTTTTTCGTTTTGACGAGTTCCCAATCGGACGGTATTTCGAATTCGGCGTCCATCGCCTGGACCATGTTCCATCGGCTTCCTTCATTCGCAAGCCGCGACGAATCGGACAAGAGCCAGCGGTCGGCGATCGCGAGTAGAACCGCTAGCGAGAGCGCGATGCAGGCGATTGCCGATCCCGTCCTTTTCCATCTTCCCCGGCCGGAACGTCGAGGGGTATGAACGGCATTCGCGATCGCGTCCATCTCTTTATCCCCGAAAGTCCGGAAAGGCGGTTTTTTCAGACCGGAGTACCAGTCCGGTTTGCCCGCGTTATTCACGTATCCATGCTCCGTCATGGGCGTCTCCCTCCCTCAGCAGCTTTTGCATTTTGTCCCGTGCCCTGCTCAGTCTAGTCTTGACCCCGCCGACGGAGAGTCCGAGCACCTCAGCGATTTCGTGCTGCTTAAGCTCGTATACCGCATCGAGCAATAGCGGTTCCCTGTACTTGGGAGGAAGGAGGAGCAGCTTCTCCCACAGCGTGCCTTCGACTAGCCGATCGAGAACCGTTTGTTCGGCCGACGGGCTAGAAGGTCCGGAATCGTCGGCGCCGGACAAGAGGGAAGACGGAATGACCCTTCTCCAATATGCGGTTTTACGTGCATTGAACGCGGTATTTCGAGCGATGGCGAATAGCCAAGTCCGGAAAGAGGACTGCCCCCGGAACGAACCGACGGCGGCGTGGCACTTAATGAACGTCGATTGAACGACGTCGTCGGCGTCGTGCCGGTTGCGAGTCATCGCGAACGCGTAGTTCCATACGTCTTGGCCGTAAGCCTTCATGACGTTCCTGAACGTCTCGTCGTCGAATGACGCCGCATGTTTCAGATGCTCGAAAGATTCGGACTCCAAGTCAACCACCTCGATCATTAGACAACGTCGCCGGTCAAATGGTTTCGCTTTCGCTGCATTTACGCTTTCCAAGCGACCAATATCGCGCCGGCGGCGATCATCGCGACGCCCAGAGCGTTGACCAAGGAAATCCGTTCGCCGAGAAAGAAATACGCGAGCGCGACGGCGAGCACGACGCTCAGCTTGTCGATCGGCCCGACTTGGGCGACTTTGCCGCCTTTCAGGGCGAGAAAATAAAAAAGCCAAGAAGCCGCCCCGGCGGCTCCGCTAAGCGCGATGAACGCCAGCGCCTTCTTCTGCGCGACGATATCCCCGAGCTGACTGAATTTCCCTTGAACGGCGACGACGCCGAGCAAGAACAAGGCCATAATGACGGCGCGGATGGCGGTAGCCGAATTGGCGTCGATGTCTTTGAGCCCGATCTTGCCGAATATCGCGACGAGCGCCGCCGTAGCGGCGGACAATAACGCGTAGACGAGCCAAACTCCCATAACGTTCCCTCCCGATTCGACAGTGTCCGCATTCGGCATGCGGTACAATTCCTTTATTATTTCGACGCGAAAGGGGATTATCATGCGGCGAGGTCCAAAATTCTTCATCATCGTTCAAGCGCTTGTAGCATTCCTTCTAATAGGAGGAGTACCGTTCGCGCAAGCCGAGAACGCGGGACATTCGGCGGGAAACGATCAAACATTGACGATAGCCGAATTTCTCGCGCTTGCGAACGAAGTTCTCGGATCGTCCGAAGAGGAAACGGACACCGGAGACCTGCATGTCGTTAGCCGCGCGGAAGCTGCCGTGTTGACGGCTTCGTTGTTGCATTTGGAGCTTTCGGAAGAGGAGGCTGGCGCCCCCTATTCCGATGCTGTCGGTTTGTCCCCCCGAGCTCTCGGCTCCATTCGGGCGCTGGCTGATTTACGGATCGTGAAGGGCTACCCGGACGGCAAATACAAGCCTTTTCGGCCGATAACGCGTTCGGAAGCGGCGACGATGCTCGGATTAGCGTCGAAGACGGGCTTAACGGGCGATCGGGTTTATGATCAAGCGGGCTCGTACGGTCCGGAATCGGGAACCGAAATCGTGTACGGGAACGTCATCGTATCCGGGCCAAGCGTGAAATTGCGGAATATGAACGTGAAGGGAAACATCGTGTTGACCGCGGGAATCGGGGAGGGAGACGTGAAGATCGATCGAGTAACCGCCAGCGGCAACGTGCTCGTCAACGGAGGGGGAACCGTGCCGATCGTAATAAAGGATTGCTCCTTCGAGGACGCGATCGTCGACGCGCCGAAGATGAAGATTCGCATTGCCATGGAAGGTGCCATAGAGATCGAACGGTTGGCGATCGAGTCGTCCGTCGTTCTCGATACGACCGCGATGAACGAGGAAGGCATGATCGTAGATCTCTTACTGAAAGACGTTGCGACGGTCATCGGGCGGGGGAGGATCGGACACGCCTCGATAAAAGAAGGAGCGGAAGAATCGACGTTCGAGATTCATGCAAGGGATGCTCCTTAAACAGAAAACCCGCCCATCGGTATCGGAAATACCGAGGAGCAGGTTTTATCGATTGCGAAATGGCCTCCCAGGAGGGATTCGAACCCCCGACCGCACGCTTAGAAGGCGTGTGCTCTATCCAGCTGAGCTACTGGGAGAAGTTGTGCCAAAGTGTCAGCTCAGACACGCAAAAATTATCTTAGCATATCGGGTGCCGCTTCGCAAGAATTAATCTTCCTCGTCCAACCGGGCTTTCAGAAGGCGAACGTCGGGTATGGCGATTCTTTTGTCTTGGATCGAGATCAGATTCTCGTCTTGAAGTTCCTGAAGCGCCTTGGACGCCGTCTCCCTCGCCGCGCCGACGCGGTCCGCCAATTGCTGGTGGGTCATTTTGACGGGCAAGACGACGTCGGTTTGCTGCCCGGGAGCATAGTCCGCGGCCATGCTTAACAGACGGTTCATGATTCTTGAACGGACGTTGAGGAACGTCAGGTCGTAAATTTGCCGGTTCGCGCGCCGCAATCGCTCCATCGTGTAATCGAGCAGATGGAAGGCGATATTTCGGTCGTACTCCATCAGAAGCAGGAAATCGCGGCGGCGCAAGCTGTACAGCTTCGTCGGGGTCAGGCATTCTGCGGTCGCCGAACGTGCCAGACCCGGTTTCATGATCGCCATTTCGCCGAACGCTTCGCCTTCCCTAAGCGATGCGAGAGCTATTTTCTTCGATTTATCGAACGTATAGATGCTGACGGACCCGCTGCCGATAAAGAATATTTCGTTACCCTCGTCCCCTTCGAGGAAGATCAGTTCCCCTTTGCGGTAAGATTTCTGATGCATGTACGGGATGAGTCGGTCGATCAGGGACGGTTCTATTTCGCGGAAAAAAGGAATGGAAGACCGAAGCTTTCCGCCGTCTACGGGCATATCTTTACCTCCTTGCTGGTATTCGTTATTCTCGAATCATTTTGACGATATGGAAAGTCATGTGTTTCATCAGGTCGATCTTCATGCCGCTTTCGTCCAATTCCACGACGGGCCTGCCGGGATTCGCCTTATTGACGGCGCGTACCGTTCCTCTCAAGCTGCCGGATAACGTCACCCTCGTTCCGACCGGATAAGGCTGAAAGGCATGCAGGAACGCTCGCACGACGGGATATCCGTAAGATGAATCTATTTTCGACATGACGAAGTCGATTCCTTCCGAGGGCGGCCGATCGTCCGATTCCCGATCGTTCATGAAGTAGTCGAAATCGCTTGCCAGCCCGCATATTTGAGCGGCTTCCAAGAAATGTCCGTCCGATATGCCGTACGGGAATCCGCGCCCGTCGATCTGCTCGTGATGCTGGAGCACGATTCTAAGCGATTCCGCGGGAATGCCGGATTGCTTGCGCAGATAGTCGTATCCGATAAGCGGATGGTGCAGCATAAGCCGGTCGTCATGGGGGAGCGCGAGACCGACATCGTGCAAGAGGCTGCCGATCGCGATTTCTTTGAGTTTCTTTTTGGAATAACCGAGCGCTTTGGCGGCCAGCAAGGCCAAGAAACAGACGTTTAGACTATGAGAGACGAGCTCGTCGTCGCCGATGACCATGTCGCGGCAGTCGAACGTCAGCTCCGGCGCCTCCGTAACCGTCGTCGCGACGATGTCCGTCCATTCCGCGAGCGCCCGGCGAGGGAATGCGGTATGTTCCCGGAGCGAATGAAAGACGAGCGACAGCACGTCCTTGGATACGTGCATGAGATTGCGTTTGATTTCGAAAGCCGCGGATGAACGCGAGCCCTCCATTTCCACCGTTACGTATCGGTGGCCGCGGCGTTTGATACCTTCGATTAAGCTCTCGTTCAAAGCGATGCCTTGCTTGAGCATGAGTCTTCCGTCGGGCGCGTATAAGCCTTTGGCGAGCGTGTCGCCTTCCCGAAGCTCCTGAACGGGGATGATTTGCAACTTTGTTCCTCCTGTCCTGTAATACCATCTCTCTTTATAAAAAGATCGTATCATCGCGCGCCGCCGATTTCTGTAATGCAGATCACAGAAACCGACGATGCGCGGTTCACGGAAGAAGGTTGGCGGTCGATCGCCGTAGCGCTGAGAATGAAAAAAAACGAGAAGCCCGGGAGCGGATCCCGGGCTTCTCGTTATTCTTCGGTATGCAGATTAGCGCCGGTACGATCGGCCGCGATTTCGTCGCGGGAATTCGATTTGCCGTACATGTCCGCTAGCGATCGAACGATTCTCTCCATAATCTCTTCGGCGTGGTAGTAACCGCCATGCGAGCCGAGCGGGGACCATGCGAACAAGCCCGGATTGCGAACTTCGACGTCTTCCGCGACGGCGGCATCGTAACGGGCGCTTAGCGTCTTCAGAGGATAAGTTATGATGTCGTCTTTGTCGTAGAAATTGACCCATTCGCCGACGTCGGCGTGCCGCAGATTCGGAGCCGGAATGGAGATAGGCACGCCGAAGCCGTCGAATCTCATCGTCCATAACGCGATCGGGCTTCCCATCGTATAGAAATGGGTCAATGTTTCTCCCCGTTCCAAAGGGCTGCCTCCCGAATCGATGATCGCTTGAACTCGGGGAGGCATTTTGCCGTTCTGCAGATCGTACAAGTAATTGCTCGCGACGATCGTTCCGAGGCTATGGCCGATCAGGCATAACGGCGCATCGGATCCGGCTCTGGCGGATAAAGATCGCAGTTTGCCGGCGAATCGCTCGTGAATGTCGACGTAAATGAATTCATGAGGTTTCGGATCGTCTTCTTTGGGGATCGGTTGATAGGCGATCGCATCTCCCGCGAAACTGATCATAAATCCCCTGGCGTCTATCGCGCGATCCCACCGCAAACCGAAGGGGGCCATTCTTTCGATCAGTTTGTTTTCGAGCTCGTCCGTAATGTCGGCCCAATAGATGCCTTCGGAGATCAGTTCGATCTCCGGACAAACCTCATGCATCCGGCTAGCCAACGCAGCTGCCATGCCCTCGTAAAAGTCCGGTTTTTGTTTGCCGATCCCATGGATGAATCCGACGGCGATCTTCATCGCTTTTTCTCCCCTTGTCGAGCGGTTGGAGTATGAACGGGAATAAAGAAACCCCCTTACTTATAGTAAGAGGGTAAATAAAAATTTCGAAGAAGCCTCCGCGGACGGTCGAACCCAGCTCGGGTTCCGCTTCCCATCCGGAGAAGTGAATTCATAATGGAGCGGGTGATGGGAATACTCAACCTCTTCGATTGAGAGGTTCCCTTCGGGAACGATTAGAGGAAGAGGTTGACGCGCGTCCTACTCAGTGTATTCGAAGTTGAAATCACGGACGGTCGAACCCAGCTCGGGTTCCGTTTCCCATTCGGAGAAGTGAATTCATAATGGAGCGGGTGATGGGAATCGAACCCACGCCTCAAGCTTGGGAAGCTGGCGTTCTGCCATTGAACTACACCCGCGCGCTCTTACGTCCTATGATAGCATGGCAGCGTTTTTGAAATCAATCTTATCCGCGGACGTTTTTTTCCTCGCGCGTCCGTTCATGATATAATGCGAAGGTATCGCTATTCCCGCTTAACGCCGATCGGGCGTGCGGAACGCCGGGCGCGACCGGCAGACGTGGAGGGGGTTTGCCCTATGGCGGACCAAACGCTGGACAATTTGGTTTTATTTCCGAAAACGCTGGATTATTATCAGATTCAGTTGACGAAAATGTTGGAGACGGAGCGTTACGGGGACGCGAAATCGTTGCTTTCCTTCCTGTTGCAATGCCGCGGCGAAGCGGAACGTCACCATACCGAGTGGCAGGCGCTTCTAGGATGGCTGGAAGCGGCGTTTCCGGAAGCGGGCAACGGCGAGTTTTCCGGCATGTTCGATCGCGAGGAAGACGAGGACGAAGACGAAGAATCGATCATGAAGCGCAAAGTCGAAGACCGGCTGCAATCGGACGGAGAATACATCCCGCAATTATTGGCTTCCCTATATAACGGAGACGACCCCGAACAGCAAATGCTCGTTCTGGGACAGCTTATGCACGTGGCCCATCCGGATATCGAGCTTTCGCTTCGCCAATGGCTGGGAAGGGAAGAATACATTCCGCCGGTTCAGTTCAGGGCGCTGCAGGCCATCAAAAAGCAAGGAGCCACAGGTCCCGTCGCTTTCTGGAGGGACGGGGAAAGCTTGACCGTCGAAGCCTCGGATACGCCGCTCGTTTTCGCCGAATTCCCGAGAGGCATTCACCAAGTGCTGGACAGGGTGAAGGACGCGGCCGAAGTGTCCGATCCGTCGCTGTCGTACTTCGCCGAGGAAACATGGAAGGATTGCGTCGAGATCGCGTACGGCACGTCGACGTTCGCGAGCATGGCGGAAGAAGACGACGGCACCTTGGATTTCTGGAGCGCCGCGCTCCATCAATTGCTGATGGAAAGGCTTCACGGGGCGCGCGGCGACGACGGAATCCGCGATCGTTACGGCATTACCGGCGAGCTTCGGTTTCGCTACGAGCAGGCGCTTCGCTGGCTTCGGCAGTATTCCGCGGACCCAAGGCAAGGACCTTGACCGGATTCGCGAAGTATCGCCTTGAACGTCGGGCGATGTTGTTCTATAATAGAGTGGTTTATGTGAACGGCCGCCCTGATGCGGCAAGATGTTACGGAGGGGAAAGCATAAGATGACAGTGAACTGGGAAAAGATAGAGAAGAACGTTGGGGTTCTTGAAGTTGAAGTGGGAGCGGACAAAGTAACCGTCGCCTTGGACAAGGCATTCCGCAAAGTGGTACAAAAAGTAAACGTTCCGGGCTTCCGCAAAGGCAAAGTCCCGCGCAACATTTTCGAAGCTCGTTTCGGCATCGAGAGCCTGTACCAAGACGCGATCGACATTTTGCTTCCGGAAGCCTACTCCGAAGCGATCGATCAAGCGGGCATCGAACCGATCGACCGTCCGGAAGTGGACGTCGAGCAATTCGCCAAAGGTCAAACGTTCAAGTTCAAAGCGAAAGTAACCGTCAAGCCTGAAGTTACGCTCGGAGAATACAAAGGCTTGGTCGTTCCGGCCGAGAGCGCGGAAGTATCCGAAGAGGAAATCTCCGCCGAGCTTGAACGCTTGCAACAGCGCCATGCGGAGCTGGCTACGCTGGACGAAGGTCCCGCGCAGATCGGCGACGTAACGGTCATCGACTTCGAAGGATTCCAAGACGGCGTCGCGTTCGAAGGCGGCAAAGGCGAGCAATACTCGCTCGAGCTCGGTTCCGGTTCGTTTATCCCGGGCTTCGAAGAGCAAGTGGTCGGTCTGAACATCGCCGAAGAGAAAGACATCGAAGTGACGTTCCCCGAGAACTACCACGCCGAGAACCTGGCGGGCAAACCCGTCGTGTTCAAAGTGAAGCTGCACGAAATCAAACGCAAAAACTTGCCTGCCCTCGACGACGAGTTCGCCAAAGACGTCAGCGAATTCGATACGCTCGACGAGTTCAAAGCCGACCTCTCCAAGAAACTGCAAGATCGCAAAGCGAAAGACGCCGAGCTCGCCCGCGAAACGGCGATCATCGACAAAGCGACCGAAGCGGCTACGCTTGAAGTTCCGCAAGTAATGGTCGACGCCGAAATCACGCACATGATGAAGGATTTCGAAAGCCGCCTTCGCCAACAAGGCATGACTTTGGATCTGTACTACCAATTCAGCGGCCAAGACGAAGCGGCGTTGAAAGGCCAGATGCAAGCGGATGCCGAGAAACGCGTTCGCAACAACCTCGTGCTCGAGCAAATCGCGAAAGCCGAGAACATCGACGTAACCGAAGCGGACGTGAACGAAGAGCTGGACAATCTGTCCAAGCTGTACAGCCGTCCTGCCGAAGAGCTTCGCGACGTTTTCGCGGCGAACGGCTACCTGGAGACGCTGAACGCGGACTTGAAAGTTCGCAAAGCGGTTAAATTCCTCGTCGAAAGCAGCAAAACCGAGTAATCGCCGACGCTAACAAAAAACATCACGATACGGATAAGGCACGCTTAACCCGCGTGCCTTATTTTTCTCCCCAATTACATAACCTGACCGGCCGCGCCGCGAGCGATCGCCCGTTTGCGGCTCGTCAACATGACATTCCGTTTTGAACGTGATACACTATTACCGAGATTTGAAGTCTAATTAGAAAAGAGGTTGGCAACATGCTGGTACCCATGGTCGTCGAGCAAACGAATCGCGGAGAGCGGTCGTACGACATCTATTCCAGGCTCTTGAAGGACCGGATTATTTTTCTCGGGAGCGCGATTGACGACGATGTCGCCAATCTCGTTATCGCCCAACTGCTTTTCTTGGCCGCTGAAGATCCTGAGAAGGATATCCACCTGTACATTAACTCCCCCGGCGGTTCGGTAACGGCCGGAATGGGAATATTCGATACGATGCAATTTATCAAGCCGGACGTTTCGACGATTTGCGTCGGCATGGCCGCAAGCATGGGTTCCCTACTGCTTACGGCGGGCGCCAAAGGCAAGCGCTTCGCGCTTCCGAACAGCGAGATCATGATTCACCAACCGCTTGGCGGCGTGAGAGGGCAAGCGTCGGATATCAAGATCCATGCCGACTGGATCGTCAAGACGAAGCAGAAGCTGAATCAGATCTATGTCGAACGCACCGGCCAACCGTACGAGAAAGTCGAGCGGGATACCGACCGCGACAACTTCATGAGCGCGGAAGCCGCCGTGGAATACGGTTTGGTGGACAGGGTCATCACGACGTTGGCCGCGCCGGAAGCCAAGTAATGCCTGCCATGCCCTCAAGGCGCGGCACACTAACATTAGAAGCGGTTTATTAAGGAGGGTATACATGTTTAAGTTCAGCGACGAAAAAGGACAGCTCAAGTGCTCCTTCTGCGGCAAATCGCAGGATCAAGTCCGGAAACTGGTCGCCGGTCCCGGCGTCTATATATGCGATGAGTGCATCGAGCTTTGCACCGAGATCGTGGAAGAGGAACTCGGCCACGAAGAAGAGCTTGATTTGAAGGATATTCCGAAACCGAAGGATATCCGCAACATCCTCGATCAATACGTCATCGGGCAGGAACAAGCGAAGAAGTCGCTTTCCGTCGCGGTGTATAACCATTACAAGCGGATCAACTCGCAAGCGAAGATCGAAGACGTCGAACTGCAGAAGAGCAACATCATGCTCGTCGGTCCGACGGGCTCCGGTAAGACGTTACTCGCGCAAACGATGGCGAAGATCCTGAACGTTCCGTTCGCGATCGCCGACGCGACTTCCTTGACGGAAGCCGGCTACGTGGGCGAGGACGTCGAGAACATTTTGCTCAAGCTCATTCAAGCCGCCGATTACGACGTTGAGAAAGCCGAACGCGGCATTATCTATATCGACGAAATCGATAAAGTGGCGCGCAAATCCGAGAATCCTTCGATCACGCGCGACGTATCCGGCGAAGGCGTGCAACAAGCGCTTCTGAAAATTCTCGAAGGAACGGTCGCTTCCGTGCCTCCGCAAGGCGGACGCAAGCACCCGCACCAAGAGTTCATCCAGATCGACACGACGAACATCTTGTTTATTTGCGGCGGCGCTTTCGACGGCCTCGAGCAAATCATCAAGCGCCGCATCGGCAAGAAAGTAATCGGCTTCAGCTCCTCCCTCGAAGGACAGAAGGATATGAAGCCGGGCGAATACTTGTCGCTCGCGCAACCGGAAGACTTGCTTAAATTCGGTTTGATTCCGGAATTCGTCGGTCGTCTGCCGGTCATCTCGACGCTGGAGCCGCTCGACGAGCCGGCGCTCGTTCGCATCTTGTCCGAGCCGAAGAACGCTCTCGTCAAGCAGTATCAGAAGCTGCTCGAGATGGACAACGTGAAGCTGGAATTCGATAGCGGCGCCCTCGAAGAGATCGCCCGCGAAGCGATCAAGCGGAACACGGGCGCCCGCGGCCTCCGGGCGATCATCGAAGGCGTCATGCTCGACGTCATGTATGAAGTGCCTTCGCGTGACGACGTCGTCACATGCCTCGTGACCGAGAAGGTCATCAAGGATAAGATGACGCCCGAGCTCACGACCAAGAAAGGCAAGAAAAAAGAAGAGAGCGCGTAACGAGCAAAAACGCCTTCGGCGTCCTAGGATGCATACCCGAGCAGGGAACGAAGTTCCCGACCAGGGTTGAACGCCGGAGAAGCTTTGCGTAGGGATCAGATGAGTATAAGCGAGTCGAAGCTTATGCGTTCTGATCCTGCGGGAGCAGGACGACGGCCGGTCATCGGCCGCCGCCCGCGCGGAGTTCGCCGACATTGCCGGTTCCACCCCGCTTAATCGCGGGGTGGACTTTGGCGTATACAGGGGAGAAATCAACGATATGTACAAACGTACCGATACCGTCGCCGTTAAAGTCGGAAATTTGACGATCGGCGGCAACGACCAAGTGATTCTGCAGAGCATGTGCACGACGAAGACGGCCGACGTCGAAGCGACCGTCGCCGAGATCAAAAGGCTCGAGGAAGCGGGATGCCAACTTGTTCGCGTGACCGTCAATAACAAGGAAGCCGCCGAAGCGATCAAGGAAATCAAACGCCAAATCAGCATTCCTCTCGTGGCCGACATTCATTTCGACTACCGTCTCGCGCTGCTCGCCATCGAGAACGGCATCGACAAAGTCCGGATCAACCCGGGCAATATCGGCCGCCGGGAGAAAGTCGAAGCCGTCGTGAAAGCGTGCAAGGAAAAGGGAATTCCGATCCGGATCGGCGTCAACGCCGGTTCGCTCGAGAACCACCTGCTGGAGAAATACGGTTATCCGACCGCCGACGCGATGGTGGAAAGCGCATTGTTTCATATCGGCATTTTAGAAGAACTCGATTTTCACGATATTATCGTCTCTCTTAAAGCGTCCGACGTTCCGATGGCGATCGAAGCCTACACGAAAGCGGCGGAAGTCATTCGTTACCCGCTTCATCTCGGCATTACCGAAGCGGGAACGCTATTTTCCGGAACGATCAAGAGCGCGGCGGGACTCGGCGTGCTGCTGAGCGCGGGCATCGGCAACACGATGCGCATCTCGCTCAGCGCGGATCCGGTAGAGGAAATCAAAGCGGCCCGCGAGCTGCTTAAAGTATTCGGCTTGATTACGGACGCGCCGACGCTCATCTCGTGCCCGACCTGCGGCCGTCTCGATATCGACTTGTTCGCGGTCGCGAACGAGGTCGAGGACTATCTTTCGAAGCTGAAAGTGCCGATCAAAGTATCGGTGCTCGGTTGCGCGGTCAACGGTCCGGGCGAAGCCCGCGAAGCGGATATCGGCATCGCCGGCGCGCGCGGGGAAGGCATGCTGTTCAGATACGGAGAAATGATCCGCAAAGTGCCGGAAGCGGAGCTCGTGAGCGAGCTGAAGAAGGAAATCGACCAGATCGTCGCCTCCTACGAGGAAACCGGCGTTATTCCTGGTCGCAAACATGGTTAAGCTAAGCGAAAACGCTATCGGCGAGAAGCAGTCGCCGAAGAAGCTTTGCGAAGCGATCGGATGGGAGAAACGAGTTCGAAACGGAATGCTACCCGGTCGTGCGAAGAAAGCCGCCTTCGCGCTGCTTGGAGCCGGAGCTCTCGTATTGGCGGGCTGCGCGGCGAAGGAACAATCCCACTCCGAAACGCACCATGCGGCGAGCGGGGATCTCCGGGAAGTGACCGCTTCTTCGGGCGCGCTTCCTAGCTTCCTGAATAGTCAATCCTCGATCGTTCAAGTCGCCTACCAGGCGGCAGGCACGCTCGGAGACACGTTGCGCTGGATTCCTTGTTACTGCGGTTGCGGAGAAAGCGCGGGACACGAAAGCAACCTGAATTGCTTCATACACGAGATTCGCGAGGACGGTTCGATCGAATGGGACGACCACGGTACGAGATGCGGCGTCTGCGTGGAGATCGCGTTGACGACGGCCCAGCTCAAGGAGCAGGGCAATAGCGACGCCGACATCCGCCAAGCGATCGATAGCAAATACAGCCAAGGGTATGCCAAAGCGACCGATACGCCGATGCCCCCGAGCTGATCAGAACGGAATGCGGGTTGATGAATGATGTTACGTACCGGCGAAGCCAAAGAGTTCGCTCTTGATCGGCAGACGATCGAAGAGCTTTGCGGAGCGGCATCGACGATGCGCGGCGAAGCGTACATGAAGGCCGGTCAGGTACTCTCCGTCAGGAGGGAGGCCGGCGGCAATGGCTATCGCGCCATCGTCCGGGGAGCCCGGGGAGACCGCCACGAGGTCGAACTGGTCCGGACCGATACGGGAGAAATCGGGGCGTCGTGCGGTTGCGACGCCTATTCGCCGATGGCCTATTGCAAGCATATCGCCGCGGCGCTGTTGAAACTGGCCGCCGACGAGGCGGAAGCCGGCGGCGCGGACGACTCGGCCGAAGAAACGATATCGGAGAAGGATGTCCATTTGACCAAGCAAGCGATTTTCCTGTTCGATAGAGTGTTGACCCGCCAAGCGGCCGAAAGCCTGCAAGACGGCGACGACGATCTGGCGGATGCGGCGGAGCTGGAAGTCGAGTACGCGGTCAAAATCGTCAAGAGTTTCACGAACAAGCCAATGTTCGCCTTGTCGATGAAGATCGGCATCGCCCGGATGTACATCGTCCAGAAAATCAAAGATTTTCTGGCCCACGCGGAAGCGGGGACGGCGATGCCTTTCGCGAAGCACTTCTCCTACGATCCGACCGAACACGTCTTCCGGGAAAACGACGCCCGAATCGTCGCTCTTCTCGTCGAAGCAATGAAGGTCGAAGAGATATACAAGGACTTGTTCCATTCGTTCTCCTCGTATTCGCACCGGGAGGAACGGATTCTCGTCGTTCCGCCGGCGATCTGGGAGAAGCTGCTGCCGCTTCTCGAGAAGGCGAACGTCACTTACGAGGACAAAGTCGTCGGCGTGCAGAAGCTGGAATCGATGAGCGGAGCGCTGCCGATCAGCGCCCAGCTCAGCCGTGCGGGAGAAGGTTACCAGCTGGAGATCGACGGGCTGAAAAATTCGATTTTCATGGAAAATTACGGTCATGCGGTCGTGAACGGGCTGCTGTTCAAGGCCGACCCGGAGCAATTGAAGAGAATCGCGGATTTGAAGAAAATGTTCCATTACGAGAAAAACGCGCGGCTCCTCATTCCTCCCGAGCAGATAGAGCCATTCATCGATCGGGTCGTCCGCGGGTTGAAGCAAATCGTCGACGTGCGCATCTCTCCCCAGATCGCGGACAGAATCGTTAATCCGCCGCTGAACGCGCGCCTTTATCTCGACTTCGAGGACGACCGGCTACTCGCGCGGCTCGAATACGTCTACGCGGACATCGTCATCTCGCCGCTCCCGCAACGGGACGTCAAGAACGCCCGCGACGACGTCATTCTCATGCGCGACTTGGATCGGGAGAATCGCATCATGGCGCTGATCGAACGCGCATCGTTCAAGTTCAACGGCAAGGACGTGTATCTCGACCACGAGGACGACGTCTACGATTTTCTGTACGTCATCCTGCCGCAGCTCGGAGACGACGTCGACGTCGTGGCCACGGAATCGGTCAGGACGGTCATGGGGACGGTCGCTTACGAACCGAAGGCGCGACTCGACGTCGATCCGATGACGAATTGGCTGGAAGTATCGTTCGATATGGAAGGGCTGGAAGAACGGGACATTCAGCAATTGATGCGCAACCTGGCGGAGAAGAAGAAGTATTACCGGCTGCCGGGCGGGCAATTCCTGTCCTTGGAGCAGGAGAGCTTCAGGGAAATCAACCGGCTGTTCGACGAGCTGGACTTGAAGAAACCGGACATGGGGTCGGCCGACGGCAATCGGATACGGCTGCCCGCGGTGCGAGGCTTCCAGCTCATGGAGCCGTTCGGCAGCTCGACCCGTAGCGTTCAGCTCGGCAAGACGCTTCGCAAGCTGTGGGACAATTTGCGCAATCCCGACAATCTCGACTTCGATATTCCGGCCGGACTGGATCCGGTGCTTCGCGACTACCAGAAGTTCGGATTCCAATGGTTGAAGACGCTGTCCCACTACAAGCTAGGCGGCATTCTCGCGGATGACATGGGGCTCGGCAAAACGATCCAAAGCATTGCCTACATGCTGTCGGAGAAGGGCGATGCCGATGGAGCGGACGAAGGCTCCGTCCCCGAACAAGGAGCGCGGGCGCCGGTGCTTATCGTTTCCCCGGCGTCGTTGATCTACAACTGGGAACGGGAATGCAAGCGGTTCGCGCCCGAGCTTCGGACGGTCGTCGCCGCGGGAGACCGGCAAGAGCGGAGCGAGCTGCTGTCGGACATAAGCGTCGGCGACGCGGACGTGTGGATAACGTCTTATCCGCTGCTTCGGCGGGATATCGAATGGTACGAGAAACAGAACTTCCGCGCCCTGTTCCTCGACGAGGCGCAAGCGATCAAGAACCACGCGTCGCTGACGTCCCAGGCGGTCAGGCGTTTGCGGGCGGCCCAGCGGTTCGCCTTGACCGGCACGCCGATCGAGAACTCGCTCGACGAGCTGTGGTCGATCTTCGAAGCGATCTTTCCCGGGCTGTTCAGCGGGAAGAAATCATTCTCGGAACTGCCCCGGGAGAAGGTCGCGCGAATCGTTCGCCCGTTTATCCTTCGCAGGCTGAAGAACGAAGTGCTGAAGGAGCTCCCGGACAAAATCGAGAGCGTCCAGCCTTCTGAGCTGACGATGGAGCAGAAAGGACTTTACCTGGCCTATCTGGAGAAGCTGCAATCCGACGTCGTCGCCGACTTGGCGCAAGAAGGCGGCTTCCAACGGAACCGGATGAAGATTCTCGCCGGGCTGACCCGGTTGCGGCAGCTCTGCTGTCACCCGTCGCTGTTCCTGGAAGGCTACGAAGGCTCCTCCGGCAAGCTGGAGCAGCTGATGGAGATTATCGAAGAATGCCAGGGCAGCAGCAAACGGATGCTCATCTTCTCCCAATTTACTTCGATGCTCGGTTTGATCCGCAAGGAGCTCGACGATCGCGAGATTTCGACCTTTTATTTGGACGGCTCGACGCCTTCCGTCGAGAGACTCGCGATGTGCGACGAATTCAACGGCGGTTCGAAGGACGTTTTCCTCATCTCGCTGAAGGCGGGGGGGACGGGGCTGAACTTGACGGGAGCGGATACCGTCGTGCTGTTCGATCTGTGGTGGAACCCCGCGGTGGAGCAGCAGGCGGCGGACCGGGCCCATCGGATCGGCCAGAAGA
The DNA here is from genome assembly GCF_042655365.1 of Cohnella suwonensis. Taxonomy (NCBI): domain Bacteria; kingdom Bacillati; phylum Bacillota; class Bacilli; order Caryophanales; family Paenibacillaceae; genus Cohnella; species Cohnella suwonensis. Next base: position 32,410 of record NZ_JBHSMH010000011.1, on the reverse strand, counting down.
AGGTCGTTCAAGTGATCAAGCTGGTCGCCCAGGGCACGATCGAAGAGAAGATCCTGGAGCTTCAACAACGCAAAAAGGATCTCATCGACGAAGTCATTCAACCGGGCGAAACGTCGGTCTCGACGCTGTCGGAAGACGACATTCGCGAGTTGCTGGAGATTAAGCGATAACTTCATAAGAAAGTCGTCGCGGTCAAGTGACTATCCTCGCCGGAATTCGGGCAATACTACCAAGTATAGCCCGGGTTCCGGTTTTTTTTGGTTGCGGCCCGAGGGCAAGACCGGGGAGGATGAGACGAGATGACTTTAAGCATGGTGCTTATGCTCGTTCAAGTGTTTTTTGCCGTCGTGATCGGCATTTATTTTTGGAACCTGCTGCGCAATCAGAAGAATAACCGCAGCGCCGTGGACAAGGAGTCGCGCAAGGAAATGGAGAAGTTGCGCAAACTCCGGTCGATTTCCTTGACGAAGCCGCTGTCGGAGAAGACGCGCCCGGCTTCGATTCTGGATATCGTCGGCCAGAAGGAAGGGCTGCGCGCCCTGAAGGCCGCGCTGTGCAGCAGCAATCCGCAGCACGTGATCGTCTACGGCCCCCCGGGCGTCGGCAAGACGGCCGCCGCGCGCGTCATTCTGGAGGAAGCGAAGAAAAACAAGCTTTCTCCGTTCCGCGCGGAAGCTAAATTCACCGAGATCGACGCGACGACGGCGAGGTTCGACGAGCGCGGCATTGCGGACCCGCTGATCGGTTCGGTGCACGACCCGATCTACCAAGGAGCGGGAGCGATGGGCGTCGCGGGTATTCCTCAGCCGAAGCCGGGAGCGGTAACGAAAGCGCACGGAGGCATTCTGTTCATCGACGAGATCGGCGAATTGCATCCGATTCAGCTGAACAAGCTGCTCAAGGTGCTCGAAGACCGCAAAGTGTTTCTCGAGAGCGCCTATTACCACGCCGAAGACACGAACATTCCGGTGTATATCCACGATATTTTCCAGAACGGGCTTCCCGCGGACTTCCGGCTTGTCGGCGCGACGACGAGATCGCCGGGCGAGCTTCCGCCCGCGCTCAGAAGCCGCTGCATGGAAGTGTATTTCCGTCCGCTTCTGCCGGACGAGATCGCGGAGATCGCCGAGAACGCGATCCGTAAAATCGGCTTCGAGCCGCGGGCAGACGCGCTCGACGTCGTGAAGCGTTATGCGACGAACGGCAGGGAAGCGGTCAACGTCATTCAGTTGGCGGCGGGACTCGCGATCTCCGAGAGCCGGCAGGAATTGGGCGCGTCCGACGTCGAATGGGTCGTCAACAGCAGCCAGTTGGCGCCGAGGCCGGACCGCAAAGTGCCCGCGAAGCCTCAAATCGGCTTCGTCAACGGCCTCGCCGTCTACGGGCCGAGCATGGGCGCGTTGCTGGAGATCGAAGTGACCGCCATTCCGGCGCCTAGCGGCAAAGGACAAATCAACATTACCGGCGTCGTGGAGGAAGAAGAACTCGGCGGCGGTCAACGAACGTTGCGTCGCAAGAGCATGGCGAAGGGGTCGCTCGACAACGTTCTAACAGTCTTGAGACGCAGCGGTTTCCATCCGGACGGCTTCGACCTGCACATCAACTTCCCGGGCGGCACTCCGGTCGACGGTCCGTCGGCGGGAGTCGCGATGGCGGTGGCGATCGCTTCGGCGATGACGAAGCAGCCGGTGGACAACAAGCTGGCGATGACCGGCGAGATCAGTATCCACGGCGCGGTGAAGCCGGTCGGCGGCGTCGTGGCCAAAGTCGAGGCGGCGTTCCAATCGGGCGCGGAGACGGTCATCATTCCGAAGGAAAACTGGCAGGCGATCTTCGACGGGCTCGAGGGCGTCAAAGTCGTTCCGGTCGACCGGCTGGAGGACGTGTTCCGCCACGTGTTCGGCGAAGAGAAGGCGTGGATGGACGAGAAATGGCGGATCGGCGAGCTGCCGCTCGGCGTAGAAGCTTTCGCGGCCGCCCCCGCCGGCGTGCTTCATGCGGGCAACGCGCGCGCGGAAACGGGCGCGACCGCCGGCGGGCGCTGGATCGAAGGGTAATATCGCATCTTTTATCAAAATAGGAGGCTGTGCCGCACGTCATTTCGGATGATTGCGGGCAGCCTCTTTCCTTGCGCCGACCGAGCGGGTTCCTTTTGGCCGGTCTCCTTTTTGCGGCGGGCGCGCGCATTTGATACAATGACTGAAGGTTTGAATTCGTTCCAGAACTGCGAGGTGCGTCAATATGGGTTCGAGCAAACAGAAAAGCCGTTCCATTCCGCTGCTGCCCTTGAGAGGGCTGCTCGTCTATCCCAGCATGGTGCTCCATCTGGACGTCGGACGGGAGAAATCCGTCAAGGCGCTAGAACAATGCATGATCGACGACCACATGATCCTTCTCTGCTCGCAATCTGAAGTCAACATCGAGGAGCCGACGCAGGAGGACATTTACCGGGTCGGCACGATCGCGAAAGTCCGGCAGATGCTCAAGCTGCCCAACGGCACGATCCGGGTGCTGGTGGAAGGCGTCAGCCGCGCCGAGATCGAGCAGTATTTGCCGAACGACGACTATTACGAAGTGCTCGCGCACGAGTTGCTCGAAGGGCAGACGAACGATTCCGAGCTGGACGCGCTCATGCGCGCCGTGTTAAGCCAGTTCGAGCATTACATCAACCTGTCGAAGAAAGTGACTCCGGAGACGCTCGCCGCCGTTACCGACATCGATCAGCCCGGCCGGCTCGCGGACGTCATCACCAGTCACCTGTCGCTGAAAATAAAAGACAAGCAAGAAATTCTCGAGACGGTCGAAGTGCGCCCGCGCCTCGAGAAGCTGCTCGACTTCCTGAACAACGAACGCGAGGTGCTCGAGCTCGAGCGCAAGATCAGCCAGCGCGTCAAGAAGCAGATGGAGAAGACGCAGAAGGAATATTACCTTCGCGAGCAGATGAAGGCGATCCAGAAGGAGCTTGGCGACAAGGAAGGCCGCGCGGGCGAAGTCGAGGAACTGAGGGCGCAGCTCGCCGAGGCGGCGTTGCCCGAGAAGATCGCGGCGAAGGTCGAAAAAGAGATCGACCGGCTGGAGAAGATGCCCGCCTCTTCCGCGGAAGGCGGCGTCATCCGCACTTACGTCGAATGGCTGCTCGCGCTGCCTTGGACGAAGTTGACCGAGGACGATCTCGACATCGCCAAGGCGGAGCAAATCCTGAACGACGAGCATTACGGGCTCGACAAGCCGAAGGAACGGGTACTCGAGTATTTGGCCGTGCAGAAGCTCGTCAAGAAGCTGAAGGGACCGATTCTATGTCTCGTCGGTCCTCCGGGCGTCGGCAAGACGTCGCTCGCCAAGTCGATCGCGAAATCGCTTGGCCGCGAGTTCGTGCGCATCTCCCTTGGAGGCGTTCGGGACGAAGCGGAAATTCGCGGCCATCGCCGGACGTACGTCGGCGCGATGCCGGGCCGCATCATCCAGGGGATGAAGAGCGCGGGCTCCGCGAACCCGGTGTTTCTGCTCGACGAGATCGATAAGATGGCCATGGACTTCCGCGGCGACCCGTCGTCCGCGCTGCTCGAGGTGCTCGATCCCGAACAAAATACGACGTTCAGCGACCATTACGTCGAATTGCCTTACGATCTATCGAACGTCATGTTCGTGACGACGGCGAACGTCGTCCACAATATTCCGCGTCCGTTGCTAGACCGGATGGAGCTTCTCCACGTGCCGGGTTACACCGAACTGGAGAAAGAGAAAATCGCCGAGCGGCATTTGCTGCCGAAGCAGAAGCGGGACCACGGCATCGAGGAAAACCAGCTAATGCTGGAGAAGGACGCTTTGCTCTCTCTGATCCGCCACTATACCCGCGAGTCGGGCGTGCGCAATATGGAACAGCAACTGGCGTCCATCTGCCGCAAAGCGGCGAAGGCGATCGTCGCCGATCCATCGGTCGCTCCGATCGTCGTCGACGACGAGAAGCTCAAGGAACTGCTCGGACCGCCGAGATTCCGTTACGGCATGGCCGAGCAGGAAGACCAGATCGGCGCCGTGACAGGGCTTGCTTGGACCGAAATGGGCGGAGATACGCTCGTCATCGAGGTGACCGTCATGCCGGGCAGCGGCAAGCTGACGCTGACCGGACAACTCGGCGACGTGATGAAGGAGTCGGCGCAAGCGGCGTTCAGCTACACGCGGAGCCGGTCCAAGGATCTCGGCATCGATCCGCAATTCCACGAGAAGAACGATATCCACGTTCATATTCCGGAAGGCGCCATTCCGAAGGACGGTCCTTCGGCGGGCATTACGCTCGCCACGGCGCTTATCTCGGCGCTGTCGAACCGCAAGGTGAACCGCTCGGTCGCGATGACCGGGGAAATCACGCTCCGCGGACGCGTGCTGCCGATCGGCGGTTTGAAGGAGAAGTCGCTCGCCGCGCATCGTGCGGGCATCACGAAAGTGCTTCTGCCCAAAGACAACGAACGCGATTTGAAGGACGTTCCGGAGAGCGTGAGGGAGAGTATGACGTTCGTGCCCGTGTCCCACATGGACGAAGTGCTGGCGCATGCGCTCGTCGAGCCGCTGGAACGAGCTTCCGGCGCCGCGGGCATCGGGAACGAGCCGCAGCAAGCGGAAGCCTCCGTGCTTCCCGCCGCGGTGAACGACGAGCCGGAGGACGCGCCGCCGCTCGGAACACATTGATGGGAGAAATAACGCGTCATGAAGATCAAGCAATCGGAATTCGTCATTAGCGCGGTCGGCCCGGCCCAATATCCGGAAGAAGGATTGCCGGAAGTGGCTCTGGCCGGCCGCTCCAACGTAGGGAAATCGTCCCTGATCAATAAAATGCTGCTTCGGCGCAACCTGGCTCGCACGAGCCAGCAGCCGGGCAAAACGCAAACGCTGAACTATTACCGGATCAACGGGGATCTCGGCGAGCTTTATTTCGTCGACTTCCCCGGTTACGGCTACGCGAGGGTGTCCAAGTCGGAACGCGAGGCGTGGGGCAAGATGATCGAGCGCTATTTGCGGGGGCGCGAGCCCCTGAAATTGGTGCTTCAGCTCGTCGATCTTCGCCACCCGCCTTCCGCCGACGATATCCGGATGTACGAATGGCTGTCCCACTACGAGATCCCGATGACCGTCGTGGCGACGAAGGCGGACAAAGTGAGCCGGTCGCAATGGCCGAAACACATGAAGATCATCCGCCAAAGCTTGGGCATGCCCGGTCACGTTCCGCTTCTTCTTTTCTCCTCCGAAACGGGACAGGGAAGAGACGAATTATGGAGCTTGATCGAGAAATCGGCCTCTCTCTCGGTCGAATCCCCCTCCGAACCCGCTAACAACGCGCAGGAAACAGAGGATAACGCGTAAAAAGCGCTCGGAATCGCGGGAGGAATCGTTTTTTGAGCGTTTTTTCCGAGAAAATCACGTTCGGAGCGCAGGAAACGGCTTGCGAATTCGCGTATAATTAGAATCAGTTAACGCGCAAGACAATCGCAAGACAATGGGAATTGAGGAGATTTTTATGGCTCAACGCGTAGCCACGGAGTATGTCAATGCCAGTCTGACAGTAACCGAAACCGAAATGCCGAAACTGATCGCCCTGTGCGAGGTCCAGCAATTAAGACTGCAAGTGTTCGTGCTGGATAACGGCAACCAGGAAGTCGTGCTCGAAGAAGACGCCGGCGGGGAAGCGATTCGCCTGCGCTTCGAAAGAATAAACGGGCAGTACAGATGCGTACTGACGTGCAGAGTCGTTCAACCGAAGCTGACCAACGCTTTGCGGAAGCTTGTCTCGACGTTCAAGGGAGACGCGGTCGTCAATCGGATTTATAACGGGTTTACGATGATTTATCATTACATTCAGGGCAGCGTCGTCCGCATCGTGGAGGACGCGGGCGCGCAGCTGAAGACGGTTTACGAATATCGGGATACGGTCGGCAAGCTGGAATCGCAGTTCCAATCGTGCCTCGTCGAGGAAGAGATCGGCCGCCTTCGCGGATCGGTCAACGAGCTTCTCGACTTGCGCAATCAGACGAAGGAAGCCGCGCTGCTAGCCGATATCGACCAAAGATTGAAGTATCATAGCCGCATGCTGTTCACGCTCGAAGCTTGAAGCGGAACGGCCGGCGCGCACGACGAAGGAGCCATGAAAATGGCTCCTTCGTCGTGCGCGCGAAAAGCGATGAATTCTCAAGCCGGGCGCGGATAAAACCAGGGGAACGAGCCTATGAAACTCGTCGAAAAAAACTGTTGCATTTACCCCGGATAGATGTTATTTTTAGATTCGTTGACAACACAATACATTAGGAACCAGGATTCACTCAAGGATATGCGATGGAGCAAATTCCCTCCAAGTGAATGACGTAGGTCCTAGCGGATGAAATCAGTTTCACATTTTATTCCTAGGAAGGGGGAACCGAAAGATGGAATACTCGACTTTCGGACGGCACGTTGCGGTAGACACATGGGGAGGAAACGTTGAGATCCTGAACAGCGCTGAACTTCTCCAATCTCACATGGTGGAGGCGGCTGAAGCGTGCGGCGCGACCGTTCTCTCGGTTCAAGCCAAACAATTCGAACCTCAAGGCGCAACCGTATTGGTATTGCTTTCGGAGAGCCACATCTCCATTCACACGTATCCGGAGAGAGGTTTTGCCGCGATCGACTGTTATACTTGCGGTGAAACGGTGGATCCCCAACTGGCGATCGACTATCTCGTCGACGTCATCAAGCCGGAGAAGACTTACGCGAAGAAGCTAGTGCGCGGACTCGGCGAAATGCAAGTCGTCGAACCGACGATCAAGCAAGTCGAGCTCGTTAAATAAGATTGCGGACGAAGCCCGGGGGAGCGATCTCCCCGGCTTTTTTATTTCCCGGGAACGCGGAATAGTAAAATCGTTATTGGCCGACAATAGGAAAAATGCGGAGACGGACGTTTTCATAAACTTTTCATATTTTGAAGGCGAGCTACCCCTCGATTATGCTATAATTAACGTTGAACTTATCGGGTCTGATCTTACTCCCATGCAGAAAGTCAGGTGATCGCCATGCATCTTATCGTCGTCGGATTGAATTATCGAACCGCCCCGGTCGAAGTCAGGGAACGTTTCGCGTTAGCCGAACGGGAGATGCCGGCCGCCCTGCAAGGGTTGAAGCAGACGACGGGTTTTCTTGAAGGAGTCATCGTCGCGACGTGCAACCGGACGGAAATCTACGCGGTCGTCGACCGGCTTCACCTTTGCGGCCATTACATTCGCGCGTTCATGGAGCAATGGTTCAACATCCCGCGCAAAGAATTTAATTCCCATTTGTACATGTACGAGGACGATCGCGCCGTGAATCATTTGTTCCGCGTGGCGAGCGGACTCGATTCGATGATTATCGGAGAAACGCAAATTCTCGGCCAAGTTCGCGACGCGTTCCTGCTTGCCCAAGAGCATCAGGCGACGGGGACGTTGTTTAACCGCTTGTTCAAGCAGGCGATTACGCTGGCGAAGAGAGCCCACTCCGAGACTTCCATCGGCGAGAGCGCCGTGTCGGTCAGCTATGCCGCCGTAGAACTCGGCAAGCGGATTTTCGGCCGGTTCGACGACAAGAAGGTCATGATCGTCGGCGCGGGCAAGATGAGCGAATTGACGGCGCAGCACCTTCACGCGAACGGCGCGAAGCAAGTATACGTCGTGAATCGGACCGTCGAGAAAGCGGAAGAACTGGCGAACAAGTTCCAAGGCACGGCGATGGCGCTCGACGCCGCGCTCGGTAAGCTGAAGCAAGCGGACATCGTCATCAGCAGCACGGGAGCGGACCGGTTCGTCCTGACTCGCAAGGACGTCGAAGCGGCGATGGCCGCGAGGCGTAACAAGCCGCTGTTCCTGATCGATATCGCGGTGCCGCGCGACATCGATCCGGCATGCGGCGAACTCGCCAACGTGTTCTTGTACGACATCGACGATCTGGAAGGCATCGTGGAAACGAACCTTGCGAAGAGACGGAAAGAAGCCGAGATTATCGAGGACATGATCGAGTTGGAGCAGGAAGCTTATCAGCAATGGTACGCGACGCTTGGCGTCAGCCCGCTTATCCGCGCGCTTCAGGAAAAGGCGGCTTCCATTCAGGAAGAGACGTTGGACAGCTTGCTCCGCAAGCTGCCGGAGCTCGACGAACGACAGGCGAAAATCGTCCGCAAGCTGACGAAAAGCATCGTGAACCAGATCATCCACGATCCGATTCTCAGGATCAAGGAAATGGCCGCCGACAAGCGGGGAGACGACGCAATGAAGCTATTCGTGCAGCTGTTCGCGCTGGAAGACGATGTCGTGCGTTTGAAGGCGGAGGCGAAAGCCGCCGAGAAAGCTCGGAAGATAAGCTCCGTCACGGCCTCGAGCGCAAGCGGCGCCGTCTCCGGAGCCGTCGAGAACGGATCGGATAAGGCCGGCGCCGCGGGCGGCGGACTCGACGTGGATAAGTTGCTGTCGCAGCTCGCTGGGGCGCTTCGATAACGCTACGGAATCTGGAGGCGTTGCCCCCCATGGTCACACAAGATTGGTTAACCGATGCGGTTCTTTATATGTATGCCCTGAGCCTGCTCTTTTTCGTTTCCGACGCCGCGTCCGGCAATCGGAGCGCGAGAAGGGTCGGAACAGGGCTGCTTGTTTTTGTTTGGGTGCTGCAAGGCGCCTTCCTGATGGCGCTGCTGTTCGACAGATTCTCGGTGCCGGCGCTTACTATTAAAGATTATTTGTTTTTCGTCTCCTGGCTGCTCGTCTCGGCGTCGTTCATGCTCAATCGGCTCATGAGGGCGGATCTGCTCGTTCTGCTCGTCAACGTCGTCGGCTTCGCGGTGCTGGCCCTCAACCTGATCGAACGGCCGAAGCACGACGCGGCGCTTCAGCCTTGGGAAGTCGCCAGGCGGCTGTTGCTCGTCCACGTCGGGCTGATCACGATTGCGTTCGCGATCTTGACGGTAACGGCCGTGCTCGGACTCATGTACCTATTCCTGCATTCCAGGCTAAAGAAGAAGAAATGGACGCAGGTCATGAACCGGATGCCCAGCTTGGAGAGGATCGACCAATACGCGTACCGGGCCGGATTGATCGGCGTTCCGCTGCTGTTGCTCTCGCTTTCCACGGGGACGGCGGCGCTGCTGACGGAAGGGACGGCCGCCGATCTGATGGACGGCAAGGTGTTGCTGTCGTTCGCGGCCGGCATCGCTTACGTCGTGTACTTGATCCGCCGGCTGGCGGGCAAGGACGACGGTTCGAAGCTCGCGGGCTGGAACTTGCTCGGCTACGGCCTTCTCGTGACCGGTTTCTTCGCGAATTCGTACTCTTCCTTTCATCAAATGATATAGAGGTAGTTCAAAAAGTCCGCTTTTGATCACGAAGTGACTCAGGATGCCTATTCGACATCGAATCTTGAATGCAGCCGGGACTTCCGGTTCTCACGTAGGTTTGCCTACGCTCCGATCCTCATTCCTTAGCTTCATCCAACCTTCTCGGTGCTGAAAACCGGTCTTTTTGAACGTTACAGAATGTTTAAGTTCGCTAATGCGTTAAAGCAGATGAAAACATTCTGTATCTGGATAAACTTCCGCTAAACGCGGTCGCTCAACTTCGAATGACTTCGATAGAAGTTTTTCTTAACACTTGATATTTAAGGAAAGCGAAAGGAGCGATCCGCATGCCGCATTGGTATCCGGTCATGCTGCGGCTCGATGGTCGAGATTGCCTCGTCGCCGGAGGCGGCGAAGTGGCCGAACGGAAGACGGAAGGGCTGCTTCAGGCGGGAGCTTCCGTTACGGTCGTCAGTCCTTCCGCGACGCGGAGGCTGTCGGAATGGGCGGCGGAGGGGCGCGTGCGCTGGCTGGCGCGGGAAGCGGCGGGAGCGGACGTCGAAGGGGCGGCGCTCGTCTTCGCGGCGACGGACAATCCTTCCGCGAACCGGATGATCGCGGATGCCGCCCGCGCGCTGGGCATTCCGGTCAACGTCGCGGACGACGGGGAGGCCGGCGATTTCCTCGTGCCGGCGACGGTGCGCCGAGGCGACTTGATTCTGACGGCGAGCGCCTCCGGCGCGGGGCCGGCGTTCGCTTCCCGTATCGCGGGGGAGCTGGCGGAAGCCTATGGTCCGGACTACGAAGATCTCGTAAAGACGCTGAAGGAGATCCGGCTCCTCGTGAAGGCGGAAGTGCCGGATGCTTCGGAGAGGCGCGCGCTGCTGCGCGCGGCGGCGGGGGACGAAGCGATCGCGATGTGGCGGTCGCGGGAAGGGATGGCAGACAAGCCGCGGATGCTGGAGGCTTTGCGGCGGATCGCGAATCGTCGCGGATCGGCGACGGAAACGAACGGTTAACGCGGATTATCGGAAGGGGATAACATAGATGCGCAATATGATCGTAGGATCGAGACAAAGCTTGCTCGCGTTGACGCAGACGAACCAGACCATCGAATTGCTGAGGGAGATTTGCGCCGCGCAGAAGCTCGACTATACGTTCGAGGTGAAGCCGATCGTCACGAGAGGCGACCGCATTCTCGACGTGACCTTGTCCAAGGTGGGCGGCAAAGGTCTCTTCGTGAAGGAAATCGAGGAAGCGTTGCTGAGCGGGGAAATCGATATGGCCATTCACAGCATGAAGGATATGCCGTTCGAGCTTCCGGAAGGACTCGTCATCGGAGCGGTGCCGGAGCGGGAAGACCCGCGGGACTGCCTCGTCGGCAAAGGAGGCCGCAAGCTCGAGGAACTGCCGGCCGGCGCGCTCGTCGGAACGAGCAGTCTGCGCAGGGCGGCGCAATTGAAGGCCTACCGGCCGGATTTGCGCATCGAATCGATTCGCGGCAACATCGACACCCGTCTTCGCAAGCTCGAAGAAGAAGGCTTCGACGCGATCTTCCTCGCGGCCGCGGGTTTGCACCGGATGGGCTGGAAAGACCGGATTACCGAATACTTATCCCCGGACATTTGTTTGCCCGCCGTCGGCCAAGGCGCGCTCGCGATCGAATGCCGCGGAACCGACGGGGAAGCGCTCTCCGTTTTGGCGAAGCTGAACGACGAACGGACGTCCCGCAACGTGGCGGCCGAACGCCGGCTTCTCGGATTGCTGAACGGAGGCTGCCAAGTGCCGATCGGCGCTTACGCTGAATCCGCGGAAGGAGCGGACGCCGGCGAAATCCGGCTGACCGGCATGGTCGCCTCTCCGGACGGTTCTCGCATGTTGAAAGAATGGGCCGAAGGCAACGATCCGTCGAACGTCGGAACGGAAGTCGCGCAGGCTCTTCTCGGCCGCGGCGCGAACGAATTGCTGGCGGAAGCGAGGGAGTAGCCGGATGGACAAAGGGAAAGTTTATTTGGTCGGCGCGGGGCCAGGTGATCCGAAGCTCATCACCGTTCGAGGCATGGAAGCGCTCGGGCGCGCGGACGCCGTCGTGTTCGACCGTCTCGCCGGACCGCAGCTGTTGAACCACGCCCGGGCGGACGCCGAAAGAATCTACGTCGGCAAGCTGCCCGACCGCCACACGATGAAGCAAGAAGAAATCAATCGGTTGCTCGTCGATCTCGCTCTTCAAGGGAAGAACGTCGTCCGGCTGAAGGGCGGCGACCCGACCGTATTCGGAAGAGTCGGCGAGGAAGCCGGATTGCTTCGCGAGAACGGCGTCGAATACGAGATCGTGCCGGGCATCACGTCCGCGATCGCCGTTCCGGCTTACGCGGGCATTCCCGTCACCCATCGGGATCTCGCCTCGTCGTTCTCGGTTATCACGGGCCACGAAAGCCCGGATAAGCTCGATCATTCGATTTACTGGGATAAAGTGACGAACGCGACGGGTACGCTCGTGTTCCTGATGGGCGTCGCCAAGCTCGATTATATTAGCGAACAATTAATGAAGCACGGCAGATCGGCGGATACGCCGGTCGCGCTCGTCCAATGGGGGACGAGGGCGGAGCAGCGGACGGTGACCGGAACGCTCGGAACGATCGTCGGCAAAGTGGAGGAAGCCGGCTTGACGCCTCCCGCGGTCATCGTCGTCGGGGACGTCGTTCGCCAACGCGAGACGCTCGCGTGGGTCGAACGAAAGCCGCTGTTCGGCCGGCGCGTTCTCGTGACGCGCGCGCGCTCCCAAGCGAGCGAGCTCGTCGCGAGAATCGACGAGCTGGGCGGGGAACCCTACGAGTTCCCGGTTATCGAGACGCGCCTGCCGACCTCGGACGAAGCGGTAGCGAATATCGAATCGGCTCTCGCGCAAGCGGAATCTTACGATTGGGTCATGCTCACGAGCGTGAACGGCGTCGACTACTTCTACCGTTGGCTCGACCGTTGCGGCGTCGACATCCGGAAGTTCGCGAGGGCGAAGTTCGCGGCCGTCGGGCCGAAGACGGCCGAGGCGCTGGCGGCGCGCGGCGTCCGGGCCGACCTGCTGCCGGAAAGCTTCCGCGCCGAAGGGCTGCTGGACAGTCTGGCGGGCGTCATCTCGCCGGGACAGTCCGCTCTGTTGCCGAGAGGCGATCTCGCCAGGGAGACGTTGCCTAAAGAACTGAAAGAGAAAGGCGTGCGCACGGTCGAGATCGACGTGTACGAAACGGCGTTGTCCGCGCAGCGCGATCCATGGCTACCGGAGATGCTGGCCGACGGAGAGATCCACGCCGTCACGTTCACGAGCTCGTCCACGGTCGTGAACTTCATTCGGGCCTTAAAGGAACTGGGCGTGGATGATCCCGTCAAGGCGCTGGACGGCGTCGATGTCGCCTGCATCGGCCCGGTTACGGCGAGAACGGCGGAAGAGCACGGGCTGACGGTGACGATCATGCCCGACAGCTATACGATAGACGGATTGGTAGAGGCGCTGGCCGCAAGCCGGAGCAAAGCGAAAGGGGAATCATTCGATGGCATTTCCGACAGTTAGGCATCGCAGATTAAGAAGCAGCGCGGCCATGCGCGAGCTGGTGAAAGAAACGATTCTCGGAGTGAACGACTTGATCTCGCCGATCTTCGTGACGGAAGGGGAAGGCGTCAAGGAAGAGATCGCTTCGATGCCGGGCGTCTATCACTGGTCGCTCGACACGCTGGAGACGGAACTGGCGGAGACGGTCGCGCTCGGCATCAAGGCCGTGCTTATTTTCGGCGTCCCGGACAGCAAAGACGCCATCGGCACGTCCGCGTTCGAAGAGAACGGCATCATGCAACGGGCGATCCGCAAAATCAAAGCGTTGTATCCGAATCTCGTCGTCGTCGCGGACACTTGCCTGTGCCAATACACGGATCACGGGCATTGCGGCGTCGTTCATACGGCGGAATGCGGCGTGACCATCGGCAACGACGATTCGCTGGAATTGCTGGCGAAGACGGCCGTATCCCAAGCGCAAGCGGGAGCGGACATCATCGCGCCGTCGAACATGATGGACGGCTTCGTAACCGCGATCCGCGGGGCGCTGGACGCCGCCGGCTTCGAGAATACGCCGATCATGTCCTATTCGGTCAAATACTCGTCGGCGTATTACGGTCCGTTCCGCGAAGCGGCCCATTCGACGCCGCAGTTCGGAGACCGCAAGACGTACCAGATGGATCCGGCCAACGCGCGCGAAGCGCTGAGGGAAGCGGAATCCGACGTCGCGGAGGGCGCGGACTTCCTGATGGTGAAGCCGGGCCTCGCTTATTTGGACATCGTTCGGATGCTGTGCGATCGATACGAGTTGCCGATCGCGATCTATAACGTGAGCGCGGAATACAGCATGGTAAAAGCGGCGGCGATGCAAGGTTGGATCGACGAGAAAGCGATCGTGTTGGAGACGTTGACCGGCATGAAGCGCGCCGGCGCGGATCTGATCATCACGTACCATGCGAAGGACGCGGCGCGATGGCTGCGGTCGGAATAACGGGGAGCGGGAAGAAAGAAGAGCGCGCATGCGCGCGCTCTTGTACGGTCAGCTTCTAAGCTTAAGCAGGTTGAGCTTGTATTCGTTGATGCCGAACTGCAGCACGCCGCGTTGCTCGAGCTCGCGGACGACTTCCGTCAGTACCGTCTTGGCGACGCCGGCCATCTGGGCGAGCTCGTCGTAATTCAGCGACATCGGAATGGAAATCATATTTCCGTCCCTTTTGCCGTTCTTGTTGGCGAGCGAGATCAAGTTCTTGAGCACGCGCGTCCTGCCGTCGAGGAAAGTCAGATCGTTCACGTGCTCGTTGGTCGCGCGAAGCCTCCGGCATAGCTCGGCCAAGATGCCGCGCGTAATATCGAAGTGTTCTTGCATCAAGTTCATGAAATGCTCGCTCGCGAGCTCCAGCACGGTCGTCGGTTCGAGCGTCTGGGCGGACGCCGAGCGGGGCCTTCCGTCAAGCAGGGACAACTCGCCGAAGCTTTCTCCGCCGTTGACGAGGGACAGCACTTTCTCTTCGCCGGAGCCGCTTTTCGTGAACAGCTTGATCGAGCCGGAGAGGACGACGTAGAACGTCGTGCCCGATTCTTTCTCGTGGAAAAGGATCGTTCCCGCGGGCAGCGTCCTTCTATGGGAAATCCGCAAAATGTGTTCCAGTTGTTCGTCGTTAAGGTTATCGAAGAGCGATACCTTCTTCAGCCACTCGATCATCGCGATCACTCCCGCAAAGCCTGTTTACATAGGCGGATTGTCTATTGGATGCTAATCCCATCCAGTTTACCATAGCCTTTTCAAATTCTGATAGTAGGAAGTGGCGAATATGAGCGAAAATCATCGAACGCGCGTCGATACCCGCTCCAAGGCGGCGTTCGAAGCGGCGAAACGAGTCATTCCGGGCGGCGTCAACAGTCCCGTCCGTGCTTTCAAGTCGGTCGGCCTGACCCCTCTCGTCATCGACCGTGCGGCGGGCAGCCGCATCACGGACATCGACGGGCAATCTTACATCGATTACGTGCTGAGCTGGGGCCCCCTCATCGCGGGCCACGCGCATCCCGAAGTCGTCGAGGCGATCAAACGCACGGCGGAAAAGGGAACGAGCTTCGGCGCGCCGACCGAACTGGAGACGATGATGGCGGAGCTCGTATGCGAGCGCGTGCCGTCCGTCGACGTCGTGCGCATGGTCAACTCCGGCACCGAAGCGACGATGAGCGCGTTGCGCCTCGCGCGGGGCTACACGAAGCGCAGCAAAATCCTGAAGTTCGAAGGCTCGTACCACGGCCATGCGGACAGCCTGCTGATCAAGGCGGGATCCGGCGTCGCCACGCTCGGGTTGCCGGACAGTCCCGGCGTGCCGGAAAGCGTCGCTTCGCACACGCTGACCGTTCCCTATAACGACCTCGAATCCGCGAAAACGGTGTTCGAGCGTTACGGGGACGATATCGCGGCCGTCATCGTCGAACCGATCGCGGGCAACATGGGCGTCGTGCCGCCGTTGCCGGGATTCTTGACCGGACTTCGCGAGCTGACGACGAAATACGGAAGCCTGCTGATTTTCGACGAAGTCATGACCGGCTTCCGGGTTCACTTGAATTGCGCGCAAGGCTTGTACGGCATTACGCCCGACTTGACCTGTCTCGGCAAAGTCATCGGAGGCGGCTTGCCCGTCGGCGCATACGGCGGCAAGCGGGAGATCATGGAGCAAATGGCGCCGGTCGGGCCGATCTACCAGGCGGGCACGCTGTCCGGCAATCCGCTGGCGATGGCGGCGGGCTACACGACGCTGAAGCTGATGACGGCCGAATCGTATCGGCTGCTCGAGCGGTTGTCCGCGCGCCTGCAAGCCGGATTGGAACGCAACGCCGCGGAAGCGGGAATCCCGATGACGATCAACCGGGTCGGCTCGATGGTATGCCCGTTCTTCACGGACAAGCACGTCATTAACTACGACGTGGCGAAGACGGCGAACACGGAGAGATTCCGCGCCGTATTCCGCAGGCTGCTCGATAACGGCGTGAACATCGCCCCGTCCCCGTTCGAAGGTTGGTTCGTCTCTACCGCGCACGGCGAGGACGACATCGACGCGACGATCGAAGCCCACCGTTCCGCCCTGGCGAAAGTGTAATTCAAGGCATGCAAGCCCCCAAGCCTCTTGGGGGCTTTTTGTCATCCGATCGCGAACGCGGGTCCGGGGTTGTATCTATTTCAGGCATGCCCGCCCATCCCCGGCATATAGATAATTAGAGAATCGTATGTCCCGGACCGGCCGCAAGCCGGAAAGGGCGCTTATGCCGAAAGGAGGACTTCGTCGTGACGGATCAGAGGAACGGGCTGCGCTTCGATATTTACGAACGGGTCCAGCTGCCTGACGACGCGGCAGCGATCGAAGAGCTGGAAGAGATCGAGTTGGTTCCGCACATGAGGGCGTTGCCGCAAAATGACCAAGTGCTATTGAAGGGCCATTTGCTCTTGTCGGGGGTATACAAGGCGCAAGACGCCGGCGAAGCTTCCCAGCTCGAGCACTGGATCCCGGTGGAGATTTCGTTGCCGCTCGACCGGATTCAAAGCGTGGAGGAATTGGCCGTGGAGATCGACAACTTCGACGTCGATCTCGTCTCGAACCGTTCCCTTAACGTAACGGGCGTGCTCGCCCTCAGGGGCCTGCAAGTGCAAACCCCGCAAAGTCCGGTCTGGCGGGACGATAGCTTTACCGTCGTTCACCAGGCCGAGCCCGAAGGAGCGGATCAAGAGCGCCCAGCCTACGAGTCATACGGGAACGAGGCGGCATCGTCCCCATCCGCGGAAGCCGGGAACTTCGAATTGTCCGAGCAGGACCGCGAGGAGGATTGGGGGCTGCAGGCGGAAGTCGACCAGGCGACCTCCGATCCGGCCGCGGAGAACGGCTGGCTGTCGATGTTCCAGCACTTGGAGGAAGCGCGCCAGCCGGCTGTTTTGCAGCCGGAGTCTCCGGCGCAGCAACAGCAGCCGGTGCAGCAACCTCAGTCTCAGCAGCAATCGCAACCGCGGCAGTCCCCGTACGGGGACGTGACGGCGGAACGGCTGTCCGATGCGGGATTCCTGCAGCCCGAGCCGCAACGCTACGAAGAACCGACCGCGCCGGCCGAGGAGAAAGCCGACTTGCGGGTGGCGCTCGGAGGCAAGGCTCTCGATTCTTCCGCGCAACAATCGCAGCAAGCGCAGCAGGCGCAGTCGGGCGTCGGCCTTCTCTCGCAATTGGGCGACAAGGGCGCGAAACGCGAAGCAGAGCTACGGCTGCAGGAAGCGGCTATCGCTGAAGAAAAGGCGCTCGCCGCGAAGAACAACCCGCAGTCTTCAGGCGACGAGCTGGAGTGGACGCGGCTGTTCCTGAACGCGGGAGCCCAAGCCCAATCGTTCCGCAAGGTGCGCATGTGCATCGTTCAAAGGGAAGATACGCTCGACGCGATCGCCAGCCGGTATCACGTTCAGGCGAGAGAATTGCAGCTATACAACCGGCTTCACGAACCGTATTTGTCCGAAGGCCAAGTGCTGTACATTCCTTAGATCGCATCGAATGGCTTCGAGGCCTCGTCGGCCCGTTCTTCCGCTTCGGCGGAGAGCGGGCTTCTTCGCGTTAGGCGGGCGTCCGTATTGACTCTCTCCCGGGCGAAAGGTAAAATATATAGCAATGACAAGGATAGGGAAGAGCACGCCTTTCGACCCACAGAGAGCGAAACCGCCGAACGACGGCGCTGGAAGGTTTCGCGGGAGAAGACCGGCTGCCAGTCGCCCTGGAGTTTTCCGCACGATCCCGCGCTTCGGCGCGCGTTAGTCCGGGACGGTTGCAACCGTTATTTCGCGCAGAGTGCCGTCATGCCGACAATGGCAGGACGGAACGAAGGTGGTACCACGGAAGATAACCTTTCGTCCTTTGCGACGGGAGGTTTTTGTGTTTTTTAAGATTCAGAGCCCGAAACTTGTGTCTCTTGGAGGTTGTGCCACACATGTCAGAATTAGAGCCAAAGCAAACGACCGAAATGCCGACGACTTACGATCCGACGAGCGCCGAGCGCAAATGGTATGAAATATGGCTGAAGGAAGGGTATTTTCAAGCGGGACGCCGGCCGGACGCGCCGAAGTACACCATCGTCATTCCTCCGCCGAACGTGACGGGCATGCTGCATATCGGCCATGCTCTCGATTTCACGCTTCAGGATATCCTCATCCGGTTCAAGCGGATGCAGGGCTTCGACGCGCTATGGTTGCCGGGTACCGACCATGCCGGCATCGCGACGCAGACGAAGGTCGAGCAGAAGCTGCGCGAGGAAGGCAAAAGCCGTTACGATCTCGGGCGCGAAGCGTTCCTCGAGAAAGTATGGGAATGGAAAGAGCAATATGCGAACACGATCCGCGACCAATGGTCGAAAATGGGGCTTAGCCTCGATTACTCCCGCGAGCGGTTTACGCTGGACGAAGGCTTGTCGAAGGCGGTCCGCGAAGTGTTCGTGCGCCTGTACGACAAAGGCTTGATCTACCGGGGCAAACGAATCATCAACTGGGATCCGGCGGCGCGCACCGCGCTGTCCGACATCGAAGTCGAATATAAAGAAGTGAACGGCAACTTGTATCACCTGCGCTATCCGCTCGCGGACGGCAGCGGGTACATCACGGTAGCCACGACGCGTCCGGAAACGATGCTGGGAGACACGGCCGTCGCCGTCCATCCGGAAGACGAGCGTTACAAAGCGTTGATCGGGAAGATGATCCTACTGCCGATCGTTAACCGCGAGATTCCGATCATCGCCGACGACTACGTCGAGAAGGACTTCGGTAGCGGAGCGGTGAAGATCACGCCTGCGCACGATCCGAACGACTTCGAAGTCGGCGCCCGTCACGATCTGCCGCAAATTACGGTCATGGACGAGGGCGGCCGCATGAACGGCTTCGCGGGCCCGTACGAAGGCATGGACCGGGCCGATTGCCGCAAAGCGATCGTGAAAGATTTGCAGGAACAGGGCGTATGCGTCAAGATCGAAGACCACGTGCATCAAGTCGGCCACAGCGAGCGCTCCGGCGCCGTCGTCGAGCCGTATTTGTCCACGCAATGGTTCGTCGACATGAAACCGTTAGCCGCGAGAGCGATCGATTCGCAGAAATCGGGCCAAGGCGTCAATTTCGTGCCTGACCGTTTCGAGAAAATTTACTTGAACTGGATCGAGAACGTGCGCGATTGGTGCATTTCCCGCCAGCTCTGGTGGGGTCACCGGATACCGGCCTGGCATCACGAGACGACCGGGGAAATCTACGTCGGCATGGAAGCGCCGGAAGGCGCGGATAGCCCTGATTCGCCTTGGAAACAAGACAACGACGTGCTCGACACGTGGTTCAGTTCCGCGCTCTGGCCGTTCTCGACGTTAGGTTGGCCGGAGAACAGCGAAGATCTTAAGCGCTATTACCCGACGGACGTTCTCGTCACGGGCTACGATATCATTTACTTCTGGGTTGCCCGGATGATCTTCACGGCGCTTGAATTCACGGACAGCATCCCGTTCAAGGACGTGCTCATTCACGGTCTCGTTCGCGACTCGGAAGGCCGCAAAATGTCCAAGTCGCTCGGCAACGGCGTCGATCCGCTCGACGTCATCGCGCAATACGGCGCCGACGCGATGCGCTTCATGATTTCCACGGGCAGCACGCCCGGCCAAGACCTGCGCTTCCGCTTCGAGAAAGTCGAGCAGGCGCGCAACTTCGCGAACAAGATCTGGAACGCTTCCCGGTTCGCGCTCATGAATCTGGAAGGTTTCTCGTACGGCGAAATCGACTTGACCGGCGACCTGTCGACGGCCGACCGCTGGATTCTGCACCGGTTCAACGAGACGGCCCGAGACATTACCCGCTTGATGGAAACGTACGAGTTCGGCGAAACCGGCCGCTTACTGTACAACTTTATCTGGGACGATCTGTGCGACTGGTACATCGAGTTCTCGAAGCTGACGCTCTACGGCAACGATCCGGTCGCGAAGAAGAGCACGCAGTCGGTGCTCGCGTACGTGCTTGACCGAACGCTTCGCCTATTGCATCCGTTCATGCCGTATTTGTCCGAAGAGATCTGGCAGCACTTGCCCCACGAGCCGGGAGAGACGATCATGCTGGCCGCGTGGCCGGTTTACCGGACGGATTTCGAGGCGATTCAATCGCTGAAGGAAATGGAGCTTCTCATGGAAGCGATCCGCGCCGTCCGCAACGTTCGCGCCGAAGTGAACGTGTCCCCGGGCAAGAAGGTCGAGCTGCTTCTGAAGCCGACCGGCGAAGCCGAGGAAGCGATCTTCGCCCGTAATGAAATCTACATCCAACGGTTCTGCAACACGTCATCTTATACGCTCGACCGGCAGCTTTCGCCTCCGGACAAAGCGATGTCGGCGATCGTGACGGGCGCGGAGCTGTTCTTCCCGCTAGCGGGATTGATCGACATCAGCCAAGAAATCGCGCGGCTGAACAAGGAGCTCGACAGTCTGAGCGCCGAAGTCGACCGCGTCGAGAAAAAGCTGTCCAACGAAGGTTATATCGCCAAAGCTCCGGCGCACGTCGTCGAACAGGAACGGGCGAAAGGTCTGGACTATAAAGACAAGAGAGACAAAGTGCTGGCGCGCATCTCGGAGCTTCAGTCATGACGGAGGCGCAAAGCAAAGCAACGACGGTTTTCCGCGAGGCCGACGAAGCGCTA
Source organism: Cohnella suwonensis (assembly GCF_042655365.1). Lineage (NCBI taxonomy): Bacteria > Bacillati > Bacillota > Bacilli > Caryophanales > Paenibacillaceae > Cohnella > Cohnella suwonensis. The sequence continues at coordinate 11,853 of NZ_JBHSMH010000011.1, read as the reverse complement.
GCCTGGATATTGAGCCTGACGCCGATCGGCATTCGTCCCGGTTTGGAACGGATCGTCCGCCTCATGGAAGCTTTCGGCAACCCGCAACGCCGGCTGAAATTCATCCACGTGGCGGGCACGAACGGCAAAGGCTCCGTCTGCGCCTATTTGACCAGCGTGCTGCGGCAGGCCAGATACGACGTCGGAACGTTCACGTCGCCGTATTTGACCTCTTTTTCCAACCGCATGCAATATAACGGGCAAGATATTCCGGACGAGACGCTCGTTCTTCTCGCCAACCGGCTGAAGCCGGAAGTGGACCGGATGGCGCTCGGCGAATGGGGATCCCCGACCGTGTTCGAGGTGACGACCGCGCTTGCGCTGCTTTACTACGGCACGGTCGCATTCCCGGATTACGTCGTGTGGGAGACGGGACTCGGCGGCAGGCTGGACGTGACGAACATCGTGGCGCCCGTCGTCAGCGTCATTACGAACGTCGGGCACGACCATATGGACATTCTCGGCTCCACTTTGGCGGACGTAGCGCGGGAGAAGGCGGGAATCATCAAATCCGGCGTTCCCGTCGTCACATCCGTGAAGCCGTCCGAATCGCTGGACATCGTGAGGGAAACGGCGAAGGCAAAGCAAGCGACGCCGTACGGGCTTGGCAACGAATTTTCGTACGAAACGACGTCTTTCAAGGAAAATGAGCAAACGTTTATTTTCCAAGGACCGTTCCGTAAGGTACAATCGTTAACGATCTCCCTGAACGGAGCGCACCAAGTCGAGAACGCGGCGACGGCGATCATGGCGCTCGAGGTGCTGAGGCAATATTACGCGTTGATCGTCGACGACGAGGATTTGCGCGACGGCCTTCGGCTGACCGCTTGGCCGGGCAGGCTGGAGCTCGTCTCGGAGCGGCCGCGCGTTCTGATCGACGGGGCGCACAATCCGGAAGGCATGGAAGCGTTGGCTCGGGCCTTGCGGGACGTCTATCGATTCGACAGGCTTAACGTCATGATGGCGATGATGCCGAATAAGAATCATGAGAAGACTTTGCGGCATATACTACCAATGGTGGATACGCTTGTGGTGACGGAACCCGATTTTCATAAAAAGATGAACGCCGCCGATCTGGCCGACGTTGCGGAGTCGCTCCGCGAAGAGCTCGGCAGGCCGCTGGACGTCATCGTAGAGCCGGATTGGCGCAAGGCGCTGGAGAAGCTGACGGCGTTATCCGGAAGCTCGCCGGATGGCGAGGACGCGTTAACCGTCGTCACGGGGACTCTGTATTTGATCGCCGACGTGCGGTCTTGGTTACTCGATGGGAAGAATTCAGAAAAAGGCTGGTGAAGCGTCGTTGCGAACCGCTGAACATGTGCATTTTATCGGTATCGGAGGCTATGGCATGAGCGCCATCGCCCGCGTCATGCTGGAGATGGGCTACCAAGTGTCCGGTTCCGACGTGGTGCGCCAGGAATTGACCGACAAGCTGGCCGCCAAAGGAGCTCAAATCTATATCGGCCATGAACCGGAGCACGTCCGGGGAGCCGATCTCGTCGTCTATTCGACGGCGTTGTCGAGGGATAACGTCGAACGCCAGGAAGCGGAACAGCTCAACATTCCGATCCTGCACCGGGCGCAGATGCTCGCCCGTCTGCTGAACGCGAGGAACGGCATCGCGGTGGCGGGCGCGCACGGAAAGACGACGACGTCCTCGATGATCGCGCTCGTCATGGAATCATGCGGGCTCGACCCTACGTACATTATCGGCGGAGAAATCGTGAACGTAGGCACGAACGCCAAGGCGGGCAAAGGCAATTACGTCGTGGCGGAAGCGGACGAGAGCGACGGATCGTTCCTTCAGTACGAAGCGGCGATCGGCGTCGTCACGAACATCGAGGCCGATCATCTCGAGAATTACGACGGAGACTTCGGCAAGCTGAAACAAGCTTACGTGTCTTTCCTCGGCAATATCAAACATGATGGCTGTGCCGTCGTCTGCGCGGACGACGCCAACGTTCGCGAATTGCTCCCCCAAATCGGGTCGCGGCGCCTCGTCACGTTCGGCATTGATTCCGCAGACGCGGAATACCGGGCGGCAAACATTGTGCTCGGCGACCGTTGCGCGACGTTCTCGGTCTATCGGCGCGATCAATCGCTCGGTTCGGTCACGCTGTCCGTGCCCGGCCGACATAACGTATATAACGCTCTCGCGACGGTGATCGTCTGCCTGGAGGCGAGCGTTCCTTTCGCGTCGATCGCCGAAGCGATCCGCGAGTTCCGCGGCGCCAAGCGGAGGTTCCAAGTGCTCGGCGAAGTGAAGGACATGCTGGTCATCGACGATTACGCGCATCACCCGACGGAAATCCAAGCGACGATCCAAGCCGCGAAGGCGACGGGCAAGCGTATCATCGCGGTGTTCCAGCCGCAACGATATACGAGGACGTACTTCCTGCTCGACGCGTTCAGCCGCGCGTTTTCGGAAGCCGACGAAGTCATCATCACGGACATTTACTCCCCGGCCGGCGAACAAAGGATCGAAGGCGTCAACTCCCGCAAGCTCGTGGAGCTGATTTCCCAGAACAGCAATCCGAACGTCGCTTACGTGCCGACGAAGGAAGAGGTCCGGGATTTGCTCGCCGACAAAGTCGCTCCGGGAGATCTCGTGCTTACGATGGGCGCGGGCGACATCTGGAAGACGGCCGTCGAGCTGTCGCGCATCCTTCGGGAACGGACGTAAGGGAGTCGTTATAGGCAATGGGCCGCCGGGCGATCCGGCGGTTTTTTATGTTGTGCTTGGCAGCATAGAAGGAATGAAGTCTCCAGCATATCGCGAGACCGGATTACCCAGAAAAATAAGGAAATATTCTATTTCACCGCTACTTTTGCACTATTGTTATAATTTTTAAGGAATTGTAAAATCAAACGGTGTAAAGCATCTACAGCCCTTCGAAGCGACCTCGAGTCGATCAATAGTTGTTTCAAAAGCAACTACATCCCTTCGATGGGACTTCGAGTAGCCCAATAGTTGCTCACAAAGCATCTACGACATCTCCAGGTGCGCTGAACTCGTCCAATAGTCGACCCTGAAGGGGATCGCTCACGCTCTACCGCCCGAAGGTGACCTGAATATAGCCGGACGTCGAGCTAATCGATCGAACATATTTAATCCCACTCTCTCATAATCTGATTAATAGATTAAGGGACAAGGGGTGGCACGGCATGCAGCAACCGAAAACGAGAATGACGTTCCGATTCGAGCCGCCGAAGCCGAAGGCGAAAGAGCAGACGGTTCGGCCGGTCCCGCCGACGCAGGCTCCGGAAGAGGGAGTCGATCCTTACGACGCATTGGCGAGCCACGATAGAAACGAAGGGACCTCGGAGCGAGGGACGAAAGCGCAAGGGGGCGGAAATGCGGAACTTCCGCCGGCGGCTTACATAGTCGATCGTGATGCCTCCGGGACCGATGTCGGGAACGAAGCCTATCCACGTCAAATCGTAGCGTGGGACAGTCCGTACCAGGACGATATACGCGCGCTGGAAGAAATGATCCGCAAGACGGAACGGCCAAAGGAAACGGTCGCGCCAGCTGCGTTGTTCCGCAAGCCAACCGTGAAAGCCGTCCGCGACGCGGCGAAACCCGCGGCAGCCGCCGACGACGCGGAACCCGCAACCGGGATCGATCTGTCCGAAGTCGAGGCTTCGGAGGCCGCCCGAGAAAGGAAAAGAAACGGCTCCTTTGAGGGCGCCGGCGTTGCCGCGTTCGAGAGTTCGAGCTGGTATGCGAGAATCCGGGAAGGGAACGATTCCGGCGCGGGAGAAGGAGCCGATCCGGAGCGGGATCCGGCGCGCGGCGGCGGTCCGTCCTGGGGACGGGTATTCGTATCGGTCGCGGCGGCGATCGCCACCGGCGCGTTATTCGGTTATTTGGCGTTAAGCTTGTTTACGGGGGAACCGTTATTCCCGGGGAAATCGTCGGGAGACGTTCCCGTCTCCGGAAGCGGAACGGCGGAAATTCTTCCGTCCCAGGCGGCCGAGACGTTCAGCAAGTATCCGGTCGTTTCGTCGTCGCCGGATTCGTCTTCGGACGGCCAAGAGACGGACCGTTCCGCCGGGACCGTTACGCTCGCGGCCAGTCCGGCGTATCTGCTGCAGTTCGGCAAGTTTCAGAACATTGAAAGCATGCAGGAAGCGGTCAAGCAATTGAAGGAGAAAGGTTACGTGTACGCGACCGATGCCAGCGACGGCTACCGCGTGTTCGCGGGCGTCGCGACGACGCAGAGCGACGCGCAGCGGCTGTCCGCCCGGTTGACGGACGCGGAATTGTACGTCAAGCCGTTCGGCGGGGAGGCGCTCGACGTTTCTTCGGCCGTTCTTTCGCCGGAAGGGGCGGAATATCTGAACGCCAGCTCCGCTTATACGAAGCAATTGATCGAATTCACGCAACGGGAGCTGTCGACGAACGGCGCGAACGAGCCCGGGCAAGACGTCGCCGATAAGCTGGCGGAAGGCGAACGGCTGTGGCGGCAAACGTCCGCTTCGTCGGACAAAGTCGGCGCCGCCCGATCGACGGACGCCAAAGCGATTGCCCAGGCGCTTAACGCCGCTTCGCTGACGTTGTCGGACTATGCCCGCGAGCCTTCGCGAGCGCGCTTATGGAGCGTGCAGGCGCAAGCGATGAAGGCTTTGCTGGCCGACCATCGGATCCGGGCCGCGTTGTCGGAATCGACGGACGGATAGCCGTTCGGTTAGCTGACGGCAAGCCTATAGGGACTTCAGAACGGGACAGCCTGATTCGTTGGGGCTGTCTTTGTTTTATCCGTTGTGCGGCATGTCCGGTGGACGTATAATGGGTAGACGGGTGTCAAAAAATGGTGGGAGACGGAGAACGATGAAGAAAAATGGTTGGATTCTTCTGTTGTTTGTATTTCTTGGACTGCTGGCCGGCGCGCTCGTCGCGAACGGACTCCGGGACGTTCAGGGGCTATCGTTCCTGACCCGCGCGATCAAAGTCGATTGGTCCCCGGCGGCGGATTTGGCCGTCATTAAGTATAGCTTGACGCTGAACGTGAACTTTACGTTGCTTAGCGTCATCGGCGCGTGCGTAGGCATTTGGTTATACCGCAAAATGTAATTTTCGAAAGGAAGGCTCCGGTTCCATGCTGAATTCGACGACTACGCAACATAAGCTCGTCCTTGCTTCTTCTTCGCCTCGCAGGCAGGAGTTGATCGCTTTGCTCGGACTTCCCGTGGACGTCAAGCCGAGCCGGGTCGGGGAAGAAACTCCGGCGGATTGGTCGCCGGCCAGAATCGTGGAGGAACTATCCCTGCGCAAAGCGAACGCGGTCAAGGAAGAGATCGACGCCACCGCCGACGGACGCTCGATCGTCGTCGGAAGCGATACGATCGTCGTGTTGAACGGCGACGCGATGGGAAAACCTAGGGATGAGCAAGATGCCCTGAGGATGCTCGGCTCGCTGTCGGGCAGGACACACGAAGTGTATACCGGAGTGACCTGCATTCGGGTGTCCGACGGGAAGACGAGTACTGCCCATCGCGTCACGAAGGTGACGATGCGAAAGCTGTCTGACGATCAAATATCGCGTTACGTCGCGACCGGCGAGCCGATGGACAAAGCGGGGGCGTACGGGATCCAAGAGATCGGGTCGCTGCTGGTCGAATCGATCGAAGGCTGCTATTTCAACGTCGTCGGATTGCCCGTATCGCTTCTCGCGGTACAGTTGGAGGCTTTCGGCATTACCGTACCTTGAACGATGAAGCCAATTCCGCGGCCGACGCGGCTGAACAAAGGCAGGTCGAGGGCATGGAGCAACGTTCGTTGCGTTTAAGGGAATTCCCCGCGGAGGAGCGTCCGAGGGAGAGAATGCAGAAGAACGGGGCGGAGTCCCTCAGCCATGCGGAGCTTCTGGCGATTTTGCTCCGTACCGGTTCCTCGAAGGAGTCTGCGCTTCATTTGGCGCAGCGGATATTGAACGACGTCGGCGGCTTACGCAGGCTGGCCGAAAGCAAGTGGGAGGAATTGACGCACATTCACGGCATCGGCCCGGCGAAGGCGCTTCAGCTGCAAGCTTCGATCGAGCTCGGCAGAAGAGTCGCAAGGGCGAGGTTGCCGGAAGCGGCGAAGATTACGTGTCCGCAGGACGCGGCCGATCTGCTGATGGAGGAGCTTCGCCATCATCGCGAAGAGCATTTCATCTGTCTTTTTCTCGATACGAAGAATCAAGTCATCGGCAGGCAGACGTTGTCGATCGGCAGCTTAAACGCGTCGATCGTCCATCCCAGGGAAGTGTTCAAAGCCGCGATCCGAAGGAGCAGCGCATCGATCGTATGCGCGCATAACCATCCGAGCGGCGATCCGACGCCGAGTCCCGAAGACATACAGTTGACGAGACGACTCGGAGAGGCGGGGAAGCTGATCGGCATCGAGCTTCTCGACCATTTGGTAATAGGTGACAATCGCTTTATCAGTTTGAAGGAGCTAGGTTGCTTGTAATATAATGAGAAGGATTGTCCCGACGACCGAAGCGCTCATTCAGGCACTACATAACGGTCGCGGTTATAGCAGGAGGTAGCAGCAATGGTAGGAGGATTTACAAGGGATCTCGGCATCGATCTGGGAACCGCGAACACGCTCGTGTACATGAAAGGCAAAGGAATCGTCGTCAGGGAGCCGTCCGTGGTCGCCCTGCGTACCGATACAAAAAAAATCGAAGCGGTAGGCTCCGACGCCAAAAAAATGATAGGTCGCACGCCGGGCAACATCGTGGCCATACGTCCGATGAAAGACGGAGTCATCGCCGACTTCGAGACGACGGCAACGATGATCAAATACTTCATTCGTAGCGCGCAGAAGCCGCGCGCCTTGTTCCAACGACATCCGAACGTCATGGTGTGCGTGCCTTCCGGCATTACCGCCGTCGAGAAACGCGCCGTCGAAGATGCGACGAAGCAGGCCGGCGCCCGGGAAGCCTACATTATCGAAGAACCGTTCGCGGCGGCGATCGGCGCGGACTTGCCCGTATGGGAACCGACGGGCAGCATGGTCGTCGACATCGGCGGCGGCACGACGGAAGTGGCGGTCATCTCCCTCGGAGGCATCGTCACGAGCCGGTCGATCCGCATCGCGGGAGACGAGATGGACGACGCGATTATCGCTTATATCAAACGGCTGTACAACCTGATGATCGGCGAGAGAACGGCCGAGCAGCTGAAGATGGAGATCGGGTCCGCGATGCCGCTCGACAAGGTGGAATCGATCGAGATTCGCGGGCGGGATCTCGTGTCCGGATTGCCGAAGACGCTCGCCATCACGTCCGACGAGATTACCGAAGCACTGTCGGACACGGTCAATTCCATTATCGACGCCGTCAAGGTGACGCTCGAGAAATGCCCGCCGGAGCTGTCCGCGGACATTATGGACAGGGGCATCGTGCTGACGGGCGGCGGAGCGCTGCTTCGCAACCTGGACAAAATGCTGACCCGCGAGACCGGCATGCCCGTTCTCGTCGCCGAAAATCCGCTCGATTGCGTAGCGATCGGCACGGGGAGAGCATTGGAGAACATTCATTTGTTCAAGTCCAAAGGCGGCGCCTCCCGGTCCAGCCGATAAAAGAGATAGACTGGTTGGGGAAAGCAGGTGGGCGAGATTTTTCGATTCATGCGCAACAAGCGGTTGTTTATCCTGATGATCGGGTTGATCCTGTTCATCGCTCTCATGGGGTTTACGTTAGGCCGGAAACGCTTGACCTGGCCGGAGAAGTTCATCAACGACGCCTTCGGCACCGCGCAAGGGGTGCTCTATCAGCCGGTCGGCGCGGTCGCGGATTTCTTTCGCGACCTTGGCCGACTTTCCGACGTGTATCGGGAGAATGAGCAGTTGAGGAGAACGGTCGCCCAATATACGCAGGACCAGATCAGGTTCAACCAGCTTGAAGCGGAAAACAAACGGCTGCAAGAAGAGTTGGATTTTACGGAGCAACAGAAAAAAATGGACGATTATCGCTATTTGATCGCGCAAGTGATCGGTAGCACGTCCAACCCGTACGAGAAGACGATCACGATCAACCTCGGTACCAACGACGGCATCCAGCCGGAGATGGCGGTCCGCACCGTCGACGGGCTGGTCGGACTCGTCAGCAAAGTCAAAACGTTTACTTCCACGGTGACGCTGATTACCGATCTCGATCCGAATTCCTCCAAGGGTACGCCCGTGTCGGCGACGTTCCTCGGGAAACCCGATTCTTTCGGCATTATTGAATACGATGATGAGAACGGCCTTTTGCAAATGACCAAGATCGACGAGAGGGACAAGCCCGCGGACGGAGACAAAGTCATTACTTCGGGTCTCGGAAGCCTGTTCCCGAAAGGAATCATGATCGGTACCGTCAAGAGCAGCCAAGTCGGCGATTTCGGTTTGACGTTCACGGCGATCATCGAACCGGCGGCGAAGTTCGACCATCTGAGAGAGGTGTTCGTCATCGTCGTGCCTCAAGCCGGGGTGGATGAGCCGTGAAGGTGAGAATCAATTGGATGATTTTGATCTCGCTCTTCCTGCTCGTTCTCGAGAACGGGGTCGTGCCATGGATCGTCCCGTCGGCATGGAGCGAAAGGCTGCTGCCGCATCTCGGCTTCGTTATGACGCTGTTCTCCGCCGGCTTCGCCGGCCGTCACGTCGCCTTCCTGTTCGGTCTCGGCTTCGGCTTGTTGCAAGATACGCTTTCCTACGGTCACTTGATCGGACCTTACGGCTTCGGCATGGCGCTGATCGGTTATTTGGCCGGTCTGCTCGCGGAACGCAAAAGCTTCACGATCGGTTTTTTCGCGTGGGTCGCACTCGTCGGCGGCATGATGCTGGATTCGGTCGCGTTCAGCATTTACAAGCTGTTCACCTTGACGGACCTGCGGTTCGCATACGCCTTCTATTGGCAGATCGCACCGACGGCGATCTTGCAGCTCATGATCGCTCTCCTATTCTACGTTCCGGTTCGCCGCTTCTTAGTAAAATCCACGCTGTCTTCGCCCGAAGACAATCAAGATTAGCGTCGTTCGGCGCTGAAGGCAGGAATTCGGCTCTCTGAGGCAGAATTTCATTACCCGTAGGGAGGAGCGGAAGAAGTGGCCGGCAAATCGTACGTAACGATCAAAGGAACGAAGGACGGACTCGTATTTCTATTGGACGATCAATGCGAATTCGTTGCGCTGCAGGGCGAGCTTAACGAGAAGCTGGATAAGCACGTCCAGCAATTCACCGGGCCTATCATCCATATTTTCATTAAGCTAGGCGCAAGGCATCTTGAGGAAGAAGAGAAGGAAAGCATCCGCGATATTTTCCGGAAGCAAGGCAACCTGCTTATTCAATCGATAGAGAGCGATCCGCCCGCGGACGATCCAGCCGCCAAGAAGGCGCCTATGCTCCATTCGATGTCGGCGATCGTGCGTTCGGGCCAGACGGTGGACGTCGACGGTCATCTGCTGTTGCTAGGAGACGTCAATCCGGGAGGGACGATCCGTTGCACCGGCGACGTCTATGTGATCGGGGCGCTCAGGGGAACCGTGCATGCCGGTTCGGATGGCAACGGCGAAGCGATCATCGCGGCTTCGCTCATGAGACCGACGCAGCTTCGCATCGCGGACGTGATCAGCCGACCGCCGGACGAATGGACGAGCGCGGAACCTTGGATGGAATACGCGTTTTTGCGCGACGGAACGATGGCCATCGACAAGATGTCGAGTTTAAGCCGGCAACGCAAGGAAGTCATGCAGTTCAAAGGAGTGTAGATCATGGGAGAAGCGATCGTAGTTACCTCGGGGAAAGGCGGCGTCGGCAAAACGACGACGTCCGCGAATTTGGGCACGGCGCTTGCGATGCTCGGGAAAAAGGTATGCATGGTCGACACGGATATCGGATTGCGCAACCTGGACGTCGTCATGGGCTTGGAAAACAGGATCGTGTACGATCTCATCGACGTCGCGGAAGGGCGCTGCCGGGTCAACCAGGCACTCATCAAGGATAAGCGTTTCGACGAACTGTACATGCTTCCCGCCGCTCAGACGAAAGACAAAAACGACATCTCTCCGGAACAGGTGCGCCAGATCATCGAGAGCCTGAAACCGGATTTCGACTATATTATTATCGACTGCCCGGCGGGCATCGAACAAGGCTTCCGCAACGCGATCGCGGGCGCGTCCCAGGCGATCGTCGTCACGACGCCGGAGAACGCGGCCGTGCGAGACGCGGATAGGGTCATCGGTCTGCTCGAGAAGAGCAATTTCCCTTCGCCTAAGCTGATCATTAACCGGATTCGTCCGAATTTGGTCAGAAGCGGGGACATGCTCGAAGTCGAGGACATCTGCCAAGTGCTCGCCATCGACCTGATCGGCATCGTGCCGGACGACGAGCTCGTCATCAAGGCGGCGAACTCCGGGGAACCGACCGTCATGAACGCGGATTCGCGCGCCGCTATCGCTTATCGCAACATCGCGCGGCGTATTTTAGGAGAGACCGTGCCGCTCACGCAGCTAGAGGAGAAATCGGGCGTGTTCCGCAAGGTCAAGAAGCTTCTGGGAATGGGATGATCGGAGTTTGTTGAACCGATTCAAGAAAATGGACTGGATGATGCTCGCGATTCTCGGATTGTTCATGGGAATCAGCACCGTTCTCGTCCGAAGCGCGACGTTAAACAGCCCGAAATTCACGGGACTGGACAAATCGACGATCGTTTTCTACGCGCTGGGCTTCGGCGTCGTGCTGTTCATGACGCTGATCGATTACCGGCTCATTTTGAAGGTATGGTACGTATGGTACGCTCTAGGCTTGATCTTATGCGGCCTCGTATTGTTCACGCCGAAGATTAACGGAGCCAGCGGCTGGTTCAAGCTGCCGGGAGGTTTGCTGTTCCAGCCGGCGGAAGTCATGAAAATATTCCTTATCATCGCTGTCGCGGCGGTCATCGGAAAACGGCTTGGAGATCCGCTACGATTGCGGACGGACGTAACGTTCGTCGCGATGATGACGTTGGTTCCTTTCCTGATCGTCATGATCCAGCCGGATCTCGGGAACGCGATGATCTATATTTTCATCGTGCTCGGCATGCTCTGGATCGGCAATATCCGATATAGCTACGTCTTGATCGGGATCGCCGTCGTCGTCGGCGGACTGATTCTGTTCGTGTCGTTGTTCAATACGTATAATAGTGAAATCGAAGATTACTTTAAGGATCAAAACAAGTCGCATTGGTACAAAAGAATCAATACTTTTATTCATCCGGAGGAAGCTTCGAGGGACGACCGACTTCAGTCGGAGTACGCGCAGATCGCCATCGGCTCGGGCGGGTTGACCGGCGATGGCTATATGCAAGGCGAGTCCAAGAAGCGCAATTTCATCCCGTACACGTATTCGGACTCCATCTTCGTCGTCGTCGGCGAGGAGTTCGGTTTCCAAGGGGCGGCGGTATTGCTGCTACTGTACTTCCTGTTCATCTACCGAATGATTCTGATCGCCTATCAATGTTACGACCGGCGAGGGTCTTTCATTATTATCGGAATCGCGTCGATGATGGTGTTTCAGATTTTCCAGAATATCGGAATGATGATAGGCATCATGCCGATTACCGGCATTACGCTTCCGTTTATCAGTTACGGGGGAACGTCGCTGCTGCTCAACATGATGTCCATCGGCATTATATTCAGCATTAAGGCGCATCAGGAGAAGTACGAAATGGATACGTAGACGCAAAAAGCACGGAAGCGAGCTCCAATGTCATTAAGTTAAGGAGCAGGGCCAAAATCAAGAACAAGAGCAGGTTATCGAAAAGATAGCCCGCTCTTTTTTTTGCACGAAAACAGCAAAAC
>NZ_JBHSMH010000010.1:0-10535 GCF_042655365.1 Cohnella suwonensis | reverse complement strand
TCTCCGATGATGCTTTAATTATACAGAAAAAAGGTACAGCCCCCTCAAAAATCTGGAGGACTGTACCCTTTCTTCAAATACGGACTTTTTCAGTGGCCTCGACTGATTCTGAGGAGGATTATCTCATAGCGATTAGCGGGCTTGAAGGTGGGGAAGGTTTGACGCTTACCCCGGACTCGGTTCGTCTGCGGCGCTTGAGCACAATTCTTGTGCGCTAGGCGCCCGGACTCGGTTTGACTGCGGCGCTTGAGCACAATTCTTATGCGCTAGGCGCCCGGACTCGGTTTGACTGCGGCGCTTGAGCACAATTCTTGTGCGCTAGGCGCCCGGACTCGGTTCGTCTGCAGCGCTTGAGCACAATTCTTGTGCGCTAGGCACACGGACTCGGTTCGTCTGCGGCGCTTGAGCACAATTCTTGTGCGCTAGGCGCCCGGACTCGGTTCCACTGCGGCGCTTGAGCACAATTCTTGTGCGCTAGGCGCCCGGACTCGATTCGTCTGCGGCGCTTGAGCACAATTCTTGTGCGCTAGGCGCCCGGCCTCGGTTCGTCTGCGGCGCTTGAGCACAATTCTTGTGCGCTAGGCGCCCGGACTCGGTTCCACTGCGACGCTTGAGCACAATTCTTGTGCGCTAGGCAACCGACTTCGGCTCGTTCGCGGCCGCCGCATAAAAAGCCTCCCTTGCCAGGGAGGCTTCGTTCCATGCGATACTCGGTTTCTATTCTGCGTCAGACGACCAAGATTTCGACTTTGTTGCCGCACCATTCGCAATGCTCGGGCGGTTCCCAGGCCGAGAACGCCGTCGTCTGCAAGTTCACCAGATCGGGCGCGTCCTCGTATTCGTCCACGAATTTATCGATCGCGAGCTCAACGTGCTCGCGGCATACACAGTACATACATCCGTTCCCTTCCGTTCGGGCTTGCGCCGGGGGACGACGATGCCGGGCTAAGCCGACGTTTATCGTTCGCTTTCCGGATCGGCCGCTTCGTCCGTTTGCTGCGGTTTCTCCTCGAGCTTCACGTTTAAGGTCGCTTTCTCGCCTCCGCGATAATACGTCACCTTCAACGATTCCCCGATTTTTTTGCCGTTATACAAGTATTTGCGAAGCGCGAGCGTGCTGTCGATCGGCTCGTCGTCCAGCTGGACGACGATGTCTCCGACTTCCAATCCCGCGTCCAGAGCCGGGCCGACCGCCTCGAGCACGACGACGCCGTCGTAGACGCCGTCCGGTACGACGGGCTCGGCCGACGCTTCTATATCTTCATCTCCTGCGGCTTGTTCGTCGTCGATCTCGGACGAATCGTCCGTATCTCCATCGACCGTATCATCTGGTTCCGTTTGTCCGTCGAGATACGTCTGTAGGTCCATCGTGAAGACGCCCATGTACGGCCTGGCGATCTTGCCCTTGGCGAGCAATTCCTTCAGAATCGGCATCGCGTTGTCGATCGGGATCGCGAAGCCGATGCCTTCGACGCCCAAGTCCGCGACCTTCATGCTGTTAATGCCGACGAGCTTGCCGTTCAAGTCGACGAGCGCCCCGCCGCTGTTGCCCGGGTTGATCGCCGCATCGATCTGGATCACTTCTTGTTCCCAATCGTAATTGCCGTCTTGGTTCATCGATATCGGAATGATCCGTTTCTTGTTCGAGACGATGCCTTGCGTCAGCGAATCGCCGAAACCGAGCGGATTGCCGATCGCGATGACCATCTCGCCGTCGCGAAGCTTCTCGGAATCGCCTAATTCCGCGACCGCCTCGATGTCTTTGTCTTCGACTTCGAGCACCGCAAGATCGGTCACGACGTCCATTCCGACGATCTTCGCTTCCTTCTTCATCCCGCTCACGAGCACCGCTTGCACTTGGGCCGCGTCCTGAACGACGTGAGCGTTGGTGATGATATAGGCTTTGCCGCCGTTTTTCTGAAAAATAACGCCGGATCCCATGCTGGCCTCGTACGGAATTTCGCCGTCGTCCAGCTCTGCGTCCGGATCCAGCATGTCGAGCGCCTCGTTCGTCAGATTGATGATGCTGACGACCGCGGGCCTTACTTTCTCCGAAGCGGATATGATTCTTTCGGAAGTCTCGACGAGCGATTGGCCGCCCGCGAGCGCCGGCTTCGCCGAGGGCTCTGCCTTTGCGCCGCCGTTCAGCAGCGTGAATAACAGAGCGACGACGATCGCGCTCGCCGCCGAGGAGACGATCGCGACCCGCAGCGTGGAGCCTTGTCCATTCGAGCCGAACGGGCGGAATCGGGCTCTGCCCGTTCCCTTGGAGCGCTTGCTCATGCGCGTGGAATAGAAATCATCGTCGAACAAGCCCATGGTGCTGCACCTTCCTTCCAATCGGAACCGCCACTGCCGATCGCGTTCCGATCGCCCTTTCGCCGCGAGTGTTCCTTCTCTATCAGCTTATCTATTTCTAAAGCTTCTATACTTTATATCGAAAATAATAGGAATGAGATCAAGAGTTTTGACTAGAATAATAATAGGTTGATCTCATTTTACCTTTTCTCCTTGATCTCGCAAGTGATTTTCTCTCATATTCCCCTGTAAAAGAAAGGAAGGATTCCGATGCGCACGACGGATTACGGATGGCAGTTCCTCGACCTTGCGTCGCAGATGTCCGAAATGAAGCACGAGCATTATCGGCAGTTGCTCGCGATCAGCACGCTCATCGAGCTACTTGTCGACAAAGGACTGCTGACGCCCGAGGAGATTCGCGCCAAGGCGGCGCAGATGGAGGCCGAACTCGACCGCCAACTCCTGTTATAATGAGTTTTCAAAAGGTCCGCTTTTGATCACGAGGAAATTTCGAGAAGCTTATTCGACATCGAATCTTGAATGCTGCACGGGACTTCCGGTTCTCACGTCCGTTTGCCTACGCTCCGATCCTCATTCCCTAGCTTCTTTCAACCTTCTCGGTGCTGAAAACCGAACTTTTGAACTTTACTTTTATTTACAAACTAGCGACTTTAGACTTTACCGCGTCCCACGGCGTCGGCTTATCGTAATAAGTATCGCACAGCGCGAATTCGCTCTTTTGATAGAAAATGCCGTTGTTCTCCAACACTTCCCCGATCGTCATCTTGGCGATGTCCATCAGGTTATGCTCCTGGCTCAAGTGGGCGAGATACACCCTGCGCAGCGTGCCATTGAGCAGCTTGGTTAACGTGTCGCCCGCCGCCTCGTTGGACAGATGCCCGGTATCTCCCAGAATGCGTCGCTTGATGTTCCACGGATAACGGCCCATGCGAAGCATGTTGACGTCGTGGTTCGATTCCAGCACGAGCACGTCGGAGTCCTGCAACTGCCGCAGTACCTTGTCGCTGACGTACCCGAGGTCCGTCGCGAGGCTCAGCTTCGATCCGTCCGATTGGAAGCAATACCCGACCGGTTCCGCCGCATCATGGGAAATCGCGTACGAATCGATCCGCATGTCGAAGATTTCCACCGTGCTGTCCGACGGCATGATGCGGATCTGCTCTTCCGGAATATCGCCGACCGAGCGTTTCATCGCGTGCCACGTCTTCTCGTTCGCGTATACCGGCAGCTTGTGCTTGCGGGCGAACGCCCCGAGCCCTTTAATATGGTCGGAATGCTCGTGCGTCACGAAGATCGCGTCGAGATTCTGCCCGGAGACGTCCCTCTCGCTCATGAGCTCTTCTATTTTTTTGCCGCTGAGGCCGACGTCGACAAGAACCGTCGCCGCGCCCGACGATACGACGGTCGCGTTCCCCGTCGATCCGCTGCATAATACCGTAAATCGCAATCCCATGAGTAAACCCGTTCCTCTCCCCGGCCATGTTCCCCCAACCCAGCGCCGTTATGTACGGCCCGCGGCGGCATCGCCCTGCTCTGTCGTAACCTCCGCGCTGATCGCGTTGACGTAGTACACCTCGTCGCTGTTTTCCAGCAACACCCGCCAAGTCGGCTCGGTTACTTGCGCTTCCGCGTCGTCGAAGATTTCCCCGTGATAACCCAGCCTGATTTCCTTGATGACCGATCCCGCCGGCAAGTTCTGTTCGATGACTTTGGCGAGCGCCTTCGTCGCGGACAGCACCTGCTGCTCCTTGGTCCCGTTGGCCGGCTTCACCGTGACGAGATCCTGCGTGAATCCCTTGATCTTCTGCTCGCTGTAGTAGAGCTTCAGCCGAATGTCGAACATCGGCCAGAGCCCTTCCATGCGGTTAAAGACGAAATACACGCCTTCCTTGCTTCCTTGCTGATCGTAATGATAGTCGGCCAGGTCCGGGATAATGCCGCTTAGGGCGAGCGCGAGATCCTCCTCGGAGAAAATAACCATGGTCTCCGGCGCCGGCGAGATCGGCATCCGTTCCCCGATCCCCTCGCCGCTTCTCGCCTCGAACGTATAGGTCAGCTGCCTCATGTTCGGCGTATCCGTCGGGATTCTCGCGTTGTCGTCGACCTGAATGTTTTTCTCCCGCATGACCTGCAACGTCTCGGGGGGAAGGGAAGTCCAGTCCACCGCCGTATTTAACCGCTCGCGCCATTCCATCCACAGCTGGTAGCCGAGAACGATATTCAGCGCGAGGAACGATACGATGAGCACGCTTTTGGCGCGTCTCCAATCCATCCCGCTCCCCCTTCCGACCCTACCGGGTCTTGAGTATCGTTACGCATAAAGCTTCGATTCCGCCACGATGACGACTTCCCCGGTCGTAAGCCGCGCCGCCCATGCCGGCGTCAAGCGAACCGATTTCTCTCCGATCGTCGGCTTCATCGCCGGGAACAACGCTTCGACCGTGCGCCCGCCCGCCCGTAGCTCCTGAAGCTTCTTCCTCAGCTCTTCGCCGCCCGGCAGCTCGCGCTTATGTTTATTCGTCGTTTCCTCGCCGAGCACGACGAGCGAACGATTGTAAGTCGACACGACGCCTTGCTCGAGGAAAAGCTGAATGTAGCCGAAGTTCAGTCCCTTGTCGGACACGATCGGCACTTCCTTGTAATATTGCTGGAAGCGGATGACGGAATCGCCCGCCTCCGATTCGGCGTCCTTGACGAACAGATGCTTGCCGTTCCAGCCTCCGTGCTGATCGACGAAGCCGATCGCCGACATGACGTTGTCGAACAGATCGTTATTCACTTCGGTTCGCGCCACCAAGTCGGTGTAGGAGAGCCAAGTACCGTCCTGTTCGATCTTCAGCCCGCGCTTCCCGTCCGTATACATCTGAGATCCGCTCTTGTTGCTCTGAATCGTTCTCGTCGCGCCCGGATCGAACAGGTTGTCCTGCATTTGTTCGACCGTGTATTTATCGTACGCCACTTCCATGTCGAACAGCCGTGCCATCGGCTTATCCGGGGCGTAGACGTTGCCGTCGGACGTCGAGTACGGATCCCAATATTGGCCGAAGCCGACGAAGCCTTCCACGTCCCCGATGGTCAAGTCGGCATGCATCGATTCGTAGACGTAGCGGTCGTCGGAGCTGAAGAAGAACGTACGAACCTCGTCTCGGCCTTTGCTCGAATAGATCCAGATCCGGTCGATCGAATCGCCGAAGAATAGGAAGTCTCCGTCGATCTTGAACGCCTTCTGCAGCAGCTCGAACGGCACCGGCCGGCCGAACCGCAGCTCGACGCCCTGATCCTCCTTGCGGATCTGATCCCAGTCGACCGACTCGACCGAATCGCGCTGCAAGCCCTTGAATTCGCGGAGCTTCAGCTTCGTCATGATCAGTCCGTAGAACGTAGGCGTGCTCGGATAGAATACCGTATGCTTATCGTCGCCCAGATGGATAATCAGTTGCTCGGGGAAAACAAGGTTATCCGGCTTCTCCTCCTCGCCGAGCCGTTCCGTCTTCACGTAGTCCGAGTCGCTCTTCACCTTGGCATCCTTATAAGGCGTGTTATAGGCGAGGGAATAACTTTGCACCAAGCTAAGGACGACGAGCAAAGCCAGCAGTACCGATTTGCCCTTCTCGATCATGCGCTCTCACTTCCTTCCGGCACGATCGGCAGCAGCACCGTGACGACGGTACCGACGTTCGTCTCCGATTCGAGCAAGATCGCGCCCCCGTGCGCCCTGACGATTTCCCGGGCAATCGACAGCCCGAGCCCGGTGCCGCCCATGTTGCGCGAACGGGCCTTGTCCACCCGGTAGAACCGTTCGAAGATCCGGTTCAAGTCCTTCTTCGGAATGCCGATGCCGGTATCCTTCACGGAGATGGCGAGCTGACCGGCTTCGTTGCTCTTGGCGGATATATCGATGGCCCCTCCATCGAGCGTATATTTGATCGCGTTCGACACGAGGTTGTCGAGCACTTGGTCGATACCGTCCCGGTCGAGCCAAGCGGTCTTCTGCCGGTGGTCGACCTTCACCGTGACCGTGATCGCCTTCTGCCGAAGCTGGAAGGAGAACCGGTCGACGACTTCCTCCAGCATCTCCGCGAGATCGGTCTTCTGGCGGCGAAGCTGATTGCGCCTGGAATCGAAACGGGACAGATGAAGCAAGTCCGTGACGAGCCGGATCATCCGTTCCGTCTCGCTGCGGATTACGCCGACGAATCTTTCCGCCAGAGGCGGTTCGTCGATCGCGCCGTCGTCCAGCGCTTCCGCGTAACTCTTGATCGTCGTCAGCGGCGTGCGCAGCTCGTGCGAGACGTTCGCCACGAACTCGCGGCGGGACTGCTCCAGCTTCTCCGCTTCCGTGACGTCCTGCAGCACGGCGATGGCCCCGGCGACGCCCTTGTCCCTTCGGCGAATCGGCGTCAGCGTCACCCGGAACACGAGCTCCTCCTCCGCTTGATCCTCCGGGAACCGGTTCAAGAGGAGCGAAGACTCCGCGCCCTGAAGCGTGTCGGCGATCGGAGCCTTCTCGATGCCGAGCGCTTCGGACAGCGTCGTGCCTTCCTTCATATCGGTCAAGCCGAGCATGCCTCTGGCTCGCCTGTTCGTGACGATGACCCGGCCTAGCTCGTCCGTCGCGAGAACGCCGTCGCTCATGTTCGACAGAATCGAGCTCAGCTTCTCCCGCTCCTCCTCGTTCAAGGCGAGCGCGTCGCTTAGACGATCGGTCATGTCGTTGAACGCGATGCTCAGTTGGCCGATCTCGTCCTTGCCGAACACGGGCACCCGTTCGTCGAAGCGCCCTTCCGCGACCGCCGTCGCCTGGCGCGTGAGCGCCTTGATCGGCGAAGTGATCGTGCCCGCGAGCAGAACGCCCAGCACGGCCGTCAGCCCAAGCGCGATCAGCGTCGCGGAGACGAAAATCCGGTTGATGTCTTCCATCGTCTGGTACAAGCTCTTCATCGGCGCGACGATATACACCGCGCCGACGATCTTGCCGCCGCTGATGACGGGCTTGGCGATGACCTTGCTTCGCGTATTGTTCTCGTCGATAATCTCTTCCTCGTTATCGCGAACCCCTTGCAGGGCGCGGCTTACGAGGAGCGACGTGTTCTTGCGCCCGACATAGGACTGCTGCGACGTCTTGGAAGTCGTCGCGGCCAGCACCTTGCCTCCGGCGTCGAGCACTTGGTATTCCGTGCCGCTGATCGTATCGATGCTGTTCACGAGAGAGTTCAGCAGCACGCTCGTTTCCGCCTGCGCGTCTTCGTCTTTGTTCCCCGACGACAAGCTCGAAGTCGATAGAAACTTCGTCAGCAGATTCGCCTGAATGTTCAAGCCCTCTGTGAAGGAGTTGCTTAGCGACGTCTTCATCGTGCTGATGAAATATACCCCGATCAGCTGTACCGCGATCAGGATCAGGAGAAGCACCATCGTAATGAGCTTGACCTGGATGCTGCGGAGCATGCGGATGCCTCTCATCCGTAATGACCGCCGCTCATCTTGGGACTGCGCATCAAGTACCCGAGGCCGCGCCTCGTCATGATGATTTCCGGACGGCTCGGATCGTCCTCGAGCTTCTCCCGCAGTCGACGGATCGTCACGTCGACCGTACGCACGTCGCCGAAATATTCGAAGCCCCATACGGCTTGCAGCAGGTGCTCCCGCGTCATGACCTTCCCGCTGTTCTTCGCCAAGTAATGGACGAGCTCGAATTCGCGATGGGTCAGGTCTAGCGGCTGATTGTTCTTATAGACGACGTACATGTCCGTGTCGATGAACAGGTTAAATAACCGGATGCCTTGGCGTTCCGCTTCCGGTTGCACTTCTTCGTCCCTGGCCGTCTCCACTTTGCGCTGGCGGCGCAAATGCGCCTTCACCCGGGCGAGCAGCTCGCGCGTGCCGAACGGCTTCGTCACGTAATCGTCGGCGCCGAGCTCAAGGCCGAGCACCTTGTCGATCTCGTTGTCCTTCGCCGTCAGCATGATAATCGGCGTCGACAGGCGAGTCCGCACTTCCCGGCACACGTCCATCCCGTCCTTGATCGGCAGCATCAGATCGAGCAGGATCAAGTCGGGCTCTTCCTCGAACGCCAGCCTGACGGCGGCTTCGCCGTCGAAAGCGCAGACGACCTCGTAGCCTTCCTTCTCCAAGTTGAACTTCAGAATATCCGCGATCGGCCGCTCGTCGTCCACGACCAGTATTTTGCCTAACATTCTCGTCACCGCCTCCCGCTTCTCGGAAGCTAATCTATTGTTATCTTACCATAATGCGGACAAGACCCCAATGGCGTTTCGTGGCAGATCGGAGGCGGGCGGGAATGAAAAAAGCTCTCCGTCAAGGCATTGCGCCTTCGGGAGAGCCGATAAGGTTCTATAAATAGCTGGTCGGGTTCTTCAGCTTGCCGTTCAAATAGATTTCGAAGTGCAAGTGCGTGCCGGTCGAGTGTCCGGTGCTGCCCATGATGCCGATGGAGTCGCCCTTCTCGACGACTTGCCCCTTCTTCACCTTCACGCTCTTCATGTGGCCGTACACCGTCTTGAAGCCGTTCTGGTGGTTAATGATGACCGCGTTGCCGAGTCCGCCCGACTTGTACCCGGCAAATTCGATGATGCCTTCGTCCGCCGCCATGATCGACTTCTGTCCAACCATGTCGATACCCTTGTGCATGCGGCCCCAGCGTTGACCGAGGTAACTCGTGATACGGGCTCCGACGACCGGCCAAGCGAACTTGCCCGAGCCTTCGCCTCGGATGACCTTCGTGCCTTTCATGATGACTGTCGGTACCGGCTTCAGCAGCACCTTCTTGTTCACCTGTTCTTCCTCGATCAAGGCGCCGTTGCGCTTCGTCAGGCGGTAAGTGACTTGCTGCTTGCCCGGCGTACCCGCGGTGATGACCTTCTGCTGGCCCTTCTTCATCGTATCGCTCGTCTTGTATTGGACGGGCGGTTCGATCGTCTCGATCTCCGTCACTTGCTCTTCGGAGTTGACGTTCAGAATCGGCGGCTGTTGGGACGATAAGTCGATAACGTCGCCGACCTTGATCTTATCGCCTACGATCCACTTGTTCTTCTGGTGGATGAACTCTTCGGTCACGTCCATCTTCGCCGCGATGCAGCCGATGCAATCGCCTTCCTGCACCGTGTACTTGCGAGGCACCGGTTCGCCCTTCGTCAGCTTGGCGTACAGCGCGTCGAGCGTCGACACTTGCGTTGCGGCAATGTCGGCTTCGACCGTCTGCACTTTCTCCTTGAAGCTGACCGACGTCACGACGCGTTGCGGCTTCGCTTGGTCGGCCGCGGCGGTCTTGCTCGTCGACAACGACTGCACTTCGGTACCGGCTTTCTTGACGAGGTTGGCCGGCACGTACTTGTTCTTAACCTTCTGCAGCAGCAGGTTCGCGGTCTGCTGATCGCGAACGACGCCGATTTCCTTGCCGTCGACGACGACCTTCACGCCGACCGCGTGCGTCTGAAGCAAGCCTTCGAGACGAGTCAGCGTTGCGCCGTCGTCCGTCTTCTTCTTGTAAGCCTTTTCAACCTCGTAGGCGACCTGACCGTCGTTCAACTCTTGGAGGACGGGGGTATTCGCTTTGCTGAGTTCGGTAGCCTTGGCCGCGAGCAATTGCTCGACCTTGGCTTTATCGCTGATCTCTCCGACGGAACTTCCGTTCAAGAGCACTTCGTAATAGGTAACGCTGTTCGCCTTCACGTACTGGCTGGCCCCGAATCCTACGACAGCGAGCGCGATGATGCCGCATGCCGAGATGATGATCGGTTTCCGGTAATTCCGCCATCTTGCGGCGAAATTCGACGTAACTTGCGTATCTGTAGAGAGCTTAGCTTGCATTCGCGAGGACCGAACGTTGCGGACGGCATGCCGAGTCGCGGCGATCATTGTCCGGATCCGATCCATTCCCCTGAAATCGGCCATGATCTTCTCCTTTTCCCTTGCTTTCGGTATTCTTTTCCCGGTTTTGGCAAAAGCATGTACCTCACTTTAGCATACGTCCGACAAATCTATCAACCGTTTGGGGTCATTAGAATTATGAAAAACGAGCAAAAACACCTTCGGCGTATCGGACGCTGAAGGCGCTTTTGCGTAGACGATTCGGAAATATGCGAAACTTACGCTTTCAGGTAGAGTAGAGAACTGAAATTTCATTGGAGGGCGGAAGCCCTCCTTTTACTTTCCCAGCTCCCCCTTCATCAAACCGGACGTGAGGTTTTCCCTCATCC
>NZ_JBHSMH010000009.1:0-13766 GCF_042655365.1 Cohnella suwonensis | reverse complement strand
TTTTTTATTGCATGATTAAATAAAATATTACAAATTTAGCACATTTTACTTACGGAAAAACACCTTGACAAATTGTTGATATTTTAATGCAATGCTACTGCGTTTTGCGAAGTAACTCGCCGCAAGAAGAGGTCAATCGCAAGGAGTTACTGTGTTTCACGAAGTATCTCGCCGCTACAGGAGTCCAACCGCGCAGAGTTAATACGTTTCCCGAAGTAACTCGCCGCTACAGGAGGCCAGTCGCAAGGAGTTACCACGTTTCACGAAGTAACTCACCACTAGAGAAGGCCAACTGCTCGGAGTTACTGTGTTTAGCGAAGTAACTAGCCTCGACAGACGGCCAGCCACCCGGAGTTACTGCCTATCGCAAAGTAAATCTCCCCAACAGGGTGCCGCCACCCGGCGTTACTGACTTTCGCAAGCAACTCCCCGGCCGCCCTCTCGCAGTCCCTTACAAACCGTCACAATCTCGCCATGGCATTTTTCTTTCTTTTTCCATATAATTAGTTTATCTAGACGCTACCGTACAGAAAGGAGAGCGCGCATGCCGAAAGTCGTCGCGTCCAGAGAGCAATGGTTGCAGCATGGGTTGGAGACGTTCGCGAGGGGCGGGGACGAGTCACTCGTCGTCGAGAAAATGGCGGCCGCGCTCGGGAGCAGCAAGAGCAGCTTTTATTGGTATTTCGGAAACCGCGACAACTTCGTGCGGCTCATCGTGGAGACATGGAGGGAGCGGGCGACGCTTCAAGTCATCCGGACATCGGAGATAGAGCGCTCGGCCGACGAGAGGCTCAGGTCGTTGTTGACCGCGATGTTCTCCGCGACGCGGCTGGGGGACTTTCTTTTTTTCCTGCGCCGGCTATCGCTGAAGGAACCGGAGTATGTCGCGACGCTCGAAGAGCTGGAACGAAGCCGCGTCTCGTTCGCGGGGGGACTGTTCGAAGCGATCGGTTACCCGAAAGAGGAAGCGGAACGCAAAGCATGGTTGCTGTACCATTACTACTTGGGCTGGTATGAGCGCCATAAGCACGAGGAACAGGGCGAAGCGAACGTCGAGCGCCACGTTCGAACGGTGCTGTCGGCTTGGCTCGGCTAACGGAACGGGTACGGTGGAAAGCACGATTGCAATCCCATTAAAGGAGAGTGCGGAAATGGCGGAAGTATTGGCTTGGTTGGTCGGTGGCGTCTTGGTCGTCTTGTGCGGTATTCATGCGTATTGGGCTTTCGGAGGCAAGAGAGGGTACGAGGCGGCGTTGCCGGAAGTCGGATCGAGCGGCGGGTTCGAGAGGGCGTCCGACGCGAAAAAGGAAAAAGCGTTCCGGCCGGGCAAGCTAGCCACGTTGCTCGTGGCGGCGCTGCTTGCGGTCGCTGCATGGGCGACGCTGGAGCTGGGGGGAGCCGTGCCTCGCGCATTGTTCTCCGAGCGGCTGTCGCAAGCCGGCGGGTGGTTTCTCGGCGCCCTCTTCCTCGTCCGGGCGGTCGGCGATTTCAAGTACTTGGGGCTGTTCAAGCGCCTGAAGGGTACGACGTTCGCCCGTTGGGACACGAAGCTCTATACGCCGCTGTGCTTCCTCCTGGGATCGGCATTGCTCACGATTACCGTCCTCTGACGGCTCGAAACCATTTACGATTAAGGGGAATAACCATTCATGAAGCAAAATAAATTAGGCTCGTCCGATCTCTTCGTCGGCGAAATCGGTCTCGGTTGCATGTCGCTCAGAACGGAGGAAGGTAAAGCGGTCGCTCTCGTGCACGAGGCGATCGAGCGGGGCGTCACGTTGCTCGATACGGCGGATCTCTACGACGACGGACTGAACGAACGCCTCGTGGGTAAGGCGTTGAAGGGCAGGCGCGATCGCGTCGTCCTCGCGACGAAAGCGGGCAACCGGCGCGTCCCCGGACAGGACGGATGGACGTGGGATGCTTCCAAGGCGTATATCAAGTCGGCGGCCAAAGCCAGCTTGCGCCGTCTGGAGACAGACTATATCGATCTGTTTCAACTGCACGGCGGCACGATGGACGACCCGATCGGCGAGACGATCGAAGCGTTCGAGGAGCTCAAGCAAGAAGGTTGGATACGGGCTTACGGCATTTCTTCGATCCGGCCTACCGTCATCCGGGAATACGCCGGGCGCTCGTCGATCGCCAGCGTCATGAATCCCTATAGCATCGCGGACCGCCGGGCGGAGGAGCAAGTGTTGCCGCTTCTTCGCGAGCATGGCATTAGCGTCATCGCGAGGGGGCCTCTCGCCGGCGGCTCGCTGGCCGCGAACCGCGAGCCGGCCAAGCCTCATCTGGGCTACGGCTTGGAGGAGCTACGCTTGCTGCGCGCTAGATTATCCGAACTGACGGGAGAAGGCCGAAGCCTGACGGAACTGGCGATACGCTACTCGCTAAGCGATCCGGCCGTGGCGGCGGTCGTTCCGGGCGCGAGTTCCCTCGAGCAATTGCTGCTCAATCTTAAGGCGGCGGACGTACCGGCGCTGACGGCAACGGAGCTGGCGACGATTCGGGACGCAAGCGAGGCGAACCGTTACGAGGCGCATCGGATTTCCGGCTAAATTGACTCTTCCAAGAGCTGATGGGTACAATGAATCTATTGTTCTCATATTCGGATGCGGTCGCATGGTAAGGAGATTCGGATGAACGGTATCGGACTCGTATTGGAAGGCGGAGGCATGCGCGGCGTCTATACGGCGGGCGTGCTGGAATTTTTCATGGAACAAGGAATCTATTTTCCCTATACGGTTGGCGTATCCGCGGGGGCTTGCATGGCGGCGAGTTACTTGTCCAGGCAGCGGGGACGGAACAAAATCGTGAACACGGAGTGGGTCTCGGATCCGCGTTACTTGTCTTGGAGGAATTTCTGGACGAAAGGGCAGCTGTTCGGGATGGATTTCATTTTCGACGAAATTCCGAATTCGCTCGTTCCGTTCGATTACAAGACGTTCGGGGAAGTCGAGGAAGAGTTCGCCGTCGGGACGACGGATATCGAGACCGGGGAGACGGTGTACTACCGGAAAAGCAAACCGGGACTGGATCTGCTGAAGGTGCTTCGGGCGTCTAGCTCGTTGCCGTTCATCGCGCCGATCGTGGAATACGACGGCAGGCGTCTGCTGGACGGCGGCATCTCGGATCCGATTCCGCTCCGCCAGGCGGAACGCGACGGATTCGCCCGCAACGTCGTCGTCCTGACCCGCAACGAAGATTACCGCAAATCCCGCAACAAGTTTTCCTGGGTCGTGAAGCGGGCATACCGCAAATTCCCCGAGTTTTTGAAAATCCTGCTGACCCGCCACGACATCTACAACGGCACCGTGGATTACGTTCTCGAGCGGGAGCGGAACGGTTCGTGTTTCGTCATCCGGCCGCTCGAGCCGCTCGCGGTCGGACGGATGGAACGCGATCCGGCGAAGCTGGACGCTCTGTACAAGCAGGGCTACGAGGACGCGAGGAGCCTGCTGCCGTCGCTGAGGGCGTGGGCCGGCGAGAAGTAGACGCTGGGCATCGTGTCCCGAACGCCATTTTGTATAATCGAACGCACCCGCGGCCGACCCGGGATACTCGGCGACCGACATCAACGGCCATCAGGCGCCGCGGAAGGGGCGGCGATCGTCGCGAAGCTCGCGACGTTGCCGGAAGAAGGCCGATCGGAGGCCTGAGTTTCAAATAAGCCGGCTAAGCCCGTTCGCCGTTCAAATATCTTTCCGTCAATATCGACAGCAGTTGGATGCCGACCTCGTTCTGCCCGCCTTCCGGGATGATGAGATCGGCGTATTTTTTGGACGGCTCGACGAACGCGTCGTGCATCGGCTTGACCGTCTTCATGTATTGGTCGTAGACGGATTGGATCGTCCGCCCGCGCTCCTCGATATCCCGAAGCACCCGGCGAAGGATGCGGACGTCGGGATCGGTGTCGACGAACACTTTAATGTCGAGCATGCGCCGAAGACCTTCATCCGATAGGACGTGCAGCCCCTCGACGATGACGATGCGATGCGGCAGAAGCTCCTGCGTCTCCGAAGCCGACCGGGAATCGGTCGTGAAGTCGTATACCGGCGCGAGGGCGGCTTGTCCGCCTTTCAGCGTCTTTAAGTGTTCGACCAACAACTCGTTGTCGAAGACGAGCGGATGATCGTAATTGATCGCGCGCCGTTCTTCCTTCGACAGGCCGGCGTGATCCTTGTAGTAATTGTCTTGCGAGATGAACGTCACTTTGTCCGGGCCGAGCCGTTCGATGACGGAACGGGCGACCGTCGTCTTGCCCGATCCGGTGCCTCCCGCGATTCCGATAATCAGCATATTCTTAACGCGAACCTCCCGCATGATGACGATTGTAATTCCCGTATTGTAGCATAGCGCCTAAGCGAAAACACGTGGAGATCAAGGGGAAACCGATAAAAGCGCTCAATAGCGCGAATTTATCCGGTTAATCGCACGAAAACAAGTCCGAGGCACTCAATAGCCCGAATTTATCCGGTTTATCGCGCGAAAACAAGTCCGAGGCACTCAATAGCCCGAATTTATCCGGCTAATCGCACGAAAACAAGTCCGAGGCACTCAATAGCCCGAATTTATCCGGCTAATCGCACGAAAATAAGTCCGAGGCGCTCAATAGCCCGAATTTATCCGGCTAATCGCACGAAAACAAGTCCGAAGCGCTCAATAGCCCGAATTTATCCGGCTATTCTCGGTGGTGAACGCATCTTCATTCTCTCTAATTCGTAAACCCCGCCGAGCCCGACCCGGCCGCCATGCACGAAAAAAAGACCATCCGTGGACATCCGAGGATGGTCTTTTCTCTACCCGAGAGGCGCTTGGCCGATCTCTACCCGTATCCCGCGCCTCCGGCTGCAAAGCTGCTACGAGCCGGATCGGGTAAGGGATACGTTCAACATCTGACTCTGAATGTTGACGCACCTCCTTTCCTGTACCGTAATCTTAGCAGAGCCCGGGAAGCTTGTCTATATTAAATTCTGAATTATCAGATAAATAACAATATATAAATTTTGTAACCTGCAGCTGTTCCCCATTCTCGGGACAAAACCCCGGTCATAGTGAATTTTTTCCTACAATAAATTGACAATGATAATCATTATCAATTATGATGGGCGTGAAAATGAGATTCGCCGTCCGCTCGAAGGAGCTTAGCGCCATAGCATGGGGAGGGAACCGACTTGGCAGACATTTTATTGGTCTATGCCAGCATGACCGGCAACACGGAAGAAATCGCCGAAGCGATCGCCGAAGGCGCGCGGGAAGCGGGAGCGTCGTTGGAGACGAAGAACGTCATGGACGCAGACGCCGCGGAACTGGCCGGATACGAGGGCGTTCTGCTCGGCGCTTACACGTGGGGAGACGGGGAGTTGCCCGACGAATTTCTCGAATTTTACGATCGGATGAACGCGATCGATTTGAAAGGAACGAAGTCGGCGGTATTCGGCTCGTGCGACTCGAACTATCCGGAGTATGGGGCGGCCGTCGATATTCTGATCGGCAAACTGGCGGAAAGAGGCTCGGAAGTCGTCTTGGAAGGGTTGAAAATCGAATTCGCCCCTAGCGCCGAAGAGAGGGAGCTATGCAAAGAATACGGGCGACGGTTCGTACGCTCGCTCGCGGCAAGGAAGGAGGCATCCGGCAATGGGATTGCTCTATAGCATTTATCAATCGCTTCAAGAAGGCAAAGAAGCGGAAGAGGAGTTCGGCGTCTCAGCGGACGGCCCGGAGGCGATATCGCCTCCGGAGTCCCTTCTCGAATTGCTGACTCGGCCTATCGCGGCCAACGCGGAAGAGTCGGACAAACGAAGGCGTCCGCCGGCGAATCCCGCACAACGGTCTTGAACGTAAGCTCCGCCGGCGCGTTGCTTGCCCGGCGCGTTACTTGCCCGAATCGCCGGCCGAATGCGATCGGAACCAGACGCTCTTGTAGTCGACGAAACCGAGCGAATTGATCGACATGCCCTGAAGCTTCGGGTTGAATACGGTATTCTGCGGGACATGGAGCAGGAAGTGGAAACAATGGCCGTCCGTCAGGAGGCGCTGCAAGCCGCGAATGCGGGCGTTGCGCTTCTCGTTGCTCGGCTCGGCCAGCAGGGAGACGATTTCCGCGTCGGCGGCCGCGCGCATGCCGTCGTCCATGTAGGAACGAACGAAGAGATTGTTCATTTTGTACATTTCCAGCAAGCACCGATCTTCGTCGTCGTCCCCGACGACGCCGCCGAGCATCAGGTCGCCTTCCAGCAGCCGATCGCAATCGGGTATTTCGTTGTTGCTGATGTACTCGACCTCGACCGCAAGACCGATTTCCCCGAACCGGCGGATCAGCCACTCGGCTTGGATGCGTAAAGGCTCCGTCGACATCAGCTTTAACGTCTCTCCGCGATAAGCCGATCGCTTCACGAGCTCCCGGGCATCGTCGAATCTGCGATCCTCATACTCGGGCGCGGCGGGCTCCCCGGCTCTCGGAGGAAGGAATCCCGTTGCGGGAATGCCCTTGCCGAGTTGCTTGACGAGCTCTCTCCGGTCGAGCGCCGCGCCGATCGCTTCGCGCAGCTTGGCATCCCGCATCGGTCCGGCCTTGATCGAGTTGAGCGCAAGCATCGTGCAACCGAGCGTCATGACGGGCATCTGCCGCCAGTTCGAGTAGTCGAAACGGATGTTTTTGACGAAATCCTCGCTCCCCAGGTGGAAGCGGAGGCCGGAGGAGCCGTCCGGATTTTCCAATTCTTTCGGAATCACCATCAACTCCACGCTGTCCAAGTGCGCGCGCTCCCCCCAATAGTCGGGGAAAGCTTCGAGGACGAGAACGCCTTCGTCGTGCTTAGCGACGCGAAAAGGTCCGGAACCGACGGGAAACTTCGAGATGTCCGTTCCGTTCGCCTCCGCGTTGCGATAAATATCTTCGGGGACGATCGACATCGGGGACGCGCTGAGCAGATTCGGCAACATGTAATTGGACGAGCTCAGCTCGATTTCCACGATCCGGCCGCCTAAAGCCTTTACGCTTGCGAACGTATCCGTTAGCCAGCTATTCGTGTCCGTCGCCTGACCGGATTGCAACCGCCTTAAGGAGTAGGCGACGTCCGATGCTTTCATTTCGCGACCATGATGGAACTTGACCCCTTTGCGCAAGTAGAACGTCCACTTCCGGCCTTGTTCGTCGCAGTCCCAGTCATGGGCGAGATGGGGGACGACCGAACGCTTCGCGGGATCGTAACGGACGAGCGTTTCGAGCGCCATTTTGGCATAGTGCACGTCTCTTGCGTAGTAGAGATGAACAGGGTCTAGCGTGTAGATTTTCGCTTTCGTCGGCAATCGAAGCTTATCCCCTCCGATCTCTTCGGTTTGCTGATAGCCGAAGTATCCCCCGAGCCATGCCAGGAACTTCTCCGACGCCCACGATTCCAGTCCATCCAAGCGGAAGACCTCCATCGCGGCTTTCAGGTTGCCTTGCCGGGCGAACTCTTGCGCTTCTTGAAGAAGCAGCTCCTCGGCGACGGCGAGAAAGCGAATTCGCGAACGGTTCCCCCTGCCGCGTCCGGGCATCCATACAATCCATTCCAGTTCCGATATTCGCTTCAGGATGTGTTTGACGTTACGCTCCGTACAATAAAGCCAGCCCGAGATCTCCTTGACCGTGACCGGAATGTCCGAGGCCTCGTCGCCGCCGTGGCGATTCTCGCGAAGAAGCGCATGCTTTAAGGTCGCGTATTGCTGGTACAACTGCATGAGGCTTCCTCCTTGAAGTTCAACGGACGATATGCCTCCATTATAAATCCGGAATCCGCCTCCGGGTCAAGGCTTGCGTCGGGATCGCTTGGCTTGGACGGGCGTTTGCTCCCGGTAACGGGCGCGATCCTCAGTATACGAGCTTGCGCTGGGCCCAATAGCTGAACAGGAACAACGACCCTTCCGTCAACAGCTTGGCCGCAACGAGAGCGATACCGAGCCGTTCGTGGAAGGCGAACATCAAGCCGTAGTTCAGCGCCAGAATCAACGCGACGAGAGCAAAATAACGGGGCATCGAACGCGAGACGGCCGAACGGGGACGCCCTCGCGAGAATACGAACTTGCGATTCACGGCGTAGTTCAGAATCGAGCTGCAGACGCGCGCCCCGATGACCGCGAACAACAAATTCATCGTGGCGATCTGGATGACCAGCAGGAGGAAGAAGTCGACTAACGCCGCTCCCGCCGAAGAGGCGCCGAACTTGACGATCGGGTAATAAATTCTCGCCGAATCGGCAAGCGGCCGGAAGTGCGACGACTCGTTCTTGTTCAAGTAGACCGTATCGATCGGCACTTCGTGGAACGAATAACCGGCGGACGGCGCTTCGAGCAGCAGGTTCATCTCGTACTCGAACCGCTCGCCGGACACGCGGCATAACCATTCCAACATGTCGGAAGAATAACCGCGCAGGCCCGTTTGGGTATCATGGATGGGCGTGCCCGTCGCGAAAGCGTAGACGCCCCGCGTCACCGAGTTGCCGAATCGGCTGCGAAGCGGCACGTTGCCGGTAAACCGCCGGGTGCCGAGTACGATCTGGCCCGGGCGATCGGCCGCGGTTTCGGCTATTCTGCGGATATCCTCGGGCAGATGCTGGCCGTCGCTGTCCGCGCACACGACGCAAGTCGCGATTCCTTCGCGCATTAAATGTTGGAAGCCGGTTTTCAGCGCGCGGCCTTTGCCGCGGTTCGCGACGTGGGTCAAGACGGCGCACCCGGCTTTGCCGGCGGACCGGAATAGGTCGGCATAGCGTTCGCCGCTGCCGTCGTCAACGACGACGATCGAGCGGAAGCCGGCGTCTTTCAGTCGATCGATCAGCGTAAGCAGTTTATGATTGGGCTCGTAAGCCGGAATGAGGATCGTTGTCGTCATGGGTTAGCTCCTCCTTATGATGCGAATTAAGGCGTGACGTAGATGATGTCGCTGACTTCGCGTTCGTTGTTCCGGCCGAGCGGATTGTTGACGACCCGTCCCATGAAATACATGGTGGACGAGCCTCCCCCGTCCAGGTTGTAAGCTTCTTTACTGCCTAACTCGACGAACAGGTCCGCGAACTCCGTTAACGTCATTCCTTTGCTGTACCCGGAACTGCGGCCGTCGACGACGACGAAAACGTAATGGTTCGCCGAGATCATCCCGATGCCGGTACGCGGATTGGCATTCTGAATCGAGTGGTTGCCGAAGTTTTTATCGATCTTCACGCTGGAGAAGTCTCCCGCGACTTGTCCGTCTTGTACCAACGCGGGCCCGAAGGAGAAGGCGTTCGTCGCTCCTTGCGCTATTAAGGAGTCCGCCGATTCAGTCTCTTCGTCGTACGAGCGCATGAGGCCGTCATTGAATAGTACAAGACCGGTCCGCGCGGGTTCGTCGCGATAGACCGTACCGTTGCGGATGACGACTCCGTCGCTGCGGAAGCCGTAATAATCGCCGTTGATGGCGAGGACCGCGTTCTTGCCGGCGGCGATGTCGGACGTGTTCTCGACGACGTTCGTGCCGAACGCGTCTTTGGCGAACGCGGTGCGCAGCCGGGAATTGTCCGAGAGCTGCACGTCGGCGACGTAGTAGGTGACGATGTCTTCGCCGGAGCCCTTCTGAACTTTATCGATTTGGATAGAGACGTCCGAATCTTTGTAGCTCCAGTCGTCCGACTGGACGCTGCCGGGATCGGTGACGGCGGCTGTCGCGTTCGCGCCGGCGGAGGGGCCGTCGTTCACGACGACTTCGATATGTTCGATCAAATAGCGGTCGGCGAGCTTATAGAGGACCGCCGCGATAATGGATAGGACGATGAGGACGATCAGTCCGATTTTCTTTGTTCTGCGACTCATGGAATGAGGCTCCTTTCCCGATGTGACTTCGTGTTTTCGAAGTAGGGAAATTGTCGCATCGTAAAGTGAAGACGGAATGAAACGAAGCTGAAGGGAGCCTGAGGCGGGGCTGAAACGTTTCTGAATGCCGGGAGGGAAAAAAGAAGGTCGGCGCGCGGCTGACCCAGCCGTTCGGCAGCGCGATGCGCAGCATTCTGGTCGCCGTTTACGAGCTCAGGGCGCGAGAGGTTATCGTGATCGGCCATCATGGCTGCGGGATGACGGAGATCGATCCTTCGAGGATGGTCGGCAAGTTCATCGAGAACGGAATCGATCCGCTCGTCATCAAGACGCTCGAAGATTCGGGAATTCGCATGGACAAGTTCCTGAAAGGCTTCGGCCATCCCGAAGAGGGCGTCATGCACAGCGTGCGGATGATTCGCAGGCACCCGCTGTTCCCGGCGGCTATCCCGGTTCACGGTCTCGTCATGAACCCGGAAACCGGCGAAGTCGAAGTCATCGTCGAAGATTACCGGGAATAAACAGAGCCGCCTTTAAACAGAAGAAGAGCGCCTCGGCCGCAACGGCCTAGAGGCGCTCCTTCTTTTTCTGCTCGCGAAGCGTGTTCCGATCCCAGAACACGCCTTCCGAGAAGCCTTGGATCGCGGCGTCTTCGCTCGCGAGCGCGAGCCTCTTCTCGGCGAGGCAGCAATAGGTCTCGTCGATCTCGACGCCGACGTATCGACGGTTCAGCTTCTTCGCGACGACCGACGTCGTGCCGGAGCCCATGAACGGGTCGAACACGACGTCTCCCTCGTCGGAGCTTGCCAGAATGATCTTCGCGAGCAATTTCTCCGGTTTCTGCGTCGGATGATCGGTGTTCTCCGGCATCGACCAGAACGGGACGGTCAGATCGGTCCACACGTTGGAAGGGTACGTGAGCCGGTATTTGCCGCCATCGCTTTCGTCGTCGGTCCAATCCTTCGGTTTGCCGTCTTCCTTCCGATAGGGGGCGATGACCTTGCGTTTGATTTTGACCCTGTCCACATGGAATTTGTAATCGGCCGACTTCGTGCAGAACCAGATATCTTCGGAGGCGTTCTTCCAGTTACTCAGCGCCCCGCGGCCTTTCTCCCGTTCCCACGTGATCCGGTTGCGGACGAGCAGATGCTTGGACGCGACTTCGTAGATGGCATGGCTGGAGCGCCAATCCCCGCAGACGTATACGGTCGCGTTCGGCTTTAATAGGCGGACGATGCGGGAGAACCAACCATCCAGCCATTCCGTATAGCCCTCGTTGTCCATCCGCGAGAACGTTTTGCCGTTGAAATTTTTCGTTAGATTATAAGGGGGATCGATGAAGAGCAGGTCGACGAATGCGTCCGGAAAATAGTCCAGCGCCTCCAGCAGGTTCTGATGGACGGTCTTGTCCATTAATTCCGCGGCCGTTGCCGGCCGGCTTAACGTAAGCAGGCGACGACCGTACGATGCCCGTTCTTCCTCGGACAGCGTAACGGTGCGGTTTCGCCCTGCCCGACGGCTTTCCTCTTCGTGTTCCATCCTGCGCGCCCCTCTCGATTCCCGACAATAGCTATTATATACGCCGCGCTCTATTCTTTCATCCCTTAGGAAGCGGACTGCCGATTTCGTAAAAAAGAAAGCCCCCGGCGGATACTCGCCGAAGGCTCTCGGAGCGCGTTTAGCGGGCGGAAGCTTTCGTCAAGCCGAGCAAATAGTTGTATTTGTCCGCATGCTTCTGTTCGTCCATGATGATGCCGACCACGTTCTCGCGATAAGGGCCGCAGGGCAGGCTGAAGGCGATCGTCCGGTATTTCTCCACCGCGCCGAGTTCCCCGAACAGCGCTTGGGCAAGACCGGTCGCGTAGGAAGACGGCTTCGCGTAAGGTTCGTCGCCGCTTCCTGCGGGAACGTCTTGTCCGGTCAACTGGCGGTACATCGTCCGGTAGATGCGGTTGTGGATTCTTTCGTCGTCGCGGATGGAAGAGATGATCGTCTTCTGCTCCCGCGTCGGGGCTAGCGAGATCAAATCGTCGTAGAACAGTTCGTCGTTTCGTTCTCCTTGCACGGCTTGCTTGATCATTTCCAGCGCCTGCGGATAGTCCGTCGCCCAATACGACATCGCGTCCTTGCTTCTTGGGTAATACGAGCCGTATGCATATCTCCAATCGTACATGCTTTGACCTCCAGGTAGGGATTCCCTTTATGGGTATGCGCCGCCCTCGGAATCGGTGAGGGGAAGGCCGCGCGAGTATCGTTTGTCCCCGCTAGGGCAATACAAGGAATATACGACTCTAGCAGGGGAGAAATGATAGATGCACGCGATGTGGAAAGGTACCGTACAAATCGCCAAAATCCAAATCCCGGTCAAGCTATACGCCGCGACGGAGGACAAGGAGTTATCGCTCAGGCAGATGCATGCCGTATGCGGGGGTTCGGTGTCCCATTTGAAGTATTGCCAGACGTGCGACGCCAAGATAGAGCCTCAGGATATCCGGAAAATCTATGATCTGGGCGGCGGAAACAGCGTGGAGATTACGGAAGAAGAGTTGAAAAGCATCGCGCCCGCGGCTTCCAAGACGATGATTATCGAGCAGTTCGCGAACGAGACGGAAGTGGATCGGGTACGGTTGAAAAAACACTATTACGTCGGCACGGACGAGGTCGGGGAGGAAGGTTTTCGGTTGCTTCAGGCGTCGTTAAGGCAATCCCGGAAAGTCGGCATCGGGTACGTGACGCTACGTTCGGTCCAGAGCCTGGCCGCGTTGTGGCCGCTCGGCGACGGACTCGTGCTGTCGACGATGCTCTACGAGGACGAGGTGCGGCCGATGGCGCCGGTGTACGCGACTTCCCCGACGGCCGCGGCGAAGCCGCCCGTTCCGGATGCCCATCTGCTCGTGTTTAATCAGTTGATCGCGGCGATGACTTCGCCGTTCGAAGGAGCCCGGTACGTCAATCATTACGACGTCGCTCTACGGGGGCTGATCGAAGGCAAACTCACGAAGCTCGCGCCTAGAACGGCCGCGGTTTCCGAAGAGCCGGCGCTGCGCCGGAACGCGGCGAATCTGGACGACCTGCTGGCCTCGCTGACCACGAGTTTGGATGCCGTGAAGGGAGCGGGGGGAGACCCGTTCGCGCAGTCGGATTTCAACCAGACTCATTAGGCGGAGGCGAAAATGGAAAAAAATCCGTTGACAGCCGCTTGAGGCGTCGCTTATGATTGGCACATTACTTTTCGAGGGAAAGGAGACGGTCGAGATGATGAACGCGAGTTACTACGGCGTTATCGAGAACAAGCTACAGTGGAATCCGGAGACGGATCGCCATTTCTTTCCGTATGCGCCTCAGCTTCGAGACGTCGGTACTCCTTTCTTCGCGGCACGATTAAGGCCGTTAACGATTTAACGGACGAACGATCGATCGAGTGCGAGAGGGCTGCCTGCGGGCGGCCCTTTTTATATTGTCGCAGGCGGTTTTGCGGAAATATATTTTTTCCCATAAATAAAAAAATATGGTTGACAGCGAAAAAGAAACGATGCTATGATGAGCCACATCGAAACGAAAACGAAAGCGAGGCGAGGAAAATGAATCCATTGTTACAGGCGATCGAGACGTATAATAAGCGCGATGAGCAAGGGCATGAGAGCCATTTTGCGAATCCTCAATTGCATATTCGAAGTCTTTGCGGACGCGATAAAGAGAGGCTGAACGATCGGGGCGACGGTTGATCCCGTTGGCTCGGCGAACATCTACATAAGCGCGAAGCGAAGACGACTTGTAGCCGAATCGGCTTTATCCATGGGCGGACTGCCCCGGGAGAAAGCGAACGGCGGAAGCAATGTCATTAAGTTAAGGAGCAGGGCCAAAATCAAGAACAAGAGCAGGTTATCGAAAAGATAGCCCGCTCTTTTTTTTGCACGAAAACAGCAAAACAG
>NZ_JBHSMH010000008.1:0-61667 GCF_042655365.1 Cohnella suwonensis | reverse complement strand
ATCTTTTCTGGCCATAAAAAATCCTCCCCTGACTGATTCTGAGGAGGATTATCTCATAGCGATTAGCGGGCTTGAAGGTGGGGAAGGTTTGACGCTTACCTTCAAATCCCTCATGCCCCGTAGCCTGAAATTCTACATCCATTTGAACGACAGCCGGCGCCGGGACGCCTTTCATGCCGCTCAAGTTGGCATGGCTATTCCCTTTGACAAAATCGTCTTGCGCAATCATATATTCGAGAAACACGAGCTTTCCGTTATATACGCCATAGATCGGTCCGATAGGGAGCTCGCCTGCTTGCGGATTTGCCCAATGCTCGCCCATCGCGGGGACGACCTCCGAGATTTTGACGGAGCCTTCGGGCAAGGCAAGAACGTATATTTCTTGCTTCGCTTTATCCCAGCTTACGTTCTGCGCGCCTACCGCGTTTGCCAAATCCCGGACCCAAGCGGTGGGTTCTCCGCTCTTCACCCGAGTCGCGATCGTTTTGCCATTGAATTCTGCGGTTTGCCGCTCCTTGTTAACGGAATAGGTTTTATCGAATAAATCGGCAAATGCTTTAACCGACACATACGCTTTGCCGTCCTTCGATTGATGGTTTGCGGCGGATACCACTTCGACTCCGTTCACTTGAACCGTGAGACCGGCGCTTTTTTCCGTAGCCGCGGCCATAGTCACTCCATGCGCCGATACGTTAGCGCTGAGCAGAATAAACAAACCAAGTGCCATTGCAATCGTTTTTTTCATCGAATATTCACTCCATTTTCTTGATATTGTCTCGTTTGTCATACTTGATCTCATTCAACCCATTTTCCACCGGGCAACGGTTTCGGATACGAAAGCGTCGAAAGAACGGGGCTCACGCTGCAGCAATTCCTGCTGGCGTATGAAGTCTTGTTCTGTTCCCAGGCAACCAAACTTTTGAAAAGCTGCATACATAACCTGAAAATCTTGAGCAAGCCATTCCGGCATCGTCGTAACCGCTTGTTGATACCATGCATCCAGATTATCGCCGGCATACCGAACGGCGGTACCGGCATGACGACTATAGGCTTCAGCGATAGCTTCGCCTGTTAAGACTTCGGGTCCGTTGAGGGGATATTCCTTTCCTTCATATCCGCCCATGAGGAGCGCGTTTGCGGCTGCATAGGCGATATCCCCTACATCGACTCGATTCAATCCAACCGAGCCGAGCGGTTGAGGATAAATCCCATACTGAAGAATGGCTTCGCGAAACCAGTTATCATTCTGGAAGAAATTGTTCGGCCGTATAATCGTATACTTCATACCCGATTGCTTAATCGCTTCTTCGACCCCAATCTTGCTTTTGATATGAGGAATGTGGGTCATATGCGCATGCAT
This sequence comes from Cohnella suwonensis, assembly GCF_042655365.1. Lineage (NCBI taxonomy): Bacteria > Bacillati > Bacillota > Bacilli > Caryophanales > Paenibacillaceae > Cohnella > Cohnella suwonensis. The sequence goes on along the minus strand of NZ_JBHSMH010000008.1, from coordinate 60,307 downwards.
GGGCACGGATAAGTATACGATTTTGGGAACGCCCGCTTTTCTGGCCGCATCAACAGCAATAATACCTTGGCTCGTTTCTGTCTGAGCTAGACCGTTTAAGAGAAACACGGCATCCACTTGCTCGAATGCCTTTTCGAAGCTGCCAGGGACCTCCAAATCGCCCTGAACCCAATCTATGGTCCTATTCATATGCTGGTATTTACTTGAGTCCCGCGTAAGGATGCGGACGGATGCCTTGCGGCTTAGAAGCTCTGAAACCAGCTGACTGCCTACAGTACCTGTGCCTCCGATAACAAGAATCTTCATAGCTTATAACGAAACCCCTTCTGCTTTGATTTCTTCTAATACGGCTTGAAGTTTAAGCCAGCTTGTCGGATCCAGTCGAGCCTCCGCCAATTTCTTCATGCCTTCATACGCTTCCTTCGGCGCCGATTTCTTCATATCGTCATACATGACGACCCGTTCCTGATGGCTGATCGCCGGAATCATATAGTGCATGAAGATGGCCATCGCGTGCGGCGGTATGGTTGAACGGATCTGGATGGAGATCGTCTTTAATTGATCGTCCGTCAGATTCTCCCATAGCGCCTTCTTGCCGGGCCCCTCTTCGCGCTCAAGGTGCATGAAGTATTCGGCCGTAAAACGGTTCAGACCTTTGCCGAGTTGATACCAGAGCTTCTCAAGCTCGGCGGGGCGCTGCTTGGCGGCTTGCAACCGATCGACGAGCTCAGCCAGCTCCCCCAGCTTTTGTTCCAAGCCTTCGTGCTCCTCCTCCAACTGATGCAGCGTCTCGGGCGCATATTTTTGATAGGATTCGTTAATATGCGTATCCTCGTCTCTCGAGTGGGACTCCAGAATAATGACGACCCGCTTGAATTCCTCCACGAATGCGTTCACTCGCTCGTGATCGGAACTGTCAATCGACCCTGCCTGAAAGCACAAGCCGCTTAATGCCGACCGGATCCCCTTGTGGACCGGGCCATACAGATCAAATCGACCAAACATGTTCAACTCTCCTTTGGTTTTAACTGAATAACGGTACATTCAAATTACCACGGGCGCGAAGGAGGGCCTATCGAGTGAATTACGTATTCTTTATAAATCAAACGACGTATCCCATTCCGTTCTCGCCCCGATAGATACGTAAAAAAACCGCTAATCCCCGTTCAGGACGGGTGACTAGCGGTTTTCTTCATTCCGTTTCCATCAAATATTTAACCAGAGAGGCTCGCGAGCTAATGCCTAGACGCCGGTAGATGTTCTCTAGATGCGTGCTGACGGTCCGCGGGCTAATAAACAGGGCCTCCGCGATTTCGAAGTTCGTTAACCCTTCGGCAACCAGACGGGACACTTCCATTTCCCGGTTGCTTATTTTGGTTTCTTTCGTTTTCGCGTTCGTCGCGTTAGGCTTAGGCAACCGTACCCCAAGCTTTTTCATAAGCGCTTGCGTCGCCCACAGATCCCGCTCGGCATCTAGATGTTCGAATATTTCCATGCATTGGAGCAGCTTGTTCTTGGCTTCTTCGGGATCGTCCTCCAGCAAGATGTCGGCATAAATAAGCAAGGAGCGTGCATGTTCCAAAGGCATTTTCAACTCCGTAAAATAGCCCGCCGCTTCCTGGATGTTTGTTAAAGCAGATTCCCGATTCCCGTACGCCATCTCGACTTTACTAGATAACCGATTTCCAAGCGCCCATCCGAACAGGTTATCCTCCTTCGTCCCGAGAAGAAGCTCCTTCGCGGTTTCAAGAGCTCCTATCCGGTCGCCTGCGGATAATTGAATCTCGCCCCATAAGGCCGGATTAAGATAAGGATACACAACGTAATAAGGTCTTGTTCGATTCAAGGAAGCATAGTAGTCGGCTGCGCTTTCCGTGCCTAAGGCAATCATCATCTCGATCGACGCCATCATATCCGCGAAGTGTCCGTCTTTTGTCGGGTAGGCAGGGAGAAGGCGCTTAATTTCATCTACGCAAAGCTGAGCCTCTGCGTATTTCCCCATCCATGCAGAAACGACCCCTTTTGTAAAATAGGCATAGAGCAAAGGTCTGCCAACGTCGATTCTCCTTGCTTTGGATAGGCATATCTCCATCTTGGGGATAGCCAGCTTCCAATTGCCGCTGAAGAGATCCGCTTGAACCTGTATCCAATAGCTGCGGATTTCATATTCCAGAATATGCATTCGCTTCGCGACTTCTAAGGCTTTCCCCGAATACGTACTGCTTGTCTCGTACTTACCGCAGAAGATAAAATTAATTGCGCTTACGTAGTAACCGCGAAATAACGTCTCATCCTCAACCTCTGTCTTTTCCAGACTTTCGATTAAAGCTTGTACCTTTCTAGGGTTGAAATTTTCCTTATAGACGCAGCTCGTCCAATATTCGATTTCCGCTACTTTAGCTTGAGCTGCGGCTCGCGGCGTTCCAACCAGCTTATGGACCTCTTGAATTTCATTATATACTTGGCAAAATTCCTCCGCTCTTTTGAGTCGGCCTAATAAAATCAGGCTGGTAAGCAAAAGTTCATAGCGGATTTCAGGAGAATCCTGTTGTCTTCTGGCGATAGCCAAGCCATCTTCCAGATATTGCACGGACTGTTCGATTTCTCTGGATTCCCAGAAGATTAAAGATAATAACCCATGCAGACGGGCGATCTCATTCTGATCGTTATATTGGACATAAGTGCGTATAGCCTCCAGACAATACCGTCCGGCCTCGCTGTATTCGCCCAGCATTCTATGGGCTTCTCCCAAGCGCTGCAGGAGCCAGGGAATTCGCCTTTTTTCCTCGGCCATCTTATTGGATTGGATAAGCTGCAGAGCGGATTTATAATACTTCGCGGCAGTGGCGTAAGCGTGCAGGAAACGGGCCCTCTCCGCGTTTTTAAGGAAAACGTCTACCGTTCGTACGGGATCGGCTTCAGCGCCGGCGCCGTAATACAGATGAGCCAAATATTCGACATCCTCATAGCCGAACTCTTCCAATACTTCAATAAAAAACTTATAGGCGCGCCGGCGAACCATAATCGGAAGCTCTTCGTAAACGATTTCCTTCACTAAAGCATGGTAGATGCCGTAATGGACGTCCATCTCCTGAACTTCTTCGAAGATAAGCCCTGAAGATTTGAGTCTTTGAATGGCTGCCAAAAAGTTGTCTTCGTTCAGTTGCGTGAGGCGATGAAGAATTCGGTGGGATACCGTCCCCTTGGAAATGGCTGCATATAGGAGGACTTTGTGATCTCCGGCATGAATTCTTTGAATACGATCTTTCATCAGCTCTTTAATTCGAAACGGAATGGTTTCGATCGAATGGACGGACAGCGTCCAAACCCCGTCTTGCATCGATAATACGTCGGTTTCAAGCAAAGAATGAAGCAATTCATCAATAAACAAGGGCACTCCCTCGGAATGCTTCATGATTAAAGGAATAAAACCATCCGGCAAGGCAGCGCCGAGCCGATCCGTAATCAGACGGGCAACCCCTTGTTCGCTTAGGCGACCGAGGAGGAATTCCTTAAAAAACTCTTCTTTGCGCAAGGACTGGATAAAACCGTTCACTTGCGCGTTGACGGAACGTTCGAACGTATCAACGGTAAAAACCAGCATCAGAGGAGAAGTGTTCATTCCCCGGCTCAAGTAGTGAAGGAATTCCAAGGAGGCAGGATCGGCGAAATGCAGATCCTCCTGGATAATGACAAGCGGCTCACCTTCCGCCATTCGTTCCACTAGACAAGCCAATGACTCGAAAAGGCGTATCTTTTCTAATGCGGGATCTCCTACTTTCGGCGGTTCAGGGAATTGAAACCGGCGCAGCAGCTTGCCTAAGTCCGGCAGGTCCTTCGTCCAAGCGGCGATCTTCTCCGGATTGACGCCTCGGAATTTCTGATTAATCATTTCGATAATCGGCGTGTAGGCCGTATCGCTCCCGACGGAATAAGAGCGGCCAAGCAAAATATTGCATCGATGCTCGCCGGCGATCTGCATGATTTCTTGGGAAAGCCGGGTTTTCCCGATCCCCGGTTCACCCATTATGGCGATAATGGCGCCATTCCCATCCCTAAGGTTTGCAAGGATCGCAGGAATTTGATTTAAGTGCTTCTCCCTTTCGACGATTTGCGATTTCTTTAATGTCATATTGAAAGCAACCCTTCTTCGGGAAGTCATGGTATTTCGAATTATCTTTAGCTATTTATTCTCCCAATTGCACGACTTTCCTTTTCCGTTACCCTAGGGATCATCAATACGTCATTCTCCTGATAGATGAACGGCTTCAATTCACGTAATATAATTATAGGCATGCATTTCCAATGAGGGGTGTTTTTTCTTGCGCAGGGTGATTCCATTCTCGGGGGCGCAGGCAGATGATGCCATCGGCGGCAAAGCCCAAAATCTGGCGCTTCTGTTCCAGTCCCGGTTCCCTGTTCCCAAAGGATTCATTATCGCCGCGCATGCGTTCGAAAGGGTCCTTCAGAGCAATCAGGACCCCGATTCGTGGGTTTTTCCCGAGACGCTGCGGAATGAAATCATGGCGGCGTATCAAACTTTCGTTACCCCGCCTGTGGTCGTTCGCTCTTCCTGTTCCGCGGAAGACATGGAGTCGGCCTCGTTCGCCGGACAATACGAGTCCATTCTTCATGTGACTTCCGATAACTTGCTGGAATCGATCAAGCGCTGCCGGCTTTCGGTCAATAAGGACCATGCCCGGTTCTATCTGACGCATCGATTCTTGGCAGGCGGCAGGGCGCCGGCAATGTCCGTTATCGTGCAGGAATTCGTAGATGCGGACGTATCCGGGGTTATCTTTAGCAAAAACCCGATTACAGGCAACGATGATGAGATCGTCATAAATTCCAGTTTCGGATTAGGCGAGGCGGTTGTGTCCGGGTTGGTGACGCCAGACCTGTTCATACTTCCGAAACAAGGGGCTGCGGCACAGAGGAAAGAACTTGGCGATAAAGAGCATAAGACCCTCCTCGGTCCGAATGGAACGCGTCTGGTCGATACGACCGCGGAAGAAAAGTCGAGCTTTAGTCTACAGAATGAACAGCTGCATGAACTGAAGAACGCGACGCTGGCCATTGAAAAGCTCTTTGGTCACCCCATTGATCTTGAATTCGCGTACCGGCAAGGAAAACTCTATATTCTGCAAGCAAGGCCGATTTCGACATAGAGGAGAGAAACGGGATGAACCGCTTATCGGACTTGAAGAAAAGCTTGATATTGAGCGAAACGGATAAACAGCAAGGATATTGGATGCTGGATGATACGCACTTCCCCAGACCCTTAACGCCTCTGTTTGCCTCCTTTATGATGCCTGCCGTAACATCGGGATCCCAAAGAGCCTTCGAGAACATGAAAATGCCGATCGCCCAATTCATCGTGAAGTCCGATAACGGCTATTATTATCAGATGATGCCTCCTCATCCTGAGCCGTTCGAGGAGAGAATGGTCAAGCATAAGATGAAAATGATGGCGTTTTTTCCGCAGATCAGGTCGTATATGGAGACCAGGGTCAATGAATTCTATATGCCATTTTATAATAAACTGTCGGAACGATCTGCTGGGCCGATATCGATGGAAGAAGCCCTGCAGTATGTGGAAGAATTGCAGCAATTCTATACGAAAGCGTGGCAATACCACTTTGAAATCAGCATACCTCCAACATTGTTGGCAATTGCGTTGGAGGAAGCTTACGGACGGGTGACCGAAGCAGAGGATCCTAGCGAGGTCTACGATCTCATGCAGGGAATCATGAATATGTCCCTCGAAACCGACCGCGGGTTATGGCTTTTAGCCAATCAGGTTAAATCCTCCGCTTTACTGCGCTCTATTCTTGAGACATCGGAGAATCCGAGCGAAACGCTGGGGCATTCGGCTGAGGGCAGGGCCTTCATGAAGGAACTGCAGGATTTCTTAAGTATCTATGGTCACCGTACGGCGAATACCCATGGTTTCACGGAAGAGACTTGGTTTGAGAATCCATCTTATGCCCTGTCAATCATTAAGAACTATGTACAAAGCGATTACGATTTCGACGCGGAGTTCAAGGAAGTCATGGCCGAACGCAACGCAAAGGCGAAGGAACTGTTCGAACGCCTTCCCGATGGTGAACCGACGGAACGATTTAAGACAATGTATAACTGGGCATTAAGCTGTTGGGGCGTTGACGAGGATCATCATTTTTACATCGATGCCATGATAGCTGCCAAGTCGCGCTACTTCCTTAAGAACATAGGACGCACCTTGGTGCGTCATCGGATTCTGACTGGCGAAGAGGACATTTTCTTTATCTACCTGGACGATTTGTTGGAGGTCTTACAGGAGCCAAAGCCTCTCCATGAGGTCGTGGAGCAGAATAAAAACAGATTTAATGAAGATCGAAACCGGAAGCCGAGCCCATTCTTTGGCGTCGAACCCATTCAGACGCCGGATCCGGTCATCGAACGTATCTTCGGTCTGCCTCAACCTACGGAAGATCCAGCGAAAATCCTTAAAGGATACGCTGCTTCCGCGGGGATCTATACGGGGAAAATTAAGGTGATTTACGGGCAAGACGACTTCGCAAAGCTAAATAAAGGCGATATCCTCGTGTGTAGAACGACGACGCCGCCATGGACCGTTCTATTCTCGATTGCTGGGGCCCTCATAACCGATGCAGGCGGGATCTTGTCCCATGCGAGCATTGTTGCCAGGGAATATAAGCTTCCGGCCGTAGTCGGGACGAAGGCGGCGACGTCCATCCTGAAGGATGGAGATCGGGTCACGGTAGATGGGACGAGCGGTGTTGTTTCCTTTGAACCCTCATAGCGGCACCGTCAACGCGAACGAGGTTCCCATTTCGGAGCTTTCTCTCAATTCGAGATTGCCTCTCTGGGCTTGCGCGAGTAATTTGCTGAACGCCAAGCCTAGACCGAGCCCGCGTACGGTATGTTTCTTATTCTCCCCGCGAAAGAATCGCTCGAACACAAGGCTTTGTTCGGATGGAGGGATGCCGGAGCCGTTGTCGAAGACGACAATTTCGGCGTATCCGTCGTTCCGTTCGCGCAAGGAAATGTTCATTCGGAGCGGGCGGTCCGGATGCTTGGACTGCGCGCCGTTATTGAGCAGATTGACTATAATTTGCTGAATGCGGAGCGGGTCGCCTTCCACCTCGATCAAACGTCCGGGCAGAGAGAGTTCAGGCTCGCGGATGTCCTCGTCCTGGTGCAGCGTCCATTGATAGATGATTTCCGACAGAAGCGCGGCCGCATCCAGTCGCTCGTGGCTCACCTGGACGAGTCCGGCTGCCAAAGAGTTGTAATCGAGCAGGTCGACGATCATTCGTTCCAGCCTGCCGGTCTCTTGAAGGGCGATCTCAAGAAATTCGTCGGCTTCTTCGTCTCGAACGACTTTTTCTCTGACCGCATGAACGAGGCCTTTCACGGAAGTCACGGGCGTTTTCAACTCATGCGTCAATCCTGCCAGCATAAAAGCACGGGAATGCTCCAATTGTTTCAGTTTGCCGGCCATTTCCTTAAACGAGACGATGAGCTCGCCCAGTTCCCGCTCCTTCGGACTCGCATTGATCTGGATATCGTAGTGCCCGAGGCTGATTTCGCGGGCAGCGGACGCCACTTTGCGAATCGGGCGCGCCAGCTTTCTGGAAAGCAAATAAATCATCAGCCAACCGAGCGCGGTCAAGCTGACGAGCAGCAAAGCGATCACCCATTGCACTTCAGGCCGATTGGTCAAAGACTCGGTCGGCTGAAGCAGCGTCACTTGCCCGATCTTTATGCCGTCGTTATCAATTGGAACCGGAATCGCCTTGAATCCGCGCAGACGGGATTTATCGAGTCTCTCGTTCAGCTTCTTCGGAAGATCCGCTTGCGTCATAGGCTCGTTAGAGTAAAGAAGTTTGCCATCTTTATCCGTCACGATAACGCATAACCCGGGTCCGATCTTGAAAAACCGGGAGTGTTTCTTGATATAGTCATTCATGTCCCGCGGGATAACGACGGTTCCGGCAGGATCGACAAGATAACTTGCGATATCCTGCGCGAACAGTTCGCCGGTCTGCATGCGGCTATCCATCGCTTCCCGATTGGTCCACCAGACGGAGGCAGCGGCAAGCGCCAGCAGCCCGATGACCAGGATGATGAAATATCGAAGGGTCCAATACGATAAGATGGAAGTTTGCTTCAGTTTTCGATCCAAAATTGATACCCCGTTCCCCGTAAAGTCCGGATTTCCCCTTCTTCGGCAGGCCAATGGGACAATGCCTGCCGAATCCGCTTAATGGACAAATCGACCGCGCGGTCGCTTCCTTCATAATCCGTTCCCCATACATTCTCGATGAGCCGGTCCCGGGTAAACGTCCGGTTCGGGCGTTCCGCCAAATAAAGCAGCACCGCCATATCGCGGGGCATCAAGGTGACTTCCGCGCCGTTCAGGGTCACGCGCTGGCCGAGGGAATCGATGCTCAAGCGGCCGAAGCGGCTTTGTCTGCCCCCGTCCGTCCATTGCGACGGCCGGCGCAGCACCGCTTGAACCCGAGCGACGACTTCCTCCGGTATGAACGGCTTCGGCATGTAATCGTCGGCGCCGCCGTTCAGTCCGGATAGCCTGTCGTCGATCCCGTCGCGGGCGGTCAGCATGATGATCGGACAACTGCTTGTTTCGCGAATTCGGCGAAGAACTTCCCATCCATCGATATGCGGCAGCATCACGTCAAGAAGAACGAGCGCGGGCGGTTCCTGCGAGAACGATTCCAGCGCCTTCCGTCCATCCGCCGCCAGCGTAACGCCGAAGCCGGCTTTGCGTAAATAGGCGGTCAATACGCGGGCGATCGCGGGTTCGTCTTCGACAACCAAAATCGTTTTCAAGCGGACAGCTCCTTTCGACCTTGTTGCCCCCATTGTAACAACCGTCGGGAAACCCGGCAATCATGCGATATTCGTTCAGCCTGAGGCTGCGAGTAAATTCCATTTTTATGTACATCGACATCTGTTAGACATGTTGGGCTGATAAAATGGACACGAATGTGCGCTCGCTAAATAGATAGGAGAGAGATTATGAAGAAAAAGCAGGTTATCATTTTGGCGGCGGTTATTGCAGTGATTGCGATCGGAATCGGTGCTTATGAGGCGTTCAACCGCTATCTCGGCAACAATGTGGAGATCGAGTCGGTCATGGCTCCGCAGGAAGAGACGGCGACGACGAATGGGGCTGGCGAAGCTTCGGCGACAACGGGTGCAACTGGTGCGGCGGTATCGTCCGACAAGCTGAACGGCGCATGGAGTATCGCTAACGGTTCCAAGGTCTATTGGTCGGTCACGACGTCGAAAGAAACGGTCAACTTCGTCGACGAAGCGGTGACGGGCTCATGGACAGTCGATCTGAACGAAGCTGCGTCCATGGCAGGCGAAGGGGTCGTCGATATGACCGCGCTTGATTCGGGCAACAGCCAACGGGACAACGATGTGAAGGGGCGCGATGATTTGCTTGCGGTCGCCCAATATCCGCAGGCGACTTTCAAAACGAAATCCTTCTCGTCCGTACCGGCCGAGTGGAGCGAAGGAACCGTAGTCCCGCTTACGATTACGGGAATATTGACGATCAAAGGGAAAGACAAAGAAGTGACGTTCGACTCAAACGCAATGTACAGGGACGGGCAGCTGCTTCTGTCCGGCAAGACCATGGTGACGTTCTCCGATTTCGGCATGACCAATCCGCATTCGGTCGTTCTGGATACCGAGAATGAATTCACCGTGCAGTTGGAGCTTGTATTAGATAAAGCGTAAGTTGATGCAAATACAAGGAAGAGGTTAAACATATGAAAAAACATAGTTTATTCATCCTTTCCATTTTGGCAGTTATGCTGATTCTCGGCGCTTGTTCCAACAATAATTCTTCGGAATCGGCAACCGGCAGCGATGCGCCATCCGCAGAGGAAACTTCTACCGCCAGCACCACGACGGAGCCTAGCGCTACGTCTAGCGCTTCCGCCTCGACGGAACCTAGCGCTACGTCCAGCGCTTCCGCCTCGACGGAGGCCGCCGACGATAGCGGGCTTACCAAGGAAGTCACTCAAGGTCCCTACTATGTTACCGGTACGAGCGAGTTGACGGACGGCAACCTGAACTATGAGAACCTGACCGGCACTAAGATCAAGGTGCAGGGTTATGTCTATGCGGGGGCTACGGGCACGACGCCGGTCGCGGGAGCCATGATCGAAGTTTGGCATGCCGACGATAACGGCAGCTACCACCCCAACGGCAACGGTCCGGCAACCGATTACGGCGCCGACGAGATATCGCTTCGCGGTTACGTATTGACCGACGAGAAAGGTTACTACGAGTACGCCACGATCTATCCGGGCGAATACACGGGCCGTACGCGCCATATTCATACCAACACGACGGCGGATGGTTACAAGGGCGTCATTACTCAGCTGATTATCCCAAGTCTGGACGGCGACCAAATGCCTGCCGATCAAGATAATATCGCCCAGAGCTTGCCGGCGTACAACCAGGTTACCTTCACGGACGTCGACGGCGTTCCGACGACTACTTTCAACTACCGAATCGCCCCTAACTAGAACAAAGGAGGAAAATTCGCATGCTCAGAAACCTTACGACAGGCCGCAAAGGCTTTATTACCGGAATCGTGTTGACCGCCGCTTTGACGCTTCCGTTCACCTCGTTCGCCGAGTCGCTGCAGAAGAAGATTACGGTAACTTATAACAATATTAAAGTCACCGTGAACGGACAGTCCGTCACCTTGAAGGATGGATCCGGAAAGGAGATGGAGCCGTTCATCTATAACGGGTCGGTGTACGTGCCGCTTCGCGGCGTTACCCAAGCGCTGGGCGCGAACGTCTCGTTCGATAACACGACCAAAACCGTCATCATTACGAACGGTCCCGGCAACGGCGGACCGGGCGGCCAACCGCCGGAAGGCATGACTTCCGGCAGCGGAACGACTTCCGCTTCCTCCGGTTCCGCTATAACGGCAACCGACGACACCGGATTGACCCAGCAAGTTACGCAAGGGCCTTATTATGTTACGGGCACAAGCCAATTGACGAACGGCAACCTGAACGATGACAACCTGACGGGCACCAAGATCAAGGTGCGCGGTTATGTCTATGCGGGGGCTACGGGCACGACGCCGGTCGCGGGAGCCAAGATCGAAGTTTGGCATGCCGACGACAGCGGCAGCTACCACCCCAACTCCAATGGCGCGGCCAGCAATTACACCGCGGACGAGATTTCGCTTCGCGGCTACGTGCTGACCGACTCGAAGGGGTACTACGAATACACCACGATTTATCCGGGCGAATACACGGGCCGTACGCGCCACATCCATACCAATACGACGGTTAACGGCTACAAAGGCGTCATTACGCAGCTGATCATCCCGAGCCAGGCTGGCGATCAGATGACCGCCGATCAAGATAATATCGCCCAGAGCTTGCCGGCGTACAACCGAGTCGCCTTCACGACCGTTGACGGCGTTCTGACGACTAACATTAATTACCGGCTGGCCGCCAACTAGAAGATGAGCAGACGCATTTCTCCGCTTACCGTTCTATTTGGAATCGTCGCGATCGTTGTGGTTGCCGGAGTGATTTATAGCCTGCTTCCCGCAAGAGTTGCCGGCGAGACCGTTATTAAGGGCAACGGCAAGAACGCCCTCGGTCAGCTGGCCAATTATTCCACCGGCGGCACGAGCAGCATGATCGATATTCCCGAAAAAGTGTCGCAGGTGGCGGCCGGCTTCGACCATTCGCTGGCGCTGACCGAGAATGGCACGGTGTACGCTTGGGGCGATAATACGTACGGTCAAGTCGGGATCGGCAGCGCCAAGGGTATCGTGAGCGGTCCGCAAAAGATCGAGGGACTGCCTCCCATTGCCGAGATCGGCGCAGGCTTTCGCCATAGTTTGGCGCTCGACCGCGAAGGCCGTGTTTGGGTTTGGGGCAATAACATCGCCGGGCAGCTGGGCACGGGCGATCGGGTTGATCTGCGCAAACCGACTAAGATCGGCCTGCCGGGCCAAGCCTTTTCTATAGCGGCCGGGCATCGCTTCTCGCTTGCGACGCTCGATAACGGCAAGGTGTACGGCTGGGGCGCCAAGTGCGAGAAAGACACCAAACGGTCGTTCGCCGAGCTGATGCGGCTGATCGGACAGTCGGCGACGGGGATCAGTTACTATGTGGACGCCAACGCCGACCCCAGCAGCAGCGACACGCAGGAGATCTGCGAGTTTCAGGGGTTCGTGGCCGTGAGCAGCCTGACGCCGATTGAAATACCCGAGCTGGCCGGCAGCACCCAAATCGTGGCGGGCTTCGGCCACGTGCTGGCTCTTCAAGCCGACGGCACGGTCAAGTCGAAGGGCTGCAACGCCTACGGTCAGCTTGGCTATCCGACGGCGGATATCGTACCGGCCGAGACCATTCCGGGGCTGAAAGGCATCGTGGCGATCGCTGCCAGCACGCGCCACTCGATGGCGCTCGATCGCGACGGGAAGGTGTGGGCATGGGGCGCGGACAACACCGGCCAATTGGGCAAAAACCTTGGCAACCTCGAAGGGGTGTTCGAACCCGAAGCGGTTGCGGGTCTGCCGAAAATAACGAGTATTGCCGCCGGCCACGATTTCTCCCTTGGATTGGATGAAGAAGGACGAGTATGGGCGTGGGGCGCGAATAAGAACGAGCAAACGCCCGGGATCGAAACGACTGCCTACAACTCCACGCCGAAGCTCACGAGTCTTTCGAATGAAACCCATATTGCGGCAGGAGGGGCCTTTACGCTGGCCTATTAAACAATGAACATAACAACGAAGCGAAAAACGGCAACCTTTTTAACCCGGAATGTCATCGTTCTGTCGATCGTCAGCTTTTTTACGGATATCGCCACCGAGATGCTTTATCCCATTATGCCGCTGTATCTCAGCGATATCGGGTACGGCGTTATTCTGATCGGTTTGATCGAAGGGATGACGCAGCTTGTTGCCGGCATGATCAAGCTCGCGAGCGGGATCTACTCCGACCGCCTTCAGCGGCGCAAAAGCTTGGTGAATACCGGCTACGGCATTTCGGCGCTCGCAAAACCGCTAATGGCGGTGTTCCCGGCGTACTGGGCGATCTTTGGCTTTCGTCTGCTTGACCGCTTCGGCAAAGGGGTGCGGAATGCGCCGCGCGACGCCTTGCTCGCGGACGTGTCCACCCCGGTAACCCGCGGCAGGGTATTCGGCTTTCACCGCGCGGCGGATACGCTGGGCGCGACGCTCGGTCCGTTGATTACTCTGGCGATTATGTATTTTTACAGCGAGAACATTCCTCTTATTATCGGCCTGACGGTCGTGCCGGGTATTGGCGCCGTCGTTGCCGGCTGGTTTATTCGGGAGTCGAAGGAAAAGACGGAGCTGCCCACCGCCGAAAAGGGCGGCATGAAAGGGTTGTACCGCCGTCTGAAGACGCACTACCAGACGGCTACGGTCCAATATAAACGCGTTCTGTATCTCATTACGGTCATTACGCTGATGAAAAGCACCGATATTTACTTGCTGCTCCGCGCCCGCGAGCTGGGACTGAGCGATCTTCTGATCATTAGCGCCTACGTTGCCTACAACCTGACGGGCGCCATTCTCATCTACTATCTCGGCTCGCTGAGCGATCGAATCGGCTTTGCCAAAACATTCGCGATCGGTACGCTGTCGCTGGGCGCGACGTATATGCTTCTCAGCCAGAACGAGCTGCCGCTCACGCTCGTCTTCGCCGCTTTCGTCATTTATGCGGTGTTCCAGAGCGTCTATGAAGGCCTGACGAGCGCGTGGATGTCGCTTCATATTAAGCAAGAGGACCGTGCTACCGGCCTTGGCACGATGATGGCCTTTCAGGCTGTCGCCACCCTCGTCGGAACGCTGGCGATCGGATTCGCTTGGGCGGGCTTTGGAGCAAAGATCGTTTTTGCGATAACCGGATTGTTGGCGGTAGGGCTTGCGGCATACCTGCTCTCGATTCCGCAGCGGGATTACGATAGCAAGACGGATTTCGGCCGCAAACCGTATGTGGAGGATATCAAAAAGCTGACGGTGGATAACGAAACGTTCCGCACCGCGATCTGGACCGGCGGGCAGCTGCAAGTCACGGTCATGTCGATCCCGGTAGGCGGCGAGGTCGGTCTGGAAGTACATAAAAACATCGATCAGTTCCTGCGAATCGAGGAGGGCGACGCCCTCGTGCTAATGGGACCGAGCGAAGGCGATCTTACCTTCGAGCAGCCGGCGCGGACGGATAGCGCGATTTTCGTGCCCGCCGGCATGTTCCATAACGTCGTCAACACGGGCAACAAACCGCTCAAAATCTACAGCATCTACGCGCCGGGCGAACACCCCTACGGCACCGTTCACCGAACGGCCGACGAGGCCGATCGCGCGGAGCTGACCGAACTGCTGGAGGACGATTGAGCGGGCGACCCCAAAATCGTTTCCGGCGCGCAATGAACCAGCCGTTGGAAATACGAAAACAACCGCTCCGCGGATTTCAATCCGAGAGCGGTTGTTTTTATTATAAGCCGGGCTACATTCAGTTGCGGGGAGAAGTGCTCCGTGATTCAATAAAGGAATAAAAGTCCATCGTCAGGCGCACAATGCTGATAGTTGGACCTACGAAAGGCCCATACAGGGGCACTCAATTTGTCCTATTTTAGCACATTATGCGAGTGCTTGTCACTTCTTCTCGACAGACTCCAAAAATCCCTTCAAGCTATCGGCTACATAGTCGGGAGCTGATTTTTTGATCTGCTCCACGGTATGCAGGTATCGCTGCGTTGTCGTAATATCCGTGTGTCCCAGCGACTGTTGAACTTGCTGAAGCGATGCGCCGTGAAGCAACGCCAGAGTAGCGCTGGTGTGGCGAAACCAGTGGGGGGTCGCTTTCTTAGTCAAAGAGCACGACTTCCGGGCTTTGACCAAGATCCGGTCGACCTGACGAACGGAAATCGGGAAAACCCGATTGTCAGATGGTTCCCCCGGGTTAAGACGCTGATCATTGCGGTATTTCAAAATGATCTCCCAAAGGATGTCCGGCACTTTTACGTCGCGCGATTTTCCCCCTTTGCCCCTTCTGACGATAAGCCATATGGAACTTCCCATTACGGCTTCCTGAAAATCATTCCATTGCAGCCGGACGAGTTCGGATACCCGAAGTCCCGTCAAGGCAAGCATCAGCCCCAGTAAATGGTTTCGGTTGCTTTGCGATTTCAGTGCGGCAAGCAGCTTTTCGAGCTCATTCATGGTCAAGTAGCGGTTTCGGTCCGAGATATGGATTCGGGGCAGGCGAATCGGCGTCGTTGGATTATGGGGAAGCAGTCCGATATTGGGATCGCTGGCCCATTTGTATAGAGACCGAATGGAGGCGAGATGCACTGCGGCAGAGGCGGAAGACAGCTTTCGACCTTCGCTTGTGAAGCGCCCCGTCAACAATGCGTTTTTATAGTCCTCGATATCCGTCCATTGGACGTCGCCAAGCCTTTTGGGATAGATGAACTGGCGAAAGCGCTCGATCGCGAACCGGTAGTTGCGGATCGTATATTCGGATCGGTCGCGATAGGACGCAAGAAACAGATTGATTATTTGCTCGTCAGTCATTTCAAACGAAGGGATCGGAGCTTGGCATACAACGGACTGGCTCATCAGCGTTCCTCCTTATAAGGGTCCAACTATCAGCATTGTAAGACACGTCCTTCTCTCGTCTTATCTATTGCGGATTAAGTTGGGTCAGAAGGTGTCGGAAGGCGCATTTAGAGAAGAGCGGTTAAAAGGAGCGGTTCGTTATGAAAGAGGTTACGGTATCGGGATTAATGCCTGGATCGGTTCTTGCCAAGCCCGTCTTAGGAAAAGGCGGCAATACGATGCTGGAGACAGGTACGACGCTGACCGAAAATTATATCCGGCGGCTGAAGGATTTAGGGATTACTTCCGTGTACGTTCAACCTTCCGAATTGATCGGCTTCAAAGGCAAGCTCTCGCCAAGCGCCTACTCCAACGCCGGTTTATCCTTGAAGCTGCTTCCCGACAATGACAGGGAGGCGCTGAAAGAAAACGTGAAAGCGAGAATGGAAGCTGCATCCATGATGCAAGACTTCAGCGAGTCGAACCCTAATTTAGAAAATATCGGAGCGCCGATGCGTAATCCCGGCAATAGACGAATATTGCGCAACATCTGGCAAGAAATCATCAACCAGCGGATATTGATCGATGAATTCAGCGTTCTTCTCCAAACGGACCGCTTCATGTTCGAGCATTCGCTGCGGGTCGGGATCCTTTCATCCGTGATGGGAATTGCCCAAAGCTACGATCAAAGCAAATTATACGAGCTAACCTTGGGCGCTTTGTTGTTCGACATCGGAATGACCTTGATGCCGGCGGAATTAATCCGAAAGCAGCGCAAGCTTACCCCGGAGGAAATGAAGCTGATTCAACGCCATACGACGGAAGGATATCGAATATTGTCATCCGTTCCGGGAATCCCTGCAGCTTCCGCGAAATGCGCGTTGCTGCATCACGAACGATTCCGCGGAGAAGGTTATCCATTCGGGTTCAAATTTCATGATATCCCGGTAGAAGCTCAAATGGTCGGCCTTGCCGATCTGTACGATGCCTTGATGTCGCCGCGCCATCACCGAAAGGCGTTCTCGCCGGGAGATGCGATGGAATATTTGTTCGCGGCCGGCAATTACGATTTCGACTTGGAGCTGGTGCAGATTTTTTTGAAGAACGTTTCGGTTTATCCGGTGTCGTCGGTCATTCAATTAAGCAGCGGCCAAATCGGGATCGTAACCAGCGTCGACAGCGAACTGAACCACAGG
Source organism: Cohnella suwonensis (assembly GCF_042655365.1). Classification (NCBI taxonomy): domain Bacteria; kingdom Bacillati; phylum Bacillota; class Bacilli; order Caryophanales; family Paenibacillaceae; genus Cohnella; species Cohnella suwonensis. The sequence continues at coordinate 43,456 of NZ_JBHSMH010000008.1, read as the reverse complement.
CCGATCGTTCGAATCATTCGCGAAGCGGACGGCTCGAAAGTGTTGATACCTTATGATCTGGATCTCAGAGACCATCGCAACGTCGTGATCTTAAGCAATTTGTCCCTCTCGATGTGAAATGGCCCATGAGACGAAAAAAACCCACCAAAATAGAGTGGGTTGTCTCATATTTCGGCGACCAGGCTGGCATGACGCGGTGAATACCGCGCTTTAGCCCCAACGGTTTTGCGGCCTTGCCTTTCGACAAGTGTGCCTTTATTCGTATATGATAATGATTTTCATTCCGAAGAACTAGTCTGATTGTACTAAATAACCATTATTGTGTCATCCATTTTTGAAAAAATGTCTATTTTTTGTATAGAAAATTCCTGTCCAAACATAAAAGGAGGAACACCCGCGATGATTTCCCGATCGATCGAAGCGGATTGGAACGGCACGTTCATGCAGACGGAGACGGTTGTCCGCAGCCTTATGGGAAAGAAACGTTCCTCTGAAAGCGTCTTTTGTTTGTTAATCCATGTACGCAATCTCGATCGTATCGCCGATCTTCTGGGAGACGAACGGGCAACGCGGATTCGGAACGAAATCGCAAAATCGTTAAGCTGTTTCGGCTGGGCGGAAAAAGCGCTTTGCTTTCGTTCGAACCGGTTCGTCGTGCTGCATGCCGGAAATCGGAAATCATGCACGGATTTGATGGAACGTATAGGAAGGATGTTCCGCGATACCGCTTTTCACGGCATTTTCTTTCAACCGGTCGTAGGCGCGACGGAACTTCATTCGAACGACAGTCCCATGGATCGCCTTTTCATGGAGATGGATGTGGCTTCGAGATCGGCCGAATCGGGGCATCAGTTGTTCGAATTCTATTCCGAGGAGATGTACAGGAACATGCGGCGGCTTGCCGAATTGGAGTGCGATCTATTCAAAGCCGTGGAAAATAAGGAATGGGAGGTGTATTATCAGCCTAAAGTTTCCGTGGACGAACACCGGATCGTTGGCGTCGAGGCTTTGATCCGTTGGAATCGCAACGGCGAAGCCGTATCTCCCGACTTGTTTATTCCGCTTGCGGAGAAGCTGGGATTAATCGGGCATATCGGGCAGGCCGTTATGGATAAAGCATTCGGCTTCTTGAGGTTGTCGTCCATGAAGGACCGTGTTCCGATCGTGCTGTCCGTTAATCTGTCGCCTTATCAATTGATGGAACCGGACTTTACTCAGTCCGTTATCCGGCTCACTGAAAAGCACGGCGTAAATCCCCGCCGAATCATGTTTGAAATCACGGAGTCGGCTTACATGCATCATTTCGACAAAGCTCAAAACGCGATTCGGCAATTAAAGGAGCTCGGCTATACGTTTTCGCTTGACGATTTCGGAGTCGGTTACTCCTCCTTTCAATACTTGTCCCGCTTGGATTTCACGGAATTGAAATTGGATAAGAGCTTTGTGCAGAGTCTAGCCCATAACCGCAAAAACCGCGTCATTATTCGCTCCATCATCGGATTGGCCAAGCAGTTAGGCATCGCCATCGTCGTTGAGGGGGTAGAGACCAAGGAGCAGTGGAAAACGTTAAAAACGTTGAATTGCCACTCCTATCAAGGGTATTACTTCAGCAAGCCGCTCTCGGCGGAAGAGTGGATCAACCTTCTGGCGGGTAAATTTATTCTCGATACCAAAACACTGATCAAAATTTGATGCAAAAAAACGCGTCATAGAGGTATATGACCTCTATGACGCGTCAGTTCTGGGAGAGCTTACCGGGTTTATTATTTTGTGACTTTTAACTGGATACTATTGGACTTATAGATAACCTTCACTTTGTACTTGCTTGGTAAACCCACGGTCTCTATAGAAGAAAATACCCCTTGATGCTTGCCATAAGTTAGGATAGCGACGCCGTTGGCAGGCACATATTTGTTCGTAAAATTCAGACGTAATTTTCCATTAGCTTTCACCGTGCCCTTAATAGCGAGCAGATCATTTTTACTGCCAATGTTAAGCTCAAGCGTACCTTTGGCAGCTTGCGTGTAATTTCCGCCGATGATGAGCCGTCCGGACACATTTTCAGTGAGAGTTCCGCCGTTATTCGTAACGTCGCCTTTCCCGAAAGCCGTCTCCGAATCACCCTCAAGCGTGCCTCCGTTGAGCTGCGTACCGCCGGAATAAGTGTTTTTTCCCTGCAGCTTTAAAGTGCCTGTTCCCTGTTTGGTCAGCTTACCGGTTCCGGAGATATCGTTGCGCCAGCGATCCGAGGCATGGAAACCGCCTTTGGAAGAATCCATTGTTACTGTTACGTTATTGGCAAAAGCACCATAACCGTCCGCGGCGGCAAAGAGATTAAGCCGTCCCCATCCCTCAGGATCATCAAGCACGGGATAGCCGGATGGAAGACCGGTAGTGGCCAAAACCCAACGACGTTGCGTGCTGTCCAGGTAAGGCAGACGTGTTTCGAGCAGGACTTCCGCTCCCTTAGGAACCACCATGGGGTTAGTCGTTGAATGAATCGGACTAAATCCATAGGTCAAACGTTCCGTATATTCTTTTTTGTTCTTGGCATAATCGCTGAATCGATCTACCGCCGTACCCGTTTGCGTTAATAGTTTGCTGCGAGCATCATCATAAGCCGCTTGCTTGATCGTGTTATTGATTGGATCGGACAAGACGGCAGCCGATACCGCTGTTGCCATGACACGTGCTCCCATGACATCAAGCGGCGAATGATGACCGGCAACAATACGGTTGTGTCCGAGTTCCGAAGCTCGCGTAAGCAGCTCCTGGTAACGCTCTGGTATAGCATACGCCATCGCGATCGCGCTGATATATCCAGCATTGGTATGGCCGCTAGGGAAGCCGCCGTCATTGGACGGATCGGAGTTGATTGCAGGCTTCAGCGTTGGAACAACGATGTCAGGGCTGCTCCAACGAAACGGGCGAGGATATTTATAATATTTTTTAGCCGAAGACGTTGAAGCGTTGCTATTGCGGAACGTATGGACCAACGTCACGATGCTGCCGAGACTGGAAGTCGGGTCGCCTGCACCGTATTCATCTGGGCCTCCTGCATCATCATATTTAACAGTCGTGGCATCGGCCGGAATACTGTTGATCGTTGTCGTCGCCCCCGCGTTAAGCCGATAGACATCGGTAAGCGAACCAAGGCCATCGATAACGCTGTAGCTCTGTTTTCTACGATCATCATAATAGGCGGCATCCGCCTCGCTGGGAGTACGGCGAGCAGCAATGTCTATCACTTTTTGAATGTTGGCATCCAGCACTTTACTGTTTAGTTTGGTACCCGTATCCCAGGTAGCGCCAGGTGTCCAAAGCTCATTAAATCCGGAAAGCAACCCGATTGTCGGATTTGAATTTACCGTGTTATTAGCAGAAACGTTATTTTTGTAGTTGTCTACAAAATACCCCCAAGATGGCGGCGCTGGCAGAGCAACTGTTGTTGCTGGTGTTGCTGTTGTCGCCGCGCTCGCATAACTTCCACTCAGTGAACTTAGAAGTACTGGCAGAGATAATAAAGCAACGGATAAATGCTTCCTTGGTAATTTCATTCTCCAATCAAATCCTTTCTCAAGATCGTTTTTCGCTCATCTACCAAAATGGTTGGCATAAAAAAATAATATCCTTTGTTTGTTAAATTCCGACCAAACTATTGTAATTTTTTATTAATGGGTTTTTTTTGACCGGAGTTAACTGTCGCTTGAGTTTTCTTTTATTAGCTGCTCAGTCAAAAACGTTCCGTCGTCAGATCGATTGACCGAGACGGCGGCTTTATCCCATCTCGAGTGATAAATCCATGATTCATGCGTAACTCGATTCCGATTGGTGCCATCGTCGAATAGCACCACTTTCCTTCTTGCTCTTAGCTTTTCTCGCATGAACCAGATCCGCGATCGTTTGTTTTTTTAATTCATCTTCCATTGTCAATCTGACCGAGGTGAAATTTCATATCTCCCGTATCTATTCGCGAATTTCAAACGTTATTAGGATAAAATCAAGTAAAGGAGATGAATCGGCCGTGGACCCAATCATCGCGCAAGTCAGCAACATCTTCATTCCGGTTACGGATCTGAAGAAGTCGGCGGACTGGTATATGAGAATGTTCGGAATGGAAATGATCGAGTTCGAAGACCGTAGAGCGGGACTGGCATTTCCGAACAGAGAAACGTTTATTGTACTATGGAAGGTGGAGAAGCCGCAGCCCGTACATTTCGAAACCGGGGAATTCAAGATGCACTATTACAATTTTACAACGTTCGATCTTAGCCGGTCCTATCGGGAGCTGGCAGCCAGGGGAGCCGTATTAAGCGAGATCGACGAGCATCCGGGGATCCGGTTCTTCGAGACGTACGATCCGGACGGCAACGTGGTCAACATCGTGGAAACGTTTCAGGATTCGCCGTATTACGCGCATAAGATGAAGTATCGGAACGATTCGAAAAAGGACTGAGCGAATGAGGGGCGAAGGTACGGACGACGGGTATGATTCGTTCACGACAATGACGCTGCCGATGCATACAGACCTGAAGCGTTACTGCATGTTCAAGTCGGGATCGGCATGGGATACGGACGATTTGTTCCAGGAGACGCTGGTCAAGGCGTATCGATGGCATATTCGATTTCCGGAGAGGGAAATCACGAAGCCGTTCTTGTTCCGGATCGCGGCTAACGTATGGGTGGACTATTGCCGCAGCCATAAGCTGCAGCCGCAACGGTTGAACGAAGAACAGTTCGGTGCATACGGCGAATGGAACGATTGGGATGTACGGGAGGCGCTGGAGCTATTGTCGGATCGGCTGGAGCCGAAGCAGGTCGTACTTATTTTGCTAATCGACGTCTTCGCCTTCACCGCCAAGGAAGCAGCCGTTCTGTTTCGTCAATCGGAAGGCGCGGTGAAAGCCGCGCTCCACCGGGCGAGGGCGAGGTTGAAGTCGACGGTAGAGCGCAACCCGGAAGCGTGGAATGACGCCGTGCTGACGACCCCGCGTCGCGGACTTCGCATCGAAGTGTTCGAAGCGTTCATAGACGGCTTTCGGCGCGCGGATCCTTATGCGATCGTTCGGTCCTACCGCTCGATGGTTAGCGAAGGCGCCGCGGTAGAGCGAATGAAGCTAAGAGGCAACAGGCTCTATTTTACGATCATGGATCCGGACGGAAATGAACTGACGATTACGGAGACGTTACCCGAAAGGGGTATGATCGAAGGACGATGACGGGATATCCGAGCGGAACCGAAATTCTGGGTGTGCTATAATTTGGAAATCAATCGATCTGGGGGATTTCGCTTGAAAGTTAAATTAGAGGGCATTACCGTATTGGCGAATGACGTGTCCGCATTGGCTCGATTCTATCGCGAAGTCATCGGATTTCCCGTCGTAATCGAAGAGGATCATTACGTCGAATTCGAGAATGCCGGCGTTCGTCTCGCGATATGCTCCAAGCCATTAATGGCCGATAATACGCGCCAGCATCATTCGTTCATCGAGGAACGCAAAGGACAGGCTTTCGAGCTCAACTTCGAATGCGATTCCCCGAAAGCCGTCCACGATCTGTACGAAGAATTCGTCGCGAAGGGAGCTACGCCGATTACCGAGCCGATGACGAAAGAGTGGGGGCATACGACCGGATTTTTCGCCGATCCGGAGGGCAATATTCATTCCATCTTCGCGGTCAATCCAACGGAATAGGTAACCCCCGATCTGTTGTAGAATAGCGAATATCGTTGCTCTGGAGGGATCGCCGATGCGGTTGTATCGAATGAAAGCTAATCCGGAGGGAGCAAGCCGATTGCCGGAATTTCTAGAGGGCAATTACGTGTGCTTCGGAAGACCGGGGATCGGGGAGTTGGACCGGATAAGCAAGGCTGAACTCATCAATAAATTAGCCGCGGAGCATCGTCTAACCGGACAAGAACTGGAACGGCAAACCGTAGAGTATTCCGTGTTCGCCCATAGCATGCAGGATGGCGATTACTTGATCGTTGACGATGGAGAACGCATGCATCTGGGAGATATGGGCGACTATTATTATGTCGATCGCTTCGATAATGCCGAGGATCGCAGCGGCCACAGGCGAGGCGTGACCTGGCTTCGAAGCTTGCGAAGAGAGGATATGCATCCGGATCTGCTCGCTTTTCTGGATCGGGAAGGGGAAATCGGGATGTTCGAGCGTGCCGTGACCCCGGACGAGATGGAGATGCTGTTAACGAAGCCGGCAGCCTTCGCATCGGAATGGATCGATGAAGAGACGATCAGGGAAGCTCTTGGGATATTGAAGGCGGCCATGAGATCGGAAGACGCGGAACGCAGGGAGCGGGCCGCAATCGCCATTCTGCAGGCGGCGCGGATCATCGGCTAGCGATAGGAAGTACGGAGCGATAAGAAGCCCACCTCGGGCATGGGCATCCCGGGGTGGGCTTTTACTTGTGACGCAGTACTCGGTAACGAGAAGCGGCGTCGACAACGGCGACGGCATAAAGACGGACGGCGGAAACGGACTGCCGACGCCTGCCGGCAAGCATCAGCTGTTCAGCGGAATCGGCGTGCGCAATGTGAACGACCGGATCCAACTTCTGTTCGGCGAAGGGTACGGCGTCACGATTTCAAGCGAACGCGTCGAAGGAACGCGGGTGAAAATCCGGATTCCGCTGCTCCGCGCCTAAAAAAATTTCTAATTCTAAAAATTGTCCAAGCCGAATGGGACTGTCGACTTCAACTCATAATAATTACACAATTGGTTGTAAAGATCGTTCTAACGAGGCATCATTTTCCTGGTGCTAATAGGGTACAGGCAGGCGGGGAATCAACTCAGAATACAGAGCGGAGGTCTAGAAAATGAAGAAATTAATGGCATTGCTCGTTGCTTGCGTATTGGTGCTTTCGGCATGCGGAACGAATAACGACAACAACGGAGCTACTGACGGAGCGCCGGCGGCCGTGAACAAGCTTTCCGTATGGGCATGGGATCAGAATTTTAACGTCAAAGCGATTAACCTGGCCAAAGACGCGTTCGCGGCATCCAATCCCGACTTTACGCTTGACGTGGTGGAAAGCGCCCAGAACGACATCGTTCAGAAGCTGAACACGGGACTCGGCTCCGGCACGACCAAAGGGCTTCCGAATATCGTATTGATCGAAGACTACCGCGCGCAAAGCTTCCTGCAAGCTTATCCGGATATGTTCTACGATCTGAGCAGCTCGTTCAAAGCGGAGGATTTTGCCGAATATAAGCTTGGACCGACCAGCGTAGACGGCAAGCATTACGGCATTCCGTTCGATACCGGGGTTGCGGGCTTGTTCGTAAGAACGGACTTGCTGGAGCAAGCGGGCTATAAAATGGCCGATTTGCAGGACATCACATGGGAGCAATATATCGAAATCGGCAAAAAAGTAAAGGAAAAAACGGGTATCGATTGGATCTCCCAAGATCCGAACGATCTTGGGATCATTCGACTGATGATTCAGTCCGCCGGTTCGTGGTATGTGAAAGAAGACGGCAAAACGGCTGATATCGCGAACAATGCGGCGATGAAAGAAGCCTTCGAGGTTTATAAGAAGATGATGGATGCCAATATCGTGAAAATCCATTCCGATTGGAGCCAATTCATCGCCAACTACAACAAAGGCGTCGCCGCTTCCGTTCCGACGGGCAACTGGTTTACGCCATCGATTACGCAGGAAGCCTCGCAATCCGGCAAATGGGCGATCGCGCCGATACCGAAGCTGTCGAAAACGCCTAACTCGGTGCATGCATCGAACCTCGGCGGCAGCTCGTGGTACGTACTGAATGTTCCGGGCAAAGAGAAAGCGGCGGAATTCCTGGGCGCTACGCTTGGTTCCAATACCGATCTGTATCAGAAGCTGATTACGGATGTGGGCGCGATCGGCACTTATAAGCCGGCTGCAGAAGGCGAAGCCTATAAAACAGGTAACGAGTACTTCGGCGGGCAAAAAACCGTATCGGACTTCGCGGCTTGGACGGCGCAAATTCCGAACGTCAACTATGGGCTGCACACGTATGCGATCGAGGATATTCTTATCGTCGAGATGCAGAACTACTTGAACGGCAAAGATCTCGATAAAGTGCTGAAGGATGCGCAAAGCACGGCCGATGCGCAAGTTAAATAAAACAGACCGCATATAGGGACCTTGGAGCATTAATCCTCGTCTGCCGCCGGCCACATGGACGAGCGGCGGGCGGCTTGCTTCAAGGTCATCGTTATGATGGGCGGTTAGGAAGGGGATGCCGGAACCGTGAAGGTAGCGAAAGCGATGAACATTAGAGCAAAGACGAATGCGATTGGCTGGGCATTCATTGCGTTGGCCGTCATTTTGATTTGCGTCTTTTATTTCTACCCGATGATTCAGGCGTTTCTCATGTCTTTTCAGTCGGGGACGGGGAGGAATCTGACCTACGTCGGAGGAGACAATTACGTAAGGCTATTTAAGGACCCCACCTTCATTACCACGTTGAAAAACACGTTCATCTATCTAATCGTGCAAGTTCCGATTATGATCTTGCTTGCCTTGTTTTTCTCGGTGTTGCTGAACGATAATAACTTGAAGCTGAAGGGCTTTTTCCGGACTGCGATTTTCTTGCCGGCGGTCACGTCGCTTGTCGCTTATTCGGTTATCTTCAAATACTTGTTCGGCGCAGACGGATTGATCAATACGATGCTGCTGAAGCTGCATCTCGTCGGTCTGCCGATCGAGTGGATTACCGACCCGTTCTGGGCTAAAATTACGATCATTATCGCCATTACTTGGCGTTGGACCGGATATAATATGATTTTCTACTTGTCTGCGCTGCAGAACATCGACGCTTCCATCTATGAGGCGGCGCGCATCGACGGAGCTTCGTCGTTCCGCCAGTTCAGCCAAATCACCATTCCATTGCTCAAGCCGATTATTTTGTTCACGTCGATTACGTCGACGATCGGCACGCTGCAGTTGTTCGACGAGGTCATGAATATTACGAAAGGCGGTCCGGGCAATGCCACGATGACGCTTTCGCAGTACATCTACAACCTGTCGTTCAAATATACGCCGGATTTCGGCTATGCGGCGACCGTCTCTTACGCCGTCGTCATTCTGATCGTCATCTTCTCATTGCTTCAGTTCAAACTGGCAGGTGATAAAAATGGTTAAACGGACGTTTACCTACGTGTTTTTGAGCATCGCGGCGGTCGTCTCGATTTTTCCGTTCCTTTGGATGATCGTCAGCGCGACGAATAAGTCGGTTGACGTCACGAAGGGAAGGCTGCTGCCCGGATCCTCTTTAGGCGACAATTTCAATAAGGTCATGGATTCGATCGATCTCGTACCCGCGCTGCTCAACTCGGCGAAAGTCTCGATTTCGACGACGCTTCTCGCGATGTTGATCGCATCGCTTGCCGGTTATGGCTTTGAAGTCTTCCGCAGCAAGGCAAAGGATATCGTATTCAACATTTTGCTGCTGTCCATGATGATCCCTTTTGCGGCGCTTATGGTGCCGCTGTACCGGATGTTCGGCAGCATATCGCAGACGTTGCCCGCGATCGGCATCGATACGATGTCGGCCGTCGTTCTTCCGACGGTTACGACGGCGTTTCTGATTTTCTTTTTCCGTCAAAGCACCAAGATGTTTCCGAAGGATATGCTCGAAGCGGGACGAATTGACGGATTGAGCGAACTTGGGGTATTCTTCCGAATATATGTCCCAACGATGAAGACGACGTATGCGGCTGCCGCTATCATTACGTTCATGTCCAGCTGGAACAACTATTTGTGGCCGCTCGTCGTGCTGCAATCGCCGGAGAAGCGAACGGTCCCGCTGCTGATTTCGAACTTAGGCTCCGGCTATTCGCCGGATTACGGCGTAATTATGCTCGTTATTCTGATCGCAACGCTGCCGACCGCAATCGTCTTCTTCCTGATGCAGAAGCATTTTGTCGCAGGGATGACGGGTTCGGTAAAATAATGGGATAGATGGATAGAAGTCGGGGAGGATCCGTAAGATGAAAGCGACAACCGCCAGCTTCGAGTGGCTCAGCGATGAAACGGTGTACAAGGTCAACCGCTTGGATGCGCATTCCGATCACCGCTATTACCGGACGATGGAGGAAGCGGAGCGGAAAGCGCCGATGGCGATGCGCCGCAGCTTGAACGGCAACTGGAAATTCGGCTATGCGGTCAACGCGGCAAGCAGGGTCGCGGACTTCTATCGGGCGGACTTCGACTGCCGCGGATGGGACGACATTCAAGTGCCGGGCCATATTCAATTGCAAGGCTTCGGCGCTCCGCAATACGTGAATACGATGTACCCGTGGGACGGGCTCGACGGCGTAAGACCGCCGGCCATTCCGCAGGAGCATAACCCGGTCGGCAGTTACGTCAAGCACTTCCGTCTGCCGGAATCGATGGAGCGGCGTCCCGTCTATATTTCGTTTCAAGGCGTGGAATCGGCTTTTTACGTCTGGCTGAACGGCGAGTTCGTCGGCTATGCCGAGGACAGCTTTACGCCGTCGGAATTCGAGCTGACGCCATTCCTGAAGGAAGGCGATAATAAGCTGGCGGTCGAGGTGTACCAGCGCAGCACGGGAAGCTGGCTGGAGGATCAAGACTTCTGGCGGTTCTCGGGCATATTCCGCGACGTCTATCTGTACACCGTTCCGGAGCTCCACGTCAGAGACCTGCATGTTCGCGCGGAGCTGGACGACAGCTATACGACGGGCAAGCTGTTGGTCGATTTGGAACTGCTGGAGCAATCGAACGGATATGGCGAGCAGGCCGGCGCGCTGCTTGAGCTGAAGGATGCCGATGATCGGGTCGTCCTTGCGGAGCACGGCCAGTTCAGCGGCGGCAAGCTGTCGTTTGCTGTTGATGCGGGCGAAGTCAAGCCGTGGAGCGCGGAGCGCCCGTATTTGTACAGCGTCATCTTGTCCATCGTGAACGGCGAAGGCGAGCTTGCGGAAGCGATCGTACAGAAAGCGGGCTTCCGGCGGTTCGAGATGATCGATCGATTGATGTGCCTGAACGGCAAGAGGATTGTCTTCAAAGGCGTGAACCGCCATGAGTTTAACTTCCGCCGCGGCCGTTCCGTTACGGAAGAGGACATGCTGTGGGACATCAAGACGATTAAGCAAAACAACATGAACGCCGTCCGCACCTCGCATTATCCGAATCAGACGCTTTGGTACGAGCTTTGCGACGAATACGGCATCTATCTCATCGACGAGATGAATTTGGAATCGCATGGCTCGTGGCAGAAGATGGGGGCGGTCGAGCCTTCCTGGAACGTGCCGGGCGACAAGCCGGAATGGCAGGGAGCCGTCATGGACCGGGCGCAATCGATGCTGGAGCGAGACAAGAACCATCCGTCCGTTCTCATTTGGTCCTGCGGCAATGAATCGTATGCGGGCGAAGTGATCTTGAACGTATCGAACTACTTCCGCGAGAAGGATCCGGGGCGGCTCGTCCATTACGAAGGCGTGTTCCACAACCGCAAATTCGATGCGACGAGCGACATGGAAAGCCGGATGTACGCGAAGCCGGCCGACATTATCGAATATTTGGAGAGCAATCCCGAGAAGCCGTACATCAGCTGCGAGTACATGCATGCGATGGGTAATTCCGTCGGCGGCATGCACAAGTATGCCGAGCTGGAGCGGCGGTATCCGATGTACCAAGGCGGCTTCATCTGGGACTATATCGATCAGGCGCTGGCGAAGAGAGACCGCTACGGCCGCGAGTACATGGCGTACGGCGGAGATTTCGACGACCGGCCGACCGACTATAGCTTCTGCGGCAACGGCATCGTATTCGCGGATCGGCGCGCGACGCCGAAGATGCAGGAAGTCAAATTCTTGTATCAGAACGTGAAGCTGCAGCCGTCGCGCTTAGGCGTGAAGGTCGTGAACGAGAACTTGTTCGAGAGCACGGACGGGCTGCTCTTGTCGGTGCGCTTGTATCGAGGCGGCGATGAAATCTGGGCATGGCAAGGCGCTGCTTCGGTCGAGGCCGGAAGCGAGGCGGTCATTCCGCTGGCGTTGCCGGAGGAAGAGATGCATCGGCCGGGCGATTATGCGATCCATGCCGCTTTCCTGCTGAAGGAAGCGGAACTATGGGCCGAAGCAGGCCATGAGGTAGCGTTCGGCGAGACTTTGTTCGAAGTGGCCGATGCTGCCGTAGCAGCCGGACATGTGCCGGCGGGAGAGGTTCGCGTCGTGGAAGGCGACGTCAACATCGGCGTAGCCGGGGACGGCTTCTCGATCTTGTTCTCGAAGCAAGCCGCTTCGCTCGTATCGGTCCGTTACGGCAACCGCGAGATGATTGCCGCGCCTCCCGCGCCGCTGTTCTGGCGGGCGACGACCGACAATGACAAAGGGACGGCGCTCGGCTATGAGGCGGGCGTATGGGTTGCGGCAAGCTTGGCGCGCAAATGCACGGGCGTCGAGCTGTCGGTGGACGGTGCAAGTACGCGCGCTAATACTTCCGTCGGCAAGAGCGCGACGGTAGCGTTCGATTACGCGTTCAGCATTAGCGCCGATCTACGCGTTCGCGTGGCGTACACGGTGTATGCGGATGGAAGCATCCGGGTTCGGACGGATTATAACGGCGCCGCCGGCTTGCCGAACGTCCCGATCGTGGCGCTGTCGTTCAAGCTGTCGGCCGATTACGAAGACACCGAATGGTACGCGATGGGGCCGGAGGAGAACTACATCGACCGCGCATTCGGCGCGCGTCTCGGCGTGTTCGACCGGAAGGTTCGCGAGCTTCCTTCCTCTTACTTGGTGCCGCAAGAGTCCGGCAATCGTATCGGCGTCCGCCGTTTGAGCCTTACGGACAGCCGCGGCCTGGGACTGCGGCTGACGGCAGCGCCGTCGGCGCCGGTGGAATGCAGCGTCTCGCCGTATACGGCGTTCGAGCTGGAGAATGCCGCTCATCCATGGGAGCTGCCGGATGTTCACTACACCGTCGTTACGGTCGCGGGACGCCAGACGGGCGTCGGCGGCGACGACAGCTGGGGCGCTCCGGTGCATAAGGAATATCGGATTCCGGCGGATGAAGAGCTGAGCTTCGAGTTTACGATTTCCGCGGTCGACCGCTCGGCGGAGCGCGCATAGATTCACTATATGGAAGGTTTGAATGAGGGACGCAGTCGCGTATTCGTGACGGGCGTCCCTATTTGTTTACGGGGAGACAGAGGCGCTGAAGGCGTTTTTGCTTGGGCGGCGCGGGAATAAGGAGCGAGTGATAGTTGAGATTAGAGGAGAGCGGAAGGAGTTTCCTATTCCGCGAAGAATGATATCAATCGACTGATTTCATGTAAATACGCTTACTTCCTCGACATTTATGATTGGAGGATGCAACGAAAAAATGACAAAGCATGGATGTGTTTTTATGAGCAATCATTATCAAAGTCTTAATGAATATGTGCATAAGGTGCAAATGGAAATAGGAGCCACGGCGGCTGCGACCTACATTATTAAAAATAATACCGTTGTGAATGAATGGTACTCAGGCAGGCATGCCGCTACTAAAAATTCGCGAATTGTGGATAGGTACACTCAGTTTAATGTGGGTTCCGTTCGGAAAACTTATCTTGGTCTAGCCGTCAGTTTGTTAATAGAAAAAGGTCTAATCAAAAGTATAGATCATGAAATTGGACATTACCTTAGCGGGTACAAACATTCTGCTGAAGGGGTTACTTTACGTCACTTACTGACCCATACCCACGGGTTAATCGAAAAGGATGGAGAAATCGCAAGAGAATTCAAGCCGGGGGAGAAATGGGCATACAGGAATGCGGGTATTAACATGCTGATGCATTTAGTAACGCATTTGTCGGGGAAAACCTTGAGCGCTTATATGCAAGAACATGTGTTTAGCGTCTATGACATGAATGAAACCGGATGGCGAACGGAGAACAAAGAGCATCTTATTTATAACTACTACGATGATAAGAATACATGGGTAGGGCCTAATCACAGCGATGCAGGCGATCAAAGCAATCTATTTGTCAGCGCAAGAGACATGGCGAAATGGGGTTACATCCACCTTCAAAAAGGTTGTTTGAACGGTAAGCAGTTGCTGCCCGCGGAAGTATTCGAGCGCCTGATCACGTTACAAACGCCGGATACGGTTCCCGCCAACCAACCTAGAAACGGGTTTATTTGGTGGTTGCAAAGCGATACCCTATTGAATCAATTAGGCGAACGATTGCCGGGCTGCTCATATCAAGTACTTGGCATTACGGGATGCGCATGTATCGTTGTACCGAAATACGATGCAGTTATCGTCAGAATGTTTAATCAGTTGAGCAACCCCAACGGTTATGATTATCTGGACGATATCAGAACCTTCGGAAACTTAGCGTATGACCTCTTGACGACTTGTTCGGGCTCTCGCGGTCGGTGAAAAAATAGATGATACGAAAAATTTCTCCCCAATCCCCCCGTATCTCCAATACAATATTTTCCGTTATAGTAGGGTAAAGAAAATATGAAAGCGGAGGATTGGACGATGAGAAAAGTCGCGAGTAAAATAAGCGGCATCTTTATCCCGGTTACGGATATGAAACGTTCGACGGATTGGTACATAAGGATGTTCGACCTTCGATGCGGGAGGGGGCAAAATTCCGTACTACAACTTCGAATCGTTCGATATCGAATACTCGCATGCCGCTCTGATCGAACAAGGAGTCGAAGCGATGCCGATCGTGAATAGCGACGGGGTTCGATTCTTCGATTGCTTCGATCCGGACGGCAATCCGATCGGGATCGTCGAAGAATTGCCAAGCTCGGACGCCTTCTACGCGTATAAGCAGAAGTATAGAAAGGATTGACGGCAATGGCTCGATCGTCGGTCGACGGAGCTTTCGCGGAATTAACGTTGCCGCACGAGCCGGATCTGCGCAGGTACTGCAGGAACTTGGCGGGCTCGGAATGGGACGGGGACGATCTATTCCAAGAGACGATGATCAAGGCGCTCCGCAGGTTCCGAAGATGGCCGGAGCGCGAGCTAAGCAAAGCCTATATGTATCGCATCGCCGCGAACGCATGGTACGACGTTTGCCGAAGGAGCAAAATGGCCTTCCTGCCGGAGTTTCTGGCCGATCAAGGCGACCTGTCTTACGCGGATTGGAGCCGCTGCGACATCCGCGAATCGCTGGAAGCGCTGATGGACGCGCTCGAGCCCAGACAGGCTGCGCTAATCGTGTTGACGGACGTGTTCGGCTTTACTCCGATGGAGACCGCGAGCGCGCTGGGCCAGCCCGTTACGGCGGTTAAAGCCGCGCTGCACCGAGCTCGGAAGCGGCTTAAGAAAGCGGCCGACAGGCAATTCCTCTTGCTGGCGGAGTTAGATGACGAAGCGGATGCGGCTCCGAAATCCAAAGCGGACGCGGAGCTGCTTGAGGCGTTCGTGCAGGCGTTTCGGAGCGCCGACGCGAGATCGATGTTCCGATCATACCGCGAGCTGTCGGACAGCGGCGTGAAGATCGACCGCGTACGGTTCATGCACGGGCGCGCGTGGTTCATCTTCAAAGACCCGGACGGCAATGTGTTGACTGTGACTTCGCCATTAATATACCAATCGGAGGCATAATCTAATGGGCAAAACTACATTTTACGGCGTAGGGATATTCGTTCCGGTCAGCGACTTGGAGCGTTCAACGAAATGGTACGAGGAAATGCTGGGGTTCGAGATTACCCATCGCGACGAACCGAACGCAACCGTCATGATGATGAACGATTACAAAATCATATTCTGCCTAGTGCTTTCGTTCGATATCGAGCATCGGCAATTCCCGAGAAACAATTATCAAGTCACGCAATATTTCAACTTTCATACGGAAGACGTGGACGGTACATATCGCGACTTAAAGGAAAAGGGCGCCGATATCGGAGAGATCGAGAACTTCGACGACGGCATCCGCGGCTTTCCGCTGTACGATCCTGACGGGAACAAATTTGGCGTCGTGCATTGATGGATACCCCCACATTCCACCGACTAGGAGCTTTGTCATCCGATGAACCGACAGAAACGATTGAAGTCCAGCGCGTTGCTCCTGATGACCGCCTGCATCTGGGGGTTCGCCTTCGTCGCCCAGCGGCAGGGGATGGAGCATATCGGGCCGTTTACTTACAACGCGGTCAGATTCGCCCTAGGGGCGTTGTCGTTAATTCCGCTGATACTTTTTCTAGACCGAAAGTCGGCGCAATCGCCGACCGAGAATCGATCCTCGTATAGAATCGCGGCGATTTCCGGGTTTATCGCGGGTCTCGTCTTATTTTGCGGCTCGTCCTTGCAGCAAATCGGACTCCTCTATACGACTGCCGGCAAGGCGGCTTTCATTACGGGGTTGTATATCGTCATCGTGCCTTTCATCGGCCTTTTCTTGAAGCAACGGTTAGGCTTGAACAGCTCGCTCGGGGCGGCGCTGGCGGCGATCGGCCTTTATCTGTTATGCGTTCCGGACGATTTGACGCTGGGCAAGGGAGACGTCTACGAGCTCGTCGGCGCGTTCTTCTGGTCGGCGCATATTCTGGTGATCGACAGGTTATCCCGCAAGACGGACGTGCTTAAGCTGTCGCTGTTCCAGATCGTGACTTGTTCTGTTCTTAGCTTCATCGTGGCGATCGCGGCGGAGAAGATCGACTTCTCGGGCCTCCTGCAAGCGCTCGTTCCGCTTCTATACGGCGGCATATGCTCCGTCGGCATCGCCTATACGCTTCAGGTCGTCGGGCAGAGGGATGCCCAGCCGACGCAGGCGGCCATTATCATGAGCATGGAAACGGTATTCGCGGTCATCGGCGGGTACTGGCTGTTGGACGAGCTGCTCGGAACCCGCGGCGTCGTCGGATGCGCGCTGATGCTGGCGGGCATGATCTTGCCGCAGCTTACGCTGGCGAGAGGCACGCGCCGAAAGCCGAATGAAGGTTGATCGCTGCCAACCGCGCCTTGGAAAGAAATAAGGGACCTCTTTCGGCGACGGCCGAGAGAGGTCCCTTTCTCAAATTGAAGGCAAGCAAGGAGCCATTGTCGTCCAAGGCAACGGCCGCGTTAAAGAAACGGTCGCCTCCGAGCAGAGGACCGAGCAGATCCGAGCTATGTTCGAGCGTTCCCCGACTCCGGAGAATATATTGGGACGTTTCCCCTAGAGTCCGGTTCATCAGACCGAAGAGCTTATTCATCGTGATCGTCAAATTGCGCGTTCCCTCGAAGTTCGAGCGCAGCGTCGAATCCGTTAGCGTTTTTTTCTGCGATTTCAGCGCCGCTCCCGCAAGAATGGCGGGCGAGCCGAGCAAGGATACGGCCAGGAGGCCGAGGATAAGCGCGTTGAGTTTAATCCGGCCGTACGGAAGGCGTAACTTCGTGAACATTCGGTCGCTCCTCGAAAATGTTTCGTCAGAATACAACAATGTTCGTCATCGTTCCGCTATATTCCTGCCACGGTCACTCGTCCCGTCATCACTCTCTATGCCGATGCTCCCGAATTGGAGGACAAGCATTGTAACATAATATCCGAATACGCCGTAGGCTTCCGAAACGGTGAACGGCATGGAAGCGCGACCAAAAGCGCGATCTTTGCACGACAATTCAGATCTCTTTGTAGATTATTTTTCCGACAGACGACAGATCCGGACAAATCGTAAACTAATATACACTTTGCGGAAAGCTGTTGCTTGTGATATCGCTAAGAGGTGATTATAGTTATTAACATTCAATAGCATATGCGACAAACTGTTAATTAGTTTCGCAATGAATAGAAAGGATTGAGGAGAATGAGCACGAATTCGGCTTTTGACAGCAGTTCGATTAAGAAAGGCCCGCTGTTGTTCGTTATGATTCTTGGGGCGTTCCTCGCCGTATTGAATCAAACCATCATGAGCGTCGCGACGCCGGAGCTGATGATCGACTTTGATATTGCGGCGTCTACGGCCCAATGGCTGACGACCGGTTATATGTTGGTGAACGGGGTTCTGATTCCGATTACCGCGTATCTAATGCAGCGCTTTACGACCCGCGAGCTATTCCAGACTTCCATGATTATTTTTCTCGTCGGAACCGTCGTGTCGGCATTGGCGAACGGCTTCGAATTATTGCTCGTCGGTCGACTGATACAAGCGGCCGGAGCCGGTATTATCATGCCGCTCTTGATGACCGTCGTCTTGACGATTTTCCCTCCCGACAAACGGGGAGCGGCGATGGGCATGGTCGGTTTCGCCATTATTTTCGCTCCGGCCATCGGACCTACGCTCGCGGGATACGTCATGGAGCATTTCTCCTGGCGCACGATGTTTTACGGCATGATTCCTTTTGTCATTATCGTGATCGCGGTGGCTTTCTTGTATTTGAAAAACGTCTCCGAACGCAGCTATCCGAAGATCGATATGTGGAGCGTCATTCTGTCGACGATCGGATTCGGCGCGATCCTGTACGGCTTCAGCAGCGCCGGAAGCAAAGGCTGGTCCAGCGCGGAAGTGCTCGTGTCCATTGCCGCAGGCGTCGTCTCCCTGATTCTGTTCTCCTGGCGGCAGCTGGTCTCGGATAGCCCGCTTCTGGATCTACGGGCGTTCAAATACAATATGTTCTCCTTGACGACCGTCATTAATATCGTGGTGACGATGGTCATGTACGCGGATATGATGCTTCTGCCGCTGTACTTGCAGAACGCCCGCGGATATACCGCGATCGAGTCCGGACTTTTAATGCTCCCCGGCGCTCTTCTCATGGGCGTCATGATGCCGATCACCGGAAGACTGTTCGACCGCTTCGGCGCGAAATGGTTGTCCATTATCGGTTTGATCATCACGATCGCAACGACGATCGGCTTCGTGAATCTGACCGATTCCACGAGTTACACGTATTTGGTTCTCATGTCCACGGGACGGCGCTTCGGCATGGCGATGTTCCTGATGCCGATCACGACGGCGGGACTGAATCAACTGCCCGCAAGATTGAACGCGCACGGCACGGCCATCTCCAATACGATCAAGCAAGTAGCCGGGGGAATCGGTACCGCTCTTCTCGTCACGGTAATGACGACGAGCACGAAGAACCATCTCACGGACATGATGACCGCCGGCGGTTCCTTGACGCAGCAGCAAATGATCACGGAGGCGACGATTCAAGGGATCAACGACGCGTACATGGTCATCATCGGAATCGGGGTCGTCGGTCTGTTGCTTTCGTTCTTCATTAAGCGCACGGGGCAAGCCGTGGAGGAAGAGCAAGAGATCAAATTGGACTTGAAGAAAGTCAGCAAAGCCTAACCGCATAGAGAAGGGCCGGAATCCTCCATTTTGGAGAGAATTCCGGCCTTTTCTTGTTGTACTGTAAGAAGCGGCGAGTCTAGCAGATCGTAATAAAGGGGTAGTTAAATGGCATTGGAAAACGCGCTCGAGCGCCATGTCGCGCCTTACGCGGAGCGCGTCGCTCCGAACGCCCAAGCCGGCGGTTTCTACGTCTGGCTTCGCCTGTTTCGGCCGACGAGCGATGCTCGGCTTGCGGAAGCCGCGTCGCGGGCGGGCGTCGCGGTTTATCCGGGCGGCGTGTTCGGCGCGAACGATATCTATACGAGGAGAAACGATGAACATAGGTTGAGAATCCCGCCAAAGCGCCTCCCTTCCCGACAACCTGCAAAAGTGCAGGTTGATTGGTTCAAAATGGGCAAATGGGATCAACAACCTGCATCCAATACAGTTTGTTGAACCAAAAACGGATCGTTTTCGCGATAAACAGCAAACAACCTGCATTTTTGCAGGTTGTCCACGTACGAATGATTAAACGAGCCGAACAACCTGTATCTTTACAGTTTGTTGGCTAAGGACTTTCTCGACAAGAGAGCGCGGCGTATATTCGCCGCGCTCTCTTGTCGATTTTAGAAGCACGAGAACGATTCGATACGTTGCAGGTCGAAGCCCGAGAAGATCCAGAAGAAACCGGTCCAGCGGAAGCCCGATACCGACGTTCGGCCGACGAAGACGGGATAGAACCAGAAGCCCTGCCCCCCGCGCGGCCAAATGTACGTGTAGCGGAACATGCAGCGGGAGATCGCGCCCGGATCGACGGCCAACGCCGAGGCGAGCGGCTGGGGCGGAACCATCTGGGGCGGAGGCGAAGACGGAGGCTGAATACCGCCGGGCATACCGCCGGGCATACCACCGGGCATGCCGCCGGGCATACCGCCGGGCATACCGCCGGGCATACCCCCGGGCATGCCGCCGGGCATACCGCCGGGCATACCCCCGGGCATACCGCCGGGCATACCGCCGGGCATACCGCCGGGCATACCCCCGGGCATACCGCCGGGCATACCGCCGGGCATGCCGCCGGGCATACCGCCGGGCATACCGCCGGGCATACCACCGGGCATGCCGCCGGGCATACCGCCGGGCATACCGCCGGGCATACCGCCGGGCATACCCCCGGGCATACCGCCGGGCATACCGCCGGGCATACCGCCGGGCATACCGCCGGGCATACCGCCAGGCATACCGCCTGGTATGCCACCGGGCATACCGCCGGGCATGCCGCCGGGCATACCGCCGGGCATACCGCCGGGCATACCGCCGGGCAGTCCGAAGGGAGGCATAATGGACAAGTTCGTCACTCCTTAGCTTTCGGTAGGTTTTGCGTTCTTACAAAAGAGTGATGGCCAGCAGGTTAAACAGGACGAGCGGAAGCACGAAGTTGTTGTAGAGGTAAGGGTTAGGCGGCCCCGGGAAGAAGGCGCGAGCATAGCCTTCGTTCGACAGGCATAAGTAGACGACCCCTCTGTCCCAGTGCACGATGTGCCCTTCGTAGACGTCGCCGTCCATCGTCTCCACCTTGACCAGCTTGCGGGCATGTCGCGCGCATAACTGATGCAGGTTTTCCCTGGCCGACTTGAGCGTCTGATGAAGCTTGGAATCGCACTGATAGATCGGCTTCAGCTCGTGCTGTACCGGAATTGGCGAGCTCATGGCGAAGACCTCCGTCTGGTTGAACATGGGTTATTCTATGCGGGGGCCTAGTTCGGGGTGAAGCCGATCTCTCGCGTTCGGCGACGAACCGGGAATTTTCCCGGACCGAGGCGAAACGGAGAACTAATGGTATAATCACGCTAGACAGAAACAACCCGGAAGGTGATCAAGATGAGCGTCATTCGTTTGGAGAACGTCACGAAGAAATACGAAGAATCCCTGATTTTTCGCGATATTTATTTTAAGCTCGCCAAGGGCGAACGGGTCGGTCTAATCGGAAGGAACGGCGCCGGCAAGTCGACGGTATTCCGGCTGATTCTGGGCAAGGAAGAGCCGACCGCGGGCAAGGTGGAGCTGGATCCGCAGGCGAAGATCGGCTACTTCTCGCAGTTCTCGGAACTGAGCGGCAGCTTATCCGTCCAGCAGGAACTGGAGGCCTGCTTCGAGCAGGTGGCGTCGATCGAGCGGGAGCTACAGGACATCGCGGACAAGCTGGGCGTCGTCTCGGACGACGGCGAGATGGAGACGCTGCTCGCGAGACAGGCGGAGCTGTTCGAGCAGATGGAGCATCTGGACGGCTGGAACGTATCGGTCGAGATCAATACGGTGCTGACGAAGCTCGGCTTCAACGAACGATCGCGCCATCAGCCGGTCGACGAGTTGTCCGGAGGGTGGAGAAACCGCGCCGCTCTCGCGAAAATGCTCATTCAGCAGCCCGACGTCGTCCTGCTCGACGAACCGACGAACTACTTGGATATGGAAGGCATCACCTGGCTGGAGCAATGGCTGTACCGGTTCAACGGCGCCATGATTCTCGTCTCGCACGACCGGCAGTTCATCGACAAGACGGTTACGCATATTATCGAGATCGAGAATTATCGTTTTCAAGAGTACGAAGGGAATTATACCGACTATATCCGCAAGAAGAAGATGCGCAAGAAGGAGCTGGATCGCCAGTTCGAATGGGAGGAAGAGCTTCTTCTCATGGAGGCGGAAGCGATCGAAGACCGCGCGACCCGCAAATCCGGTTCAAAGGACCGCCTATCCCGCAAGCTTGCGGACAACAAGAAGCGGATCGAGCCGCATCCCGTCAACGTGCTCATTACGGATATTTACGAGCGGCTGCGTTTTCCGGACAAGCTGTGCGAAGCGAAGGGTCTCGGTCAGAGCTACGAAGGCCGGCGGATCTTCGAGAACGTCGGGTTCGACATTCAGAAGGAAGACCGGCTAGTGATCGTAGGTCCGAACGGAAGCGGAAAGTCTACGCTGATCAAGGCGCTGACGGGGCAGGAGAAGCCGGAATCCGGCGAGGTGATCTGGGAGAAGGGCGTCAGCTACGCCTACTTCAACCGGATGTGGGACGAGCTAGATCCGAAGGACACTGTCAGCCACGCGGTCAACACGTACGGATTGGGTCTAGACGCGCCGCGGAAGAAGGTCAACAAATTCCTCTCCATGCTGCAGTTCTCGGAGGCGGATCTGTCCAAGACGATCGGCAATCTGTCCGGCGGGCAGAAGGCGCGGGTCGCGCTGGCGAAGTGCTTGCTCTCCGGTTCCGCGGTCATCATCTTGGACGAGCCGACGAACCATCTGGATCTGACGAGCATCCAAGTGATGGAGCAGGCGCTCATTCATTTCCCCGGCGCCGTCGTGACGGTCAGCCACGACCGGTTCTTCATCGACAAGATCGGGACGAAGATGCTGTCGTTCGATCCGGTAAACGGCGTCACCGAGACGAGTTTATAGGAATACGCCAAACAACCTTGCTTCGGATCGACCGAGGCGGGGTTGTTTTTGCGTTTTTAGGCGAATCCGGGGTAGTCGTAACGAATGAACCCCCTGTGAACGGCAACCTTATCGTAAAGCGCGCGGGCCACCGAATTGTCGCGTTTCGTCTGCCAATAGTATCTGGAGGCGTTGCGTTCCCGCGCCGCTTGCGCGACGCCTTCGATAAGCGCCCGCGCGGTCCCTTGACCGCGAAAAGCTTCATCGACGAAGAGATCCTGCAAGTAGCAAGCGTCGTCCGCCCAGACGGTAGAATGGAACAGGTAGTGGGCGATGCCGACCAAACTTCCGTCCAAGTAGGCTCCTAGTCCGTAGATGCCGTCGGCTTTCAGCAGCCGTTGCCAGGCTTTGTCGTAATCGGAGTCGGGCAGTTCCGTCTCGTAAAAGGTTTTGTAGCCGCGGGCCAACGCTTCCCAGCGACTTCTGTCGTCTGCTTTCAGCGGCGCGATCCCGATCATCGGATTCGGCTCCTTTCGATTGTTGCGATCGATGCGTAAGTAGCATGAGTATACGAAATTTCGCCATCATCGATAAAGATCCAATTGCAAAAATGGGCGCTGGTCCACTTATATCCGACATTAAAAAAGAAGACTCCTGATGAATTTAGGAGCCCGGTCTTATTGTCGTTGACGCCGTTCATTCTCTCTTCAGAGGTAGCCCGGCTTCCAGATGGGCCAGCGCCTTATCTACCGTATCGACGAAATCGGCTTCCGGACGGTCGAGGCAATAGAGTTGGACCGCCATCATCGCCCCCAATACGGTACCGGCAAACGTGAGCACCTCGAAGTCGTCCCGAGGCCGGCCGAGACGATCGGCGACCATCTCCGCCATCATCGTCAGCGATGCGTTCATCTGAATGAGCGAGGCAGCGCGCAGCTCCGGAACGGATAGCATGAGACTCATGCGTTCGCGAAGGGCTTCCATCCCTTCTTGGTCAATCGAAGCGAAGCCCGCTCGTATCGCCGCCCGCAACGCCTGTATCGGGTTTAGGTTGCTCGGCTGTTCCCGGAACGCTTGAATCAGTAGCGGGTCGTACTCATCCTCGAGCACCAAGGCTTCCTTCGTGGCGAAGTAACGGAAAAAAGTGCTGGGAGAGATCTCGCTTGCTTCCGCGATCTGTTCGATCGTCGTCGCATGGTAGCCTTGTTCCCGAAACAATCGCAAAGCTTGCTGCTGCAATGTCATGAGCGTCTTTTGCTTCTTTTTCTCGCGAAGTCCCATCTTCGCGGGTTCGGTTTTGTCCGGTGGCACAGCAGCATCCCTACCTCTCTGTCTTCAATAATCAAGCTTCCAACGCCGCTTCCTCTTTCTTCCCGGTATCCGTAACGGATAGCACTTCCCTTTTCAAGAACAAGCAGATGAGCACGACGACGATGGCAAAGCCGAAAGAGACCCAATATAGATGTTGAAAAGCATCCGAGAATATGCCCTTAATCTGTTCAACGAGAGTCGCGTCGATTCCTTCGGGAATGCCCCCTTGGGCGGCATGGCCGAGTTCTTCGGCGCTACCCGCCGGCAGCGAGCCCGCGAGCTTGCCGACACCGGACGTAATATGGGATGCGAGCAGGCTCCCGAATACGCTGACCCCGATCGTGAGTCCGAACGATTGGAACAAGGTAACCGACGTCAGAGCGACGCCGCTATGTTCTTTGTCGACCGATTCTTGGACGATCAGGTTGTTGTTGAACAGAACGCCGAATCCGAGGCCCAAAATAACGAAGTACGCGCAGATCTCGATAATGCGGGTGTTCGCGTCGAGACCGCTCATGAGATAGAACGCAAGGGCTGGCAGCATCATCGATACGACGAAGATTGTCCGGTAAGGCACTTTCGTCATCAGTCGTCCGGAAACCACGCTTGCTAAGACAGCTCCAACCATCAATGGCAAGGTGAGGTAACCGGATGCGATAGGCGACAGCCCGAGCACGTTCTGGGCGAAGAACGGGAACGAGGCGAAGGACCCCATGATTCCGATGACCAGCGTAAATACGATGAGGGACAAGACGACGAACGTCCGATTCTTAAATAGATGCAGAGGCAGAATCGGCTCTTTCGCCTTGAACTCCACGAATACGAACGCTGCGAGCAGAACCGCGCCGAGAGCCCACAAGCCCATGATCGTCGGCGATCCCCAGGCGTAACCTTCGGTTTCATGAAGAACAGGCGTAATCAACAAGGACACGATCGACCCGACGAGCAGGAAAGCGCCTGCCCAGTCGATGCTGGCTTCCTTGTTTCCTTTGGACTCGGTGAGACCGGCCGAAAGCACGGCCGCGGCAACGATTCCGACCGGAATGTTGACCCAGAAAATCCAATGCCACGAAATATGCTGCGTCAAATACCCTCCGAGAAGCGGACCTAACAATTGCGGGATAAACATAATGGCGCCGAATATCCCCTGAGTCTTCGCACGCTGCTCGACGGTGAAAGTATCGCCGAAGATGACCATGGCAAGAGGCATTAGCCCTCCCGCGCCGATTCCCTGAATGCCGCGTCCCAAGAGCAGTACGGGCATCGAGGTCGCGAATCCGCTAATGACCGACCCCGCGATGAATAGGCTCATGCTTAGGATATAGATTTTTTTGCGACCGTACAAATCCGCCAGTTTGCCCAGAATGGGCATGAAGGACGTCATTGTCAGCATGTAAATCCCCGCCACCCAACCATACAGCGACAACCCGTTCAAGTCCCGTATGATCGTCGGCATCGCCGTGCTGACGACCGTTTCGTCGAGCTCGGAGAAAATAATCCCGATAATCAGTCCGGTTACGATAAGGGCCTTGTTATTCTTGCGTTCCAATGCGAAAACCTCCCTTTACGAATACGTTTCGTAATGAGAGTATATATAAAATGAAAGTGACTGTCAAATAATATAAAGTGTCAAAATAAGCCCGAATAATCCTAGCGAATCTCCGGGCATTGCCCGAACGTTGCGCCCATCCCGGTTCCCGCGGAGCCGTCGGCCTACATGCAACAAAGGCCCCGAGTCGAAGAAACATCGACCTCGGGGCCTTTTTTCGCATGCCGTTAAAACAAGCCGAACCGTTTTTTGCACGTGTTTTTGCGTTTCGCGTCGAGAAGTTCGGTGACTCCGATCTTATTCAGCTTCTCGAATAATTCGTCTGCGCCGTGCCGGAGCTTATAATCCATCTCCTCGGGATAAAGGGGAATCAGGCTGAAGAAATGGACTTCCTTCTCTGGCGAGGTTAGCGTAAAAAACTCGTCCTGCGGCTCCGCGGCCGTAGGGATGGAAAGGATCATGCCGGCAAGCTTCGTATTGTCCGCGTAAGGCTCGGCCGGATCGCCGTTCGGAATCGTGTGCGCCGCGTATAACCAAGTATCGTATTCATGAGGCAACCTCGCGATCGTTTTCAAGCATCGCAGCGGCCAATAATGGTTTTCGTCGCGGAAGGCTTCGTCCGAGAAGCGCCAATCCGCGGGGAGACAGAGCATGAGCTCCGCGTACCGGAAAGCTTCGGCCCCTTCCGGCACGGTCATCGGCAGGTCGCTCATGCCGCAGGTCACCAACGTATAGTAGTTGCGTTCTTTCGTCGGCGCCACGAACAGAATATCGAGATGTACCCTATCGGAGACGATTTCATGATATACGTTGTGAACGGGACCGATATGCTTCTCGACATGATCGGTAATCAAGTCGATGGTCGCGACATCCCCGGTAGCCGGCTGAAAGGGACGATCTTTGGCTTCGTGGTAATAAATCGGATTACCCGAAGGGGATAACTCTTTTCTGGTCATGGGCAGGGGGCCTCCTCGTTAGTTCGACGGGATGAAAGTATCCGGCGCCGGAGGTTCCGGAAGCTTGGCGTCTCCGCGGATCAGATCTTCGTAGAAATGCGCCTGGGTGACCCTAATGTAAGGGAGCAACCATAAATATCCAACGAAACACGTGAGCACCCCGAGCAAAGCCCAGCCGATAAACGTGAGGTTGAGCACGAAATAACGCCATTTGTGTCCATACATCAGCTGCTTGCTGCGACGGATGGCTTCCGAGGCAAACAGTTCCGGGTTATCCTTGAGAATGAAATAGGACATGGAATAGCGTAAGTACGCGATGAGTCCGGGAATGAGAAGCAGCAGAGTCCAAAGGAAAATGAAGATGTTCATCAGAAGATAAAGCATAAAAGTACGGCCCAGCCTTTGAAAGCCGCTGAAAACGTCGCCGACGTTAAGGGGCTCGTTCCTGGCGATGCGTAAGCTGAAGTCCGCCAAACCGTAGTTGATCGCCCCGGTGAAGATGAGAGCCAGAATGGAGCCAAGAAAAGGAACGGCGCCGAGCGCAGTGACTACGATCCACGACAAGACCGACGCTCCGATGCTTTTCCCCCAGTTTCCTTGTAAGCTAAACCTTGCGCGCGCCCGCAAATCCGAATGAGAGAGATACATGAAAGTTTGCCTCCAGCCAGGGTGATATTTCCAAATATAAGAAGCTTTATGATGAATTCGACATGATCGGCGGGATTCCTCCGACAGGCGTCGACAATCGGAGATTCCGGGCGAGTGTCCCCTTCCGTTAGCGGAGGTACAACCTCGAGCGGACCGGCATATAATGTAAGCGGATAATATTCACCCTCTGAATGACTTTGTGAACTTCCTTAATAAGGAGGTGAGGCAAAATGATTGGTACGTTAACGTACTGGATGGAAATCGCCATGTGGGTCGTGTTGGGCTCGATGGCGGCCGATTTCTTGGTCGGATTGTACAAGTCGTTGAAGGGCGGTAAAGTCGCTCACGAATCCGTCCTGGTTTATCTGAAGGACATCGTCAGCTACGTGCTTCCTCTGCTCGTGCTCGCGTCGATCTCCGTCATGGACACGACCGGATGGATCGTGCTGGTCGGCTACTACGTCGGCGCGATCGCCGTCATCGCCAAGTATCTGCTCGACATCAAAGGCAAATTGTAATCGAGAACAGAGGGGTGAATCATTTCACGGCGCGGTCAACAAATCGCTTGCTTTCACGGAAGAGCATCTTCCGCGGAGGCGGGCGTTTTTTTATAATGAAAATAGAAATGCCGATCAATCGTAGAAATAGAATTCGGGGGGATTAGGATGGAAATCATGATCGATGATTTGTCGGGGCCGGAGATCGCGGCATTGCTCGAAGAGCACCTACTGGGGATGTCTGCGGAAAGCCCGCCGGAGAGCGTCCATGCGTTGGATCTCGACAGGCTGCGCAAGCCGGAGATTACATTCTGGAGCGTATGGGAGCATGGCGATCTGGTCGGATGCGGGGCGATCAAGGATCTCGGCGACAAGCACGCCGAGCTGAAGTCGATGCGAACGGCATCCGCGCATCTTAGAAAAGGCGTTGCCAAGCTACTTCTTGCGCATATCTTCGAAGAAGCTAGGAGTCGCGGTTTCCGGCGGCTCAGCCTGGAGACGGGCTCAACGGCGGGCTTCGTGCCGGCGCACAAGCTATACGAAAGCTTTGGATTCCGGATTTGCGGACCGTTCTCGGATTACGCGGAAGATCCTTACAGCGTGTTTATGACGAAGGAGTTATAAAATAACAAAAGACAAGGGCCGGAATCGCCTCGATAGGAGGGGGTCCGGCCCTTATTGCGTCGTTTTCCCGCGGCCGAACGGGTCTCTCAAATGGTTTATTTTTCCTCGGAATATGCTATTCTACTTGGAGTTGATCGTTTGTAAGGGAATGAATGGAATCTACCGACAATTCTACTAGACGGAAAAGAGGACAATCGCCATGGCCCGCTACTCTCGTTATTTACTCGTATTATGCGCCTTTCTTCTCGCCTTCGCGGCGGCGCCGTTAACGCCGGCGTTCGCGGAAGGAGTCGTCATCGAAGATCCCGCCTTGGAGAAAGCGATTCGGGAATCGCTGGACAAGCCGGCCGGCGCGATCACGGAGGCCGATATGGCTCAGCTGAATACGATATTCGCGCGCAACTCCCAGACCGACGGACAGCTTCGGTCGTTAAAGGGATTGGAATATGCCGTGAACCTGGTGGAGCTCGACGCGCCCGGCAATCGGATCGAGGATTTGACCCCGCTAGCGGGGTTGTCGAGGCTTCAATATTTGACGCTAAGCGGCAACAACGTCAAGGACTTGTCCCCGCTGAAGAGCTTGGGCAAGCTGCAGCTGCTGAGCGTTTCGCATAATCTGATCGAAGACATCGGCACGCTTTCTTCCTTGCAGAGTTTGACGGACGTGGAGATCGACGACAACAACGTGCGGGATTTGTCTCCGCTGCTCGAATTGTCCCAACTCCGCTATTTGAGAATGTCGGAGAACGTCGTCGATATGAACGACGAATCCGCCAAGGCGGCCATCGAATCGCTCAAACAGCGCAACGTGAAATTCCAAGACGACTACTCGAAGCAGAAAGCGGCGCCGTCGGCCTATACGGCGATGGACCCGAGATTCCTCGACTGGACGTTGGAGAAATCGCACGTCAGCTTCTCGACGAGAGATTACGCTTACGGCGACGGCCTGTACGTCGCGGTCGGTCCGGGCGGCATCGCGAAGACGTCCAAGGACGGCATCGCGTGGCAGACGAACGAGACGGGCTATAACGGAGATTTCGACGTCGTCGTCTATGGAGCGGGCAAGTTTCTGGCTTTCGGCCAGCAGCAACTGGGGTCCAGGACGACGGACATCTGGACGTCATCCGACGGGGTGAACTGGACGGAGAACGCGCAGAAAATCGTCGAATTCGCCATCAGCATCCGGGACGCGGCATGGAACGGCAAGCGATTCGTCGCCGTCGGCGGCAACAACGGCGAAGCGTACATCTATTCTTCCGATGACGGTCAGAAATGGACGAGGCAGGCCAAGGGCTTGCTGGAAACGAACATCACGGGAGTCGCCTGGGGGAACGGCACGTTCGTCGCCGCCGGATACGAGGGGGGCGTCGCCGCCGTCTCGAAGGACGGTCTCAAGTGGACGAAATCGAAGACGAAGCAGCCCAACTACGAGCAAATCTGGAGTCTGGCTTACGGCGGCGGCAACTTCGTCGCGGTCGGCGACTATACGATCATGCTCTCCAAGGACGGCGTGAAATGGAAATACGTCGCTTCTAAGGGGTTCTGGAGTCAGATCGATTGGGTGAAGGACCGGTTCATCCTGCTCGGAGGGGATTGGGTCAATTCGGGCAAGAAGGACGACTGGTTCAGGATCGCCCTCTCTTCCAAAGACGGAACGAAGTGGAGCGACGCGGGGCTCGTCAACAAGAAAGACCCGTCGCAAGTGCCGCTCTATTCTCTCTATAACGGCAAACAGTACGTCTCGGTAACCAACTTCGGCGTTCAGACGTCGACGGACGGCAAGTCGTGGAAGCAAGCGAAGAGATATCCGATCTCCGCGCTGAGCCTGAGCATGGGCGCCGTCGGAGACGGCAAAATGGTGTTGGTCGGCGGATACAAGGACCGCGACTCGGTGAAGATCAGTTCGCTCGCGTCCTTGCAAAGGAATCGCGCCGGAGCTTGGACGGGCTCGCAGAAGCAAGGCGTCTATCCGCTTTATAGCGCCGTCTGGACCGGAAGCAAGTTTCTGGCCGTCGGTTCGAAGGGGACGATGGCGACGTCCAAGGACGGCGTCGTCTGGCAGACGGTCGCTTCCCCGACGACGGAGTCGCTGTACAAGGTTCTCAAAGCGGGGAATACGTATTACGCGGTAGGAGCGAAAGGCGTTATTCTATCGTCGAAAGACGGCGCGAAGTGGACGAAACAGAAGTCCAACGCGACCGTCGACATCAACTCGATCGAATGGAACGGAAGCACGTTCGTGGCGGTCGGCGAAGCCGGGCTGATCCTGGTCTCGCAGGACGGCGTAAAGTGGACGAAAATATACCGGAACTTCCGGGGCGATTATTACGACGTCGTATGGGGCAATGGCAAATTCGCGGTGTCGACCGCCGGCCTGTACGTCAATATCGATACGTCGACGGTTCTCAGCTCGTCCGACGGCAAGACGTGGACGGAGTCGTCCTTCGAGGACGGGTTCACGATTCGAGGCGCAAGCACCGGCCTATACGGTATCGGTTTCGCCGGAGACCACTTTATCGCCGTCGGCGCGGAAGGCTCGATTTTCTTGTCGCCGGACGCGACCCACTGGACAAAGCAACAGGTTCTCGTGACCGAACGGTTAAACGGCGTCGTGACGTTCGAAGGCAAAGTATACGTCGTCGGCGGAAGCGGCATGATCTTGTCGGCGGAACTGAGCTCGCTTCGCACGTCGCAACAAAAGTAGCATGAATAGGGCAAAGGCCGGAGACCGCCTCCATGGAGGCGGTCTTCGGCCTTCAGGTTGTCGAGAAAGTCCTTATCTACGGTTGCTCAATCGCATTTTTGCCGATCTGCCATTTTCGCTTAGCCGTTTCCGCCCCAACAGCCAAACAACCTGCAAATATGCAGGTTGTTTGGCTCGTTTATTCAAATGTTCGTAGACAACCTGCAAATATGCAGGTTGTTAACTACTTTCTCGTAAGAAATGCTCCATTTCGACTCGACAAAATGTATTTTTACAGGTTGTCGAGTCGTTTTGACAAGATCACCCTGAACAAACTGTACTTTTGCAGTTTGTCGGAAGGGATGCGTTCAGCGGGTAACAGCGAATCCCAGGGAATTCGTAACATGTCCAATGGAACGAGGCTTTTTGGAAACAATAAAGCACGCGGGTTTCTCGACGATCTGAAGGCCGGAGACCGCCGCATGGAGGCGGTCTTCGGCCTTCTTTCCGCATCCTGCAATTTCTTCGGGGTTGTTGCCGGGAAGCGACTTCCGGGCAAGATGCCTCCCTGAATCGCTTCCGACAGCACTTGCGCGGGATCGTGCCCCGGCGGGCAATTATTGCTGCCCATAATGAAATACAGGCGTAACGCCCGGCGAACGGCATCCTCTAGCCATGCCGCCCCGCTCATCGCGCTCTCTCCCGCTCCCGGTATGCCCAGTGGTTGGTCGGACCGTGACCTTGCCCGAGCTCCAGCGAATCCTCGATCGCGGCTTGGATGAACGCCTTGGCGACTTCGACGGCTTCCGCCACGCCGCGCCCCTTCGCCAGCTCTGCCGTAATCGCGGCGGCGAACGTGCAGCCCGTGCCGTGCGTATGCCGCGTATCCCTTCGCGCGCTTCGGAATTCATGGAAATCCCGCCCGTCGTACAGCAAATCCACCGCTTGCCCGTCCTCGGAGACGTCGTGGCCGCCCTTCAGCACGACATGCTTCGCGCCGAAATCGGCCAACCGCTTCGCGGCTTCTTTCTTCGCCGTCACGCCGGAGATGGCTATTCCCGTCAGCACTTCGGCTTCCGGTATGTTGGGCGTGACGACCATCGCCAGCGGAAGAAGGGATTCCTTCAGCGCTCGAACCGCTTGCTCTTGCAGAAGCGAGGCGCCGCCCTTGGCGATCATGACCGGATCGACGACGACGTTGCGCCAGCCGAACCGGCGGATGCCTTCCGCGACGGCGACGATGATCTCGTCGCCGAACAGCATTCCCGTCTTCACCGCGTCCGCGCCGATGTCTTCGCCGATGGCGTCGATCTGCATGCGCACCGCTTCGGCCGGGAGCGGATAGATTCCCCTCACGCCTAACGTATTTTGGGCCGTGACGGCCGTAATCGCGGACATGCCGAACGCCCTCAGCTCCTGGAACGTCTTCAGGTCGGCTTGAATGCCCGCGCCGCCGCCGCTGTCCGAACCCGCAATCGTTAACGCTCTTGCTACCTTACCCGCCTTCGCAACTTTGCTTGGCGCCGTCATCCTTCGATTCGCTCCGCGGCGCCTCCGCCGCCCGTTCCCGCGTCGACGCCTTTGATCGCCCATTCGCGGCCGACGACGTTGGTGATGTTGTGCGCCAACGGGTTCGCTTCCCTGACCGATTGCAGCTTGCCCGCCAATTGCCGAATGTTCATAACTCCGCACCTCTTTCTTTTTTTGAGCGCGAAAATCAAAAAGCGCCTTACCCTAAGAAGAGGGTAAGGCGCCAAAAGCACGCGCACGAAATCCTTGTTCTTCCTACGATGGCATTACCCAACAGGTTAAAACGGTCTACGACGGATCAGCCGTACTCTCAGCCTGCTTCTGCAAGCTCCCGCGTTTAT
Organism: Cohnella suwonensis; assembly: GCF_042655365.1. Classification (NCBI taxonomy): domain Bacteria; kingdom Bacillati; phylum Bacillota; class Bacilli; order Caryophanales; family Paenibacillaceae; genus Cohnella; species Cohnella suwonensis. The sequence continues at coordinate 10,639 of NZ_JBHSMH010000008.1, read as the reverse complement.
TCGATTGTGCTCAGTGTAGAGCAACGTTTTCCGAATTGCAATAACGAATTGAGCGGCCGTTCGTCTACGTTCTCTCCGGGTAGCGACTATCGCCGGAATTCAGTTATACACAGAGTTGTGCACAACTCTGTGTATAACCATGTGCATAAGGTGGGGATACGGGGTGGATTCTGTGGATAGGACTGTGAATAAAAAAGACGACGCAAGGCTCCTCGCAAGAGGGCGGGCCTCGCATCGTCTTGCGTGCGAGAAGTCTGATCTTCGTATCGACTTGGGCGCGTAAGCAGGCCGACCTTTGCATCATCTTACGCAGGCAAGGCGGCTTGCCGAACGGAAAACAGCAAATATGAAGTTATTGTCACGCTACATCTCCAGGAAAGAGCGATTCCTGCAAAAACGTATTCGTCAGCGTGACGCCCGAATCAACCTTTAATCTCGAACGTATCCGATAACGTGACGCCGAAGTCCGCGTTCTCCGCGCCGACGCTTTTCGATATGCGGTACGTTCCAACGGACAGACCGTCGAGCTTGATTTTCTGCGTAAAATCGTTCTCCGGCGTCGACGTGTACCCTTCCAACGTCCAATTGGCCTCGGCGTTAAGCTTCGTCCAACCGTCGTCGGCTTTCTTCTCGAGCAGATACATGCTGCCGAGCCCGAGGTTCGTCGGCCCGCCGTTCGTCAGCCGCAAGAGCAACGTATCGCCCGGCGCGTACGTTTCCTTGTCCGTCGCGAGCGTCGCGTTGACCGCTTTACCCGGCACGTAGAACACGTTTATGACGGAGTCGGAGACGGTACCGTCCTTCTCGACCAATTCCGTTCGCATCGCATAGAGAGCATCGACGTCCGACGGCAGCGGCACGTGGACGCGGAAAGGAAACTTGTGCACGACGTCCTTGGCGCTGCGCGGGTCGTGGGTGACCGTCGAGACGAGAGGGTTGTCGTCGATCGGCCGGAAATCGGCATCGACCCGGGTTAACGTCGCGCGGATCGCCCCGTCGGCGGGGAAGCGCTGGAAGTACATGCCTTGGTCCTCGCCGGGCTTGGAATGAAACGCGTACGTCACGTCGGGCGAAACTCTAGGGAACTGATCCGGGCTATAAGCTCGAAGCTTGGCGCCGGATTGCGGGGCAAGCCCCAATTTTTCGTACAAGTCGCGCGTGTTCCACTTCAGTATGATTTTGCCGTCGGCGGTCGCTTTGAAATTCAACGAGGAATCAGCGGCCGCCGGAGCAGACGCGATCGGCGCTTTGTCCGGGGACGGCGCGGAGACGTTCCGGTCGCACCCGGCGAGCAAGACGGATAAGACCAGCGTAACGAATACTTTTCTCATGGGGCAACTCCATCGTCTTGGAATGGCATGGCATAACAGCATAACCACTAGACGTTGCATTCGGTCAAAAAGTTATTTGGGAAATAGCGGGTGAAGTAGAGGGGGTGTCGAACATGGCCAAAAACCGGGAAGCAGACGCCGATCATCGGTGTCCGGCTCCGGTTTTTGGCTCGGCCCGCGTTAAGGCCGCAAGCCGTTCTCCGGCAGCGCCATCGCTTCGCGAAGCCATTCGCCGGTCTGCAACCCCGGCACCCACAACTAATATTGACACATATAATATGTACACATATAATAAAGGCAAATACGAAATGGAGCTGATGATATAATGTGGAAATTCGAGCATGCCGTAACGACGAAAGCGAAAGCGGCAACGATTTGGAGCCTGTACAGCGATATTCCGACTTGGGTGCTGTGGGACAGCGGCAAAGAACGCGTCTCGTTAGACGGCCCGTTCGCCGTCGGCGCCCACGGTCTCATGCAGCCGAAAGGCAAAAGCCCGCTGGCGTTCGAAATCACGGAAATCGTTCCGTTGAAAGGGTTCACCGACGTGACGGATTTGCCGGACGCGGGCGTCCAAGTCCGCTTCGTTCACGTGCTGGAGCCGGTAGCGGAGGGGACGAGGATTACGCATGTAGTGACGATCGAGGGACCCGGAGCCGACGTTGTCGGACCGCAAATGATTCAACATTTTACCAAGGGCGTTCCGCATACGATCGAAAGTCTTGCCGCGTTAGCTCTGGAGAGGGAGGGGCAACATGCGGGCTGAAGCGTCGGACGGGCAACCCCGTTACTGGATCGGCGTCGTGTCCGCTTCGCACGTAAGACGGGGCGTCGAGGGAGGCTTCGCGCAGCTCTGCCATGGCAAGTCCGCTCCGCTGCGGCGGATGAAGCCCGGAGATTGGCTCGTCTATTATTCGCCGCGAACGGACTTCGGGGGAGGTGAGCCGTTGCAGGCTTTCACCGCCATCGGCCAAGTGGAAGACGGCGACGCCTACGAATATCGCATGTCCGATTCCTTTGTACCGTTCCGCCGCGATATTCGCTATACTCGGTGTAAAGAAGCGAAAATCGCCGGCATGCTCGGGCAACTGACTTTTACTCGCGGGCAGCGGAACTGGGGTTATCTTTTCCGTACGGGACATTTCGAGATCGCCCGCGAAGATTTTCTGACGATCGCGAGCGCGATGCTGGAGGGGCAACATGAGTTCGGAATATCGGGAATCGAATGAAAGTCCGGGGTTTTTGCTCTGGCAGGTGACGAATCTCTGGCAGAAAGAAATACGCATGGCGCTGGAGCCGCTCGAATTGACGCATCCGCAATTCGTCCTGCTCTTTTCGTGCAAATGGCTAAACGACCGGGAACATGGGGGCGTCACGCAGATCCAACTGGCTCAGTATGCCAAGGTGGACGTGAACGTGACGTCGCAGGTGCTGCGGACGCTCGAGAAAAGAGGACTCGTGGCGCGCAAGCCGCATCCGAGCGATACCCGGGCGAACGTCATCACGGTAACGGCCGAAGGGGACGCGCTGGCGGGCCGGGCGGTGCGGGAAGTAGAGGCGGCGGACCGCGCGTTCTTCGCGGGTCTCGGCGACGACAAGGGCGTGCTGGTCGGCATCATGCGGCGATTGATCTAGCGAAGAGGGGGCGAGGGGAATGTCGCGAAAGGCGGAGCCGATTCAAGTGGCGATCAAGCCATGGGAGCCTTCCGATCTCGGGCTGCTCCATCGGCTGAACGAGCCGGAGATGCTAGAGCACCTGGGCGGACCGGAAACCGACGAGCAGGTAGAGGTTCGTCACGAGCGATACGTCGCGATCGCCGGGAAGGGTACGGGCCGGATGTTCAGCATCGTGCGACTGCCGGAACTCGAGCCGGTCGGGAGCATCGGCTACTGGGAAAGGGAATGGCAAGGCGAGACGATCTACGAGACGGGATGGGGCGTGCTGCCGGCATTCCAAGGCCGTGGCATCGCGGCCGCGGCGACCGCGCTCGTCGTCGAAGCGGCAACCGCGGAGCGGAAGCATAGGAGCCTGCACGCGTTCCCGTCGGTCGACAATCCGGCTTCGAACGCGATCTGCCGCAAGCTCGGGTTTCGGCTCGTCTCCGAATGCCGCTTCGAGTACCCGCCGGGTACTTTCATGACGTGCAACGACTGGCGATTGGATCTCCCGATACGGTAAAATAGAACGAATAGACCGTCGAAGGAGAGATCGGATGGCTAACAGGAAGAAGATGTTGTATAAACTCGGCATCGGCTTCATTATCGCGTCTTTGCTATTATGGGTCGTACCGTTCGTCGTTCCGTTCGCGCCCATGAGCGCCAAGACGAAGGCGGGAATCATCACCGTCGCTCTAATCGTCGCCGAAGTGCTGTTCTGGCTGGGCGTCCTGCTCGTCGGCAAAGAAGTCGCGAAGAAGATCAGGGGTTATATCAACCCGCGCAATTGGCGAAAACGAGCGAAGAAGGAAGGGGAGGGGAGTTGAAACCCTTCCCGGTCCGCATCGGAAGAGAAACCGATTCCTTCCGCATCCGTATCAGAATTAGACGAAAGTTAAGGCACAAAGGAGAGAGTCGCATTGTTCTTGCATTTTCTAGTGGATCCCGCGCATAAGAAAGCATTCTTGGAGCTGGCGAGCCGAGTAGCTGCTTCCGACGGCTTCGTGAACCTCAACGAGAAAAATTACATACTCGGATGGAAGCAAGAGCTAGGGATGGGCGTCTGGGAGCCGGATTCGGAATCGGCGGATACGCCGTTAGCCGAATTGCTCCGAGGCGTGAAGGAAGAAGCGGTCAAGAACGTGTTCCTCGCGGAAATCGTTCTGCTGACTTACGCGGATGGCAATTTCGACGAAGAAGAACAGCGCATCGTATGCGAGATGAAGCAATCGTTCGGCTATTCGGACGAAGCTTTCGAAGCCTTTAAGGATTGGGCGATTCGATATGGCCAGCTCAAAGTCGAAGGGATGAACCTGATTTTGCGGACTTCCGCGCGGTAATGCGGTTCGTTGGCTATCGAGCCGAGCATGCGGGGCGAACGCAAAGGCAACCAGTGTCTTCGATACGGTGAACCGTAACACAAGTAACGGCAAGTTTTTTCGGAAAATCTCGCAGCGGGCTTGGAAAGGGGCTTTACCGTGCATGGGTTTGGGATAGGTCATTCCTTACAGTTAAGCCGAAAATCTCTTCATACTATTTCGTAGCCAGCTCCAGATTAGAAACAGTCAAGTGGTTGCAGAGAACCCTCTTCAACATTGGCTTTTGCGCCACTTGTTGCCGTTGCGATGCGGGCAATTCTATTTTCATCAATCGTACGTTCCGTCTCTCGATTAATGTCGTTTCGATATATAGACTCGGATTCCAACAGCAGATTGCCATCGGATAATTCTTTTGATTGAGTCCAATGGAGGCCAGAAAAAAGTAATTAGCCTCATTTGTTGCATGGTTTTTCCCCTTACTGCCCTACTCCACTTGATGCACCCGAATGAGATTCGTTGTACCCGACTTTCCGGCCGGCACGCCGGCGGTGATAATGACCGTATCGCCAAACTGCCACGGAACGACATGACCGCAATCCTGCAGCGCGGATGTGAGTAAGTCGTCTGTCGTTTCCGCCATAACGCCGCGTACCGGCGTCACGCCCCAAAGTAGCTGCAATGCCATCAACGTGCTATCGTTCGGTGTCACTGCGAGAATCGGCGCCGATGGACGATATTTCGAAACCATTCTCGCGGTAAACCCGCTGAAGGTCGGCGTGACGATCGCGCGCGCGTTAAGCTCGAGCGACGCGCTGACGACGGCGCGGCTGACGACTTCGGTAATGCCTTCGCTCCGGTACGTCTTCAGCAGGAACTGCTCCCCGTAATCGATCGTCGCCTCGGTTTTTTCGGCGATCGTCGCCATCATGCGCACCGACTCGAGCGGGTATTTGCCGGCGGCTGTCTCCCCCGACAGCATGACGGCGTCCGTTCCTTGCAGCACTGCGTTCGCCACGTCACTCACCTCGGCGCGCGTCGGCCGCGGATTGAACTGCATCGAATCAAGCATTTGAGTCGCGACAATGACGGGCTTGCCCGCGGCGTTGCACCGTTCGATTATATGTTTTTGCAGAATTGGCACGTCTTCCGTCGGAATCTCGACGCCGAGATCGCCGCGAGCCACCATGATGCCGTCGGATACTGCGATGATCGCGTCCAGCTGGTCGGCGCCTTCCTCATTCTCGATTTTGGAGATGATTTGGATGTGCGGAGCCCTTTTATCCGCCAGTAATTCGCGAATCTTCATAATGTCTTCCGCGTTCCGAACGAACGACACGGCGAGAATATCGACCCCTTCCGCAATACCGAAATCGATGTGGCTGATATCCCGTTCCGTAATGCCCGGTAATGTCGTCTTCACTCCAGGCAGGTTAACTCCTTTGCGCTGCTTAAGCAGCGCGTGATTCGCGACCGTGCAGACGACCTCGGTTCCTTCGACGTAGTCCACCGTCAGCTCCAGCAAGCCGTCGTCGATCAATATTCGCCCGCCGGGTCGGATCACCCGGGGCAGCTCCGCGTATGTCACGGTGACCCGTTCCGCCGTTCCTTCGATCGTCTCCGTCGTAAGAGTCAGCTTGTCGCCTGCCTTCAATTCGTACGACGGAGCCTGCAGCTTGCCGATCCGAATCTCCGGTCCTTTAATGTCCATCAGGATCGGTACGATCGACCCGACCTCTTCGGCTGCCGTCCTAACGTTGCGGATGCGACCCCGATGCTCTTCGAGATCGCCATGCGCCATGTTCAACCTCGCGACGTTCATGCCCGACATCATCATTTGTTTCAACACCGACGGCGAGTCGCTAGCCGGTCCCATCGTCGCTACGATTTTCGTTTTTCGCATCGCAGTACCACCCCCTCTAGGATACATTTTTCCCCATTGTATAACAGAAGATTTCCAGTGACTATGAACTTTATTATGATGGATGTAAAATAGTACGCTATGTGGGGACATCTATGCTGCTAGTGGAGGAAGTGCGATTGGATCGGGGCGATCGGCGGTAATCGAGCAAAAGGAAGCATTTCAAGTGGTAGGGGTCAGCAATCGAGTGATTATACAGAACAGGGCTAACGCATTATATAGGTCAAACCGCCTTACAGCAACCAAAGTGGCCTCGAATGCTCCTGTAGAGCGGTCAAACCGCGTTGCACGTCTAAGTCTAATGCGTTAGCCCTATTGAAGAGGTTCGCGTCTCTTGACCGAATGGCGCGCGGACCCTATAATAACCCTCAAGGCAATGACCGGAGACATGGTTTCCTTCAAGGCCCGCTCAGAGAATGGGGTGATTGGTGCGAGCCCCTGCGGACACCGGACGGAGATTACCCCTTCGCAGCCGCGACGATGAACTCTCGCAAGCCGTATTCGCGAGATAGTAACCGCCGCCGTCCGATCCCCGTTAACGGATCCCGAAATGAGGATTTGCCATGTCGTTGCCGCAAGCGCGCGGGGCAGATCGAATGAGGGTGGAACCACGAGCCGAACGCACTCGTCCCTTCGCGGGATAGAGGCGTTTTTTTGCGTTCAAAACCAACCGTCCCCAGGCGCGAAAGGCGCCGGGGAACACATTTCGAGGAGGTTTTAATCGTGGCGATTCAAGTGGGATTGGCGGACGGAAGCGTAAGGGGATTCGAGCGGGGGACGACGGTCGGGCAAGTGGCCGCGGCGATCGGACCGGGACTCAAGAAAAACGCGGTGGCGGGGAAAATCGACGGTAAGCCCGTGGATCTGAGCTATCCGATCGAACGGGACTGCGCGATCGAGATCGTGACGCTTGACGGCAAAGACGGGCTGGACGTGTACCGGCACAGCACGGCGCACTTGATGGCGCAGGCGATCAAGAGAATCTACGGCGGCAAGGCGGTGAAGCTCGGCATCGGTCCGGTCATCGAGGACGGATTCTATTACGACATCGACATCGAGAAGCCGTTGTCGGTCGACGACCTGTCCGCGATCGAAGAGGAGATGCGCCGCATCGCGCGGGAGGATCTGCCGATCGTTCGGCGGGCGGTGAGCCGCTCGGAAGCCGAGAACATTTTCGCGGAGCTGGAGAACCCGTATAAGCTGGAGCTGATCCGGGACTTGCCGGCATCGGCGGAGATTGCGGTATATACGCAAGGGGAGTTCATCGACTTGTGCCGGGGTCCCCATCTGCCGTCGACGGGACGGATCAAGGCGTTCAAGCTGACGAGCGTCGCCGGGGCTTATTGGCGGGGGGATGCCAAGAACAAGGTGCTGCAGCGGATTTACGGAACGGCTTTTCCGAAGGAGGCGCAGCTCGAAGAGCACCTTCGCCTGTTGGAGGAAGCGAAGCTGAGGGATCACCGGAGGCTAGGCAAGGAGCTCGGGCTGTTCATGTTCTCGGAGGAAGCGCCGGGCATGCCGTTCTATTTGCCGAAGGGGATGACGATCCGCACGGAGCTGGAGAATTTCTCGCGGTCCGCGCAGATCGGCCAGGGGTACGAGGAAGTGCGCACGCCGCTCATGATGAACAACCGCATCTGGGAGCAATCGGGGCACTGGGACCATTATAAGGACAACATGTACTTCACGGACGTGGACGAGACGAAGTTCGCGCTGAAGCCGATGAACTGTCCGGGGCACATGATCATTTACAAGAATGAGCTGCATTCCTACCGGGACTTGCCGATTCGCTTGTCGGAGTTCGGCCAGGTGCACCGTCACGAGTACTCCGGCGCGCTGAGCGGGATGATGCGAGTCCGGACGTTCTGCCAGGACGACGCGCACATCTTTGCCCGGCCGGATCAGATCGAAGAGGAAGTCGGTCGCGCGATCGATCTCATCGATCGGATGTACAAAGAGTTCGGTTTCGAGTACAAAATCGAGCTGTCGACGAGGCCGGACGATTACATGGGCGCGGAGGAACTGTGGGACATGGCGGAAGCTTCCCTGCAGAACGTGCTCGATAAGCGCGGCGTCGAATACCGGATCAACGAAGGCGACGGGGCGTTCTACGGGCCGAAAATCGACTTTCACATTCTCGACGCGCTCAAGAGAAGCTGGCAATGCGGTACGGTGCAGCTGGATTTCCAGATGCCCGAGAAGTTCGAGCTGTCGTACGTCGCCGAGGATGGCCAGAAGCGCCGTCCGGTCGTGCTTCACCGCGCCATATTCGGTTCCATCGACCGATTCATGGGCATTCTGACGGAGCATTACGCCGGCGCGTTCCCGCTCTGGCTGTCGCCGGTGCAGGCGAAGCTCATCCCGGTGTCCGACCGCTATCTGGACTACGCGCTCGAAGTGAAGCGGGCATTAGCCGATGTCGGCATCCGGGCGGAAGCGGACGGCAGGAACGAGAAGCTGGGCTACAAGATTCGCGAAGCCCAGCTCGGGAAGGCGCCTTATATGCTCGTGTTAGGAGAGAAGGAGAGAGAGTCCGGCACGGTAGCCGTCCGCAAGCGCGGCGAAGGCGAGCTCGGGGCGATGGACGTCCAGGCGTTCGTCGACCGGCTGCTCGAAGAGATTCGGACGAAAACGTAAGGGGGCTTGCGAGGTTCCGCCCGCAGCTACTCTCGCGAGCGCGCGGCTTCCAAGCAATCTCGCACCGCTTGGACGACGACGGCCGGCTCGGAGAATTGGGGGAAGTGACCGCTTCCGGCGGCGACGATCTGCCTGCCTTGAGGGCTAAGCCGGACGTAGGCGAGCTGATTGTTCTTCCGGAGGTCCAGCGCTTCCTTCGGCGTCATCCAGGAAGGGAGCGTTCTGCCTCCGGTGACGACGACGAGCGGCACATCGGGGAAAGACCCGGCGCACTCGATCTGTTCGGCCGTCCGCTTTGCGAACTTCGTCTCCTTGAATTCGTCGCGCCGGGAGAGCGCGCCGAGCAGCCGGTTCAAGCCGCGCACGAACCGGCCCTGATACCGCTCGATCTCGAGATCGCCCGGATGGCTCGCTTCGAGCAGCACGACGCCGGCGACTTCGTCCGGGTGCAGCCTGGCGAACAGGTTCGCGTACAACCCGCCGAACGAGTGGCCGACGAGCACGTAAGGGGGAGTCACGCCGGCGGCGGCGAGCAGCTCGCGTAAGTCGGCGACGATCGTTAAGCCGTCCTGCGGACGGCGGGGCCTATCGCTGCCGCCGATGCCGAAGCGGTTGTAAGCGAACACGGCGCTTGCGCCGGAGAAGCCTTCGAGCACTTTGTACCAGCCTTCGAGCGGACCGTCTCCCCCGTTGATCAGCACGATCGGAGGCGAACCTTCGCCGATGGCGATATATTTGATCGTGCCTTGCGAGATCGACGCGGTCTGCCGGGGTGGAAGCTTCATTCTACAATCGACTCCTCTTCGCGGAAATTAGTAAGGTATACGGTCGGGTTAGGCCGGCGTTCCACTGCCCGCAAGCTTTACGAAGCGTCGAGAGATTAAGGGCGCGGGGCGGAAGACGGCGAAGAGGACGCGATGGGCGCGCCTCGCCGTCTTTCGTTTTAAATGGCGGAAGGTACGGCGATGGACACGATTTGGTGCATCGGCACGTAACGTTCCCGGAAAAGCGATCGGCGATTGGGGATGGATGGCCATGCGTTCATGGAAAATCGCCAGTTTATGGTAGAATAGGCCAAAAGGGAGGAATGGCGATGAGAAAGATCGTGGCAGGTTTGTTCATGTCCCTGGACGGAATCGTCGACGCGCACGAAATATCGCCGCACGAGTGGACGACGGACGAGATGATGGAACGGATGGGGAAAGGCCTCGGGCAGGCGGACGCCGTGTTGTTCGGCTCCCGGACGTACGCGCTTCTCGAGCGTTTCTGGCGGCACCAAAGCGACGATAGCCCGATGGCTAATTTCCTAAACCGCTCGACGAAATACGTCGTCTCGAGCAAGCTCGATCGGCTCGACTGGCAGCCGGCGACGTTGATCCGCGGAGAACTGATCGAAGAGATCGCGAAGTTGAAGAGCGGGCCGGGGCGCAACATTCAGATTCCGGGAAGCCCGATGCTGGTTAGGGCTTTGCTGCGCGAAGGCTTGCTTGACGAACTGATCTTAAACGTCGTTCCGGTCGTCGTCGGCTCTGGCGCCCGGTTGTTCGAGGACTTCGCCGAACCGGTACGCCTGCGGCTCGAAAGATCGACCGCCTTTTCTAACGGAGTGGTGTCCCTGACCTATCGAAGCGTCGCGCCTGCCGCCGAGTGACCGCCAAACGAAATCCCCCGGGAACAAGGGAGGCCACTGAAGAACTTACGATTTTTCGAAGTAAGAAATAATGATTAAACGAAAAGACGACTTTTCATCCCATTTATTGGATGAAAAGTCGCCTTTT
>NZ_JBHSMH010000007.1:0-220224 GCF_042655365.1 Cohnella suwonensis | reverse complement strand
TACTCTACCAGAATGTATAAGTTTCACGCTTATCCATTTCTGAATCGTCTCCGCAAAGCTTCTTCAGCGCCCAGAGGACGCCGAAGGCGTTTTTGCTTGGCGAATATGATACGATAGGGGCATTCGGTCAGACGGGAGTGGAAAGACAGCATGGCAGGAAACGGACGTATTCGCGCCGACGTCAAGCCGGGGCTTGAAGTCGATATCGTATTGAAGCAGGATCAACGGACGGGCAAGACGACGCGGGGCATCGTGAAGGACCTGCTCACGAATTCGCCGCAGCATCCGCACGGCATTAAAGTGAGACTGCAGGACGGTCAGGTCGGCCGGGTGAAAAATATCATCGGCGGAACGTGAGTTTAAGAAAGAAAGCCGCTCCCCGGGCCGATGGCCGGGGAGCGGTTTTTTTTCGTCGAAAGCGGCTTGCAGAAAGGTTGGATAAAGGATTAATCTTCCGACGGATTGCGAATAATGAGTGGAATAAGTGTACGGAAGTCCATATACATTCAATGAATCCATTAATCGAGGAGGAATTCGCCAATGGAATGGTACGTCAAAGTCCTTCAGAATTACGCCGTATTTCAAGGAAGAGCACGTCGCAAAGAGTACTGGATGTTCGTTCTGGTCAACGTTATTATTTCGATCGTGCTCGGCATCGTCGAAGCGATCGTCGGCGTCGACTCGTTGCTATCGGGTCTATACTCGCTCGCGATTATCGTGCCGTCTCTGGCCGTCGGAGCTCGCAGGCTGCACGATATCGGCAAGAGCGGATGGTGGCAATTGATCGGTTTGATACCGATTATCGGCCTCATCATTTTGCTTATTTTCTACTGCACGGACAGCGTCGGAGACAATCAGTACGGGCCGAACCCCAAGGCGGCATAGTCCGGACGAACGTACAAACTCGATCGGCGTCGCTTACATATATTGGTTGTGTGCATAACGCATACCTCATTAACGACCTTCCCTCGCGGAGGTCGTATTTTATATATCGGCGATGAAGAAGCTATTGACAGAAATATAACCAATGGTTATATTATATCCAACGGTTTGTAACCGGTGGTTATAATATGTGAATGGGGCGTGGAGAACATGTTCGCAGGACATTTCGGCTTGGCGGCAGGCGTAAGAGCGAAGGCGCCGGAAGTGCCGCTAGGGGCGTTAATGGTAGGTACGCAGCTCTTGGACGTCGTGTTCGTTCCGTTGTATTTGACGGGCGTCGAACCGATAGACACGCAGCTTGGCGAGGGATACGGAAGGGGAATCATACACGCGGAGTATTCCCACTCTTTATTAGGCGCTCTGATCATCGCGGTATTGGCGGGGCTAGCGGCGAGAAGGTTGTGGGGCAAACGGGCGGGCTTGATTCTAGCGGGAGTCGTCTTTAGTCACTGGGTACTCGATCTCGTCGTTCACCGCGCCGATCTGCCGCTGCTGCCGGGGAACTGGGGAGACCTGCCTTTGCTCGGCTGGGGCGCTTGGAGATCGGAAGGACTGTCCATCGGATTGGAGCTGATTATTCTCGTCGTCGGCTTCTTCATGTATATGAGATCATCGCTTAGGAAAGCGGACGGCACAAGGAAAAGGACGGCGCTCTTATCGTCGATCGTACTGGGGCTCATGCTCGGATTCGCATTGCTTACGGACGTAACCAGTCTATTCTAAAGGAGACGGATGCCATGAGTTTTATCGTATTCATGCTCTTGTTCACGATCTTGTGCGGGTGGTTGGATGCCCGAATAAGCAAGTAAACCTGCCAAGTTGACTGTTTGGGTAACCAATGGTTACAATGGCTCTAGTTCAGAAGACGGGGTGGGCTGACGGTGGTATCCAAGCAGGAATTAAGGTCGGAGGAAACGAAGAGGAGCATACTTGCCGCGGCGGGCGAGTTGTTCGGCAGCCGAGGCTACGATGCCGTGACGATGCGCGATATCGCCAAACAAGCGGGTTGCTCGCATACGACCATTTACATTTATTTTAAGGATAAAGAGGCGCTTCTACATCAGCTCTCCATGCCGCCCGTTCAATATCTCATAGAGAAGATGGATGGGCTGCTGGGTCAAGAGCTGTCTCCGGACGACAAGCTGAAGGCGATGAGTCTGGCGACGATCGAATTCTGCCTGACCAACCGCAGTATGTATGGGCTAGTCTTCAATACGAAGGCAGGGAGAGTGGATGAGCAATCGCCGAAGCTGGAGATTAACCAGGCTCGGAACAAGCTGTTCGGGAAGCTGGAGTCGGCCGTTAAGGGATGCTTGGGAAATGAACTTCCGGATGAACGGCTCCTGCTCTATACAAGAATCTACTTCTTCGCGTTGTACGGGGTCATCGCCACGTATACGTCTTCCGAAGAATCGGTCGAGCAGCTTATGGGAAGGCTGATCCCGACATTCCAAGAGACGTTCGAGGTGCTGTTGATCGGAATCAGGAGTAAAGCGGAGGGGCCATGGGCTCGTACGGAGGATTAATCCATGCACATACAGATCGTTAGCGTCGGGAAGTTGAAGGAGAAATATCTGGTCGAAGGAATCGCGGAGTACGTCAAGCGGATGGGCCCCTATGCGAAGATCACGCTGACGGAAGTGCCCGACGAGAAAGCGCCAGAGGTGCTCAGCGCGGCGGAAGAGCGCCAAGTCGTCGGCAAAGAGGGGGAGCGCATCCTCGCTTCCATTAAGGACGACGCCCATGTCGTCGCCCTCGCGATCGGCGGCGAGCTCTGGTCGTCCGAAGAGCTCGCCGGGCACTTGGACAAGCTCGGCACCTACGGCAAGAGCCACGTCGCCTTCGTCATCGGCGGCTCGTTAGGCTTGTCCGACGCCGTGCTTAAGCGCGCCGATAAGAAGCTGAGCTTCGGCCGGCTGACGTATCCGCATCAATTGATGAGGCTCATTCTGGTCGAGCAGGTATACCGGGCTTTCCGGATTAACCGGGGTGAACCGTATCACAAGTAACGGCGAAAAATGGATTATTGTATATGATCACCGAAAGCAATTGTGATACAAAGCACCCCCAAATCAAATGATTTTTTTTTTATTTTTGGGGTTGACATCAAAAGGTTGATTGGATATATTTGTTACATACCAACCGAATGTATGAAAGGAGGAGACGAATGGCAAGAAATAAATATCCTGAAGAAACAATCAACCAAATCCTAACCGTGGCTCTTAACCTGTTCATTCAAAAAGGATACGAGCAGACCTCCATTCAGGATATCATCAACGAGCTGGGCGGGCTGACAAAAGGGGCAATTTACCATCACTTCAAGTCGAAAGAGGAGATCTTGCAGGCCGTCACCGACCAGTTGTTCAAAGGTGTTGACGAGATGCTGTCCGGTATCCGGGACGACAATGGGCTGAACGGACTGGAAAAGCTTCGCAAGATTTCCCGCGTCTCTCTCGACAATCCTGCCCAAAACGAACTGGCATCGGCGGCGCCGAACCTCTTACGCAATCCGAAGATGCTGGCGGCACAGATCGAGAACATCATCGAAAAAGGCGTACCCGTCTATATCCAGCCCATCATCGAACAGGGTATGCGAGACGGCTCGATCCGAACCGACTATCCAAGGGAGCTTAGCGAAGCGTTGATGATTCTCACCAACCTGTGGTTAAACCCGGCGGTCATCCAAGCTTCGCCCGAGATGATGTTACGCAAGGTAAGATTATTCGATGAAATATTGAAAGGCCTGGGGCTTGAGCTGTTCGATGAGCAAATGTTTCTACGATACGAGGAACTGTTTCGTTTGTCAGCTAGAGAAGTCAGCATAAATAACTAAACTGCCGAAAGGCAGCTTATTTTTACAGCTATTCATACCATCGGTTGGTATGAATAGGTGGTCCGGATTTAAGTGCGTGTTAGAAAACTTATTATAAGGAGATGTGAATGTTATGAATCAGAAATTGACAATGACCTCCCGTTCGGTGGAACGGCAAGTGGTGACAAACTTTAGCGCAAGCAACCTGGCGAAAAGCGATTTTGCAGGCGTTACGGCCCATAAAGGGCGGTTTAACGGCAGCGCGCTGCACGGTTCCGACTTTTCCGGCGCGGATATGACCGGCAGTACGTTCAAAGGCAGCGATGTACGCGAAGCCAATTTCGACGGCGCGAATCTGACGGACTGCAGCCTATCCGCGCTTAACTTGACCCAAGCAAGCTTCAATAAGACGATCCTTGTACGCACCAACTTCAGCGCGGCAATCCTCGACGGAGCCAAATTCAGAGGAGTAAGATTGGCCGACGTCACGTTAACGACGACCGATCTTAGAAAAACAATTTTCGAAGATTGCATCTTCGACGGGGTTGACTTCAAGAACTCCGATCTGAGCGGGAAGTGTTTGGACGGACAGACGTTTATCGGCGTCAAGTTCGAGAAAGCGGCACTAACCGGCGTTTCGTTCAAGGGCGCTATATTAAAAAATGTTTCTTTCCAGCCGGGCTTTACTTTGACTAAGAAGTACTATCGCATGATCAAATCCATCTGCTTTGACGGCGCAACGATGGATAAACTGACCTTTGCTCATCTCAGAGGCATGGAAGCCGATTTGTCAAAAGTTACAGTCATTTAATTTAAGGGAGGTAATCAAATGCAAGCCGTGCAAACCAAGTCCATTCAAGTAAAAGGATTGAAAAAATCCTACAAGCAGCTCCAAGTGCTGAAGGGCGTAGATTTCGAGGTGGAAAAGGGGAGTATTTTCGCTCTCCTCGGCTCCAACGGGGCGGGCAAGACAACGGTTGTCAAAATCCTCACCACGCTGCTCAAACCGGACGGCGGAACCGCCGCCGTGGGCGGATTCGATGTCGCGTCAAAACCCGATCACGTGCGGCAGGCGATCAGTCTGACCGGGCAATTTGCCGCCGTGGACGAAATTTTGACCGGGCGGGAAAACCTGATTATGATTGCCAAGCTGCGGCACATCAAAAATCCGCGTCAGGTGGCGGATAACATGCTTAAACGCTTCGGTCTGACAGACGCCGCCGACCGCAAGGCATCCACTTATTCGGGCGGCATGCGCCGCAGGCTCGACATCGCCTTGAGCCTTGTGGGAAATCCGCAGATCATATTCCTCGACGAGCCGACTACCGGGCTTGACCCCGAGGCGCGCATCGAGGTTTGGAAGATTGTCAAAGAGCTTGCCGACGGCGGCACGACGGTGTTCTTGACCACGCAGTATTTGGAGGAAGCCGAACAGCTTGCCGATCGGATTGCCATTTTGCATGAAGGCAAGATTATCGCTAGCGGCACGCTCTCGGAGCTAAAAAAGCTGTTCCCGTCCGCAAAGGTGGAGTATGTTGAAAAACAACCGACACTAGAGGAGATCTTCCTCGCGATCGTCGGCAAAAAGGAGGAAAAGTAGATGGAAGCGATGAAGAATCATTTTTTCAGCGATATGGGCGTTATGCTAGGACGTTCCATGCGTCATATTTTCCGCAGCATGGACACCATCCTCACGGTCTGCATCACTCCGATTGCGATGATGCTGCTGTTCGTCTATGTATTCGGCGGCGCAATCCAAACCGGTACGGATAACTATGTGAACTACCTGTTGCCCGGTATCCTGCTGATTGCGATTGCAAGCGGGATAGCCTATACGGCATACCGCCTTTTTTTGGATAAGCAACGGGGCATAATCGAGCGGTTCCACACCATGCCGATTGCGCGTTCGGCCGTGCTGTGGGGGCATGTGCTGACCTCGGTGGTATCCAATGTCATTTCTCTTATCGTTATCATTCTCGTAGCGCTCATGATGGGCTTTCGCTCGTCGGCGGGAGTACTGTCTTGGCTTGCCGTAGCCGGTATACTCGTGCTGTTTACGCTGGCTTTGACTTGGGTCGCGGCGATTGCCGGACTGTCCGCAAAATCGGTGGAAGGTGCAAGCGCCTTTTCTTACCCGCTTATCTTCCTGCCATTTATCAGCTCGGCCTTTGTGCCAACCGAGTCGATGCCGACCGTCGTTCGCGTCTTTGCCGAAAACCAGCCGGTGACCTCAATCGTAGAATCCATCCGCGCATTGCTGTCAGGTCAGCAGGTGGGTAATGATATATGGGTTGCGCTTGCTTGGTGCGTCGGAATTATGCTCATGGCTTATATCTTTGCGATGAGGGCGTATAAAAAGCGGGTGTGAAAAAGGGATAGGTTGTAATAACGAAACCTACATGTCAAACGGTTTTTCTCAATTTCATGGCGAGGAGAGATGTAGTTGAGTTCATTGGTTCTCGATTTTCAAGAATTGGAGAAAACTCAGCTGTTGCTCGTTGGCGGAAAAGGGTTACATTTAGGGGAATTATCAAAAATTCAAGGCATACAAGTACCAGAAGGATTTTGTGTTACAACAGCGGGATTTCAACAAGCCATCGCACATAACGAATCGTATCGTGCATTGTTATATCGACTCCATACGTTAAAAGTAGAAGATCGAGAACAAATTGGCGACATCAGCAGAAAGATTCGACAAACGATTATGGAAGCAGAAATTCCTTCCGATGTTACGAAAGCAGTTGCTCGCTATCTGTCCCGGTTTGGCGAGGAACATGCTTATGCAGTACGTTCTAGTGCAACTGCTGAAGATTTGCCGTATGCCTCTTTTGCTGGTCAACAAGACACCTATTTAAGTATCATCGGCAAGGAAATGATCTTGCAGCATATCAGCAAATGCTGGGCTTCCCTATTTACGGACCGAGCGGTAATTTATCGTATGCAAAACGGATTTGATCACAGCCAAGTTTATATATCCGTTGTCGTTCAAAGGATGGTTTTCCCGCAGGCTTCAGGTATTTTATTTACCGCTGACCCAATTACTTCCAACCGAAAACTGCTATCCATCGACGCCGGTTTTGGCCTTGGAGAAGCACTGGTCTCTGGCTTGGTATCTGCCGATTGTTATAAAGTACGGGAGGGGGAAATCGTCGACAAGAGGATAGCAACCAAAAAATTGGCGATCTATGGACGACAAGAAGGCGGAACCGAGACAAAGCAGATCGATCCTGATCAACAAAAGTCTCAAACACTTACTGATCAACAAATTGTACAACTGGCACGCATCGGAAGACAGATCGAAGCTTATTTCGGTCATCCGCAAGATATCGAATGGTGTTTGGCTGATGATACATTTTACATTGTCCAGAGTCGGTCGATCACAACTTTATATCCCATCCCTGAAGAGAATGATCAGGAAAATCACGTTTATGTCTCTGTCGGTCATCAACAAATGATGACCGCCCCCATGAAGCCATTGGGATTGTCCTTTTTCCTGTTAACGACTCCTGCGCCTATGCGTAAGGCTGGTGGCAGGTTGTTTGTTGATGTCACACCTCGTCTGACTTCACCTGACAGCAGAGAAATGACTTTAGAGACCCTTGGGAAGTCCGATCCGCTCATCAAAGACGCTCTTATGACCATAATCGAGCGTGGAGATTTCCTAAAATCGTTACCGAGTGATGAGAAAGAAAAGAGTCCCGGTAAAGGAAATAAAGTTATGCCGCCTGCGGGTTTTAGAACACAAATCGAAAACGATCCGGCAATCGTTTCTAGTTTGATTAAGCGTAGTCAAACATCGATTGAAGAGTTAAAGATGAACATCCAAACGAAATCGGGAGCGGAATTATTTGATTTTATCCTAGAAGATATCCAGATATTAAAGCAGATTTTATTTGACCCCCAAAGTTCGGCTGTGATTATGGCTGCTATGGATGCTTCATCTTGGATCAATGAAAAAATGAACGAGTGGTTAGGCGAAAGAAACGTAGCAGACACGCTTTCTCAATCCGTGCCAAACAATATTACTTCGGAAATGGGTCTGGCGCTAATGGATGTCGCAGATGTGATTCGTCCTTATCCGGGAGTCATTGAATATTTGCAGCAAGTAAATGATGATAACTTTTTGGATGAAATGGCTAAATTTGAGGGAGGGCGGGAAACTCAAGACGCTATCCATGCTTATATGGGTAAATATGGAATACGATGTGCCGGTGAAATCGATATTACTAGAACACGATGGAGCGAACAACCGAGCACGCTGGTCCCTATGATTCTCAGTAATATCAAAAACTTCGAGCCTAAGGCTAGCAATCGGAAATTTGAACAAGGGCGACAGGAAGCTTTGAATAAAGAACAAGAGTTATTAGAACGATTGAAGCAATTGCCGGATGGTGAACAAAAAGCCAAAGAAACAAAACAAATGATCGACCTCATTCGGAATTTCAGCGGGTTTAGAGAATATCCCAAATACGGCATGGTGAATCGATACTTTGTTTATAAACAGGCTTTGCTGAAAGAAGCCGAACAGCTCGTGCAAGCGGGTGTTATTCATAAAAAAGAAGATATATATGATCTCACTTTTGAAGAACTTCACGAAGCCGTACGTACAAAGGAACTTGATGACCAGATCATTAGCAAACGAAAAGACGAGTACAAATATTATGAAAAACTAACTCCCCCGCGTGTAATCACGTCTGATGGCGAAATCATTGCAGGCAAGTACAAACGAGACAATCTGCCCGCCGAAGCGATTGTAGGTCTACCTGTCTCTTCCGGAGTTATAGAGGGGCAGGCACGTGTCGTCTTAAACATGGAAGATGCTGATCTGGAAGATGGAGATATCTTAGTCACCACCTTTACCGACCCTAGCTGGACACCGTTATTTGTATCCATAAAAGGCCTGGTTACCGAAGTTGGCGGACTGATGACCCATGGAGCCGTTATCGCACGTGAATATGGCTTGCCAGCCGTTGTCGGCGTGGAGAATGCTACCACACTGATCAAAGATGGGCAACGAATTCGCGTGCATGGTGCAGAAGGGTATATCGAACTATTATAATAAGTCTGCACAACCAAATGGGAGCTGGCTGCGTCAGCTCCTTTCGCTATTTTCGCCGAAAGTCCCGTTAAGCTGAACCGTATCATAATGTAGGGCGAATTTTTACAATTTCAAGTTTGCCTAACATCACAGCGGCGATTAAATTACCAGCTTAAATAAAGGGAGAATGTAGGCGCCGGTAGAATGTATTATTAGCCGTAACGTACATGGGGAGGAATTCTCAATGATTGTAAAGACCAAACTATATGTCCCCCATGTGACCAAATCTTTGGTATCCCGGCCGAGACTGATCCGCAAGCTTAATGAGGGGCTGGAAGCCAAGCTGACGCTTGTTTCCGCACAGGCGGGTTATGGAAAGACAACAGCGTTAAGCGAATGGGTGAAACAGTGCGGCGTTCTTGCTGCATGGGCCTCGTTGGACCGACAGGATAATGATTGGATTCCATTTTGGAGTTGCGTAACGGCATCCATTCAGGAGAAAATCCCAAGCTTTGGTCAAACCATAGGGCCTCTTCTTAATATAGGAACTAGGGTGTCCGCAGAGCATGTGATTAAAGAACTCTTGAATGAGCTGAATGATATAACCGACGAACTGGTCATCATTCTCGACGACTATCATATTATTGAGCTTCCCGATATTCATCATTCCTTAAGCTATCTGCTGGAGCATTTGCCTCGTCATATTCATCTTTTTATCGCCAGTCGTACGGATCTGCCTATACCTACCACCAGACTTCTGGCAAAGAGGGAATTGCATCGCATCCTTGAGCAGGATTTGCGTTTTCAACTGGATGAGGGATTCGTGTTTTTTCGGGATACAACCGATTTATTACTCACCCCTGCGCAAGTGACGGAGCTGTTCAGGCAGACCGAGGGTTGGATCAGCGGGCTGCAGTTGGCGGCGATCTCATTGAAACGCAGCGATCATATAGCGGAGTCTATCCATCAATTTAGCGGCAAGCAGAATCACATATTCGACTATTTATTAGAAGAAGTGCTCCATCATCAATCAGAGTCCATGCGTGCATTTTTATTGGAATCGTCCATTTTAAGCCGAATGAATCGTTCGCTGTGCCAGGCTGTGACGGGTCAACAGAACTGTCAAGAGCAATTAGAAAGACTAGAGCAGCTGAATTTGTTCATCATTCCTCTGGACGAGGAGCGCAATTGGTATCGATATCATCATTTGCTTTCCGACTTCCTGCGGCATCTGTGGTCCAGAACGGATCCGGATAAATGGATGCAATCGCATATCCGCGCGGCGAATTGGCTGGAAAATATAGGGTTTAGTGAAGAAGCGGTGGAGCATTATATAGAAGGAAAACAGTTCGCTGATGCCATTCGATTGATCGAGAAAAACCCCCCTGCCTTGATGCAATCGAAGAGCGATGCGTTGATGAGGTGGGTATCCGTATTACCGGAAGCCTCCTTTACGGAGACGCCAATGCTCGAGATGTTTTATATATCCGTCATGCTGCTAGGAGGGAAATGGGGAACTGCTTTTCAGCGAGTGTGGCAAACCAAAGTCCGGTTTGAAGCGCTGCAAGGGAAATTACCCGATGAAGATTGGAACAAAGTTATGGGCAATATCTATTTCTATTGCGGTATCGCCTCTTATGTACAAAATGACTTGGTGAGAGCATCGGATTACTTGGAGCTTGCAGAACGATATATGCCAGAAGGAAGCTTCTTTCAGGTGATGGGGCAAAACCGATATCAAGGTTATAGTTCGAATTATGACCAATTAACATTAATCCACGATCTGCATGCGGTGGAAGAATTCCTATTGAAATGGATTAAAGCATGGGAGCATAAGAAACAATATCCTTTTATCGGTTACATGTACTTGACTTATATCAATTTGATGTACGAGTGGAATCGGTTGGAGGAGGCAGAGTTGTACATCGGTCAGTCATGGGGACGCCAAGATCTGCAACCCTTTGCACGGATTATGGTCCAATTAGGCATCGCTGCATCGCGGACTCAGCAAGCCGAAGGTAATTCAAAACGAGCGTCAGAATTGCTGTTGCAGTTAAAGTCGAAAATTGATTCTCCCGATTATGATTTGTTTATGTCTAAAGTCGCGGCGGAACAAGCTTATCTGTCTTTGCGGCAAGGCTCGCTCCAAGATGCGCTTGATTGGTTGCAAGGGTGCGGTCTGGTACATACGGATGAAGTGTTACTGAGCGATTTGGCAGAGTATCTGGTTCTCTCTAGAGTGCTTGCGTCATGCGAACGAATGGAAGAAGCGCTGCACCTGTTGGAAAGGTTGTATCTTTTTGTGTCCAGGGAAGACCGTCCCCGTGAGCGGATCAAGGTACTAATTGTCCAAAGTGTTACACTATGGCGTTCGGGTCAAACGGGGACTGCACTCGTTCAGTTGGAAATTGCTTTACAGTTGGCCGAACCACAGGGATATATCCGCAGCTTCGTTGACGAAGGCTCTGTGATGGCGGAGATGCTTGCCGCTTATTCAAATGTGGGGCATGATAGCCATATTCCTTCGACTTCCTTGGTTTATATAAAGCAGCTTCTGCGAGCCTTGAATGTTATACCGGAAGACGAACTGACGCACAAAGAAACCCTGACAGAACAGGAAACAAGGGTATTACGATTGATCGCCGATGGACTGTCAAACAAGGAAATCGCTCATCGCCTGAATATCAAAGGCGAAACCGTGAAGTTTCATATTAAAAACATGTACAGTAAGCTTGGAGTAAATAATCGCGTGCAAGCGCTGCGGTTTGCTAGACAGTTAAAGACGCTTGATTGAGCAGATGCCCCCCCTTTTTTATTCGTTGCGCCCTCCCCATTCGGGGGGGGCGCTTTTGACTTGTGTAGATATAAAATAGGTGTTACTTGATTCATATCAGAAGGGAGATTCCTAATGTTATTTTCTTTTCATCGTACCAAATTGCTAGCTGTTGCACTCGTCTTGTTGCTATTGTTGACCAGCTACTCTCCGCTGAGTATGGCGGCCGAATCGCCGCAGTCGCAGGTAAGCCAAGCGGGTTCTGCTGCGTCTGATGATCCAATACTGAATAACCAGCTTCGCTATTCGGATGTTCCGGATCAAGCGTGGTACGCAGAGGTGGTAAACGCCTGGATTACGCTAGGCATGCTGAAACCGAAGCAAGGAGAGAAATTCGATCCCATGCACATCATGACGCGGGGTGAATTTGCCTACTTGTTAGCGTACTCGCTCAAGTTGTCCCCGTCCAAGAAACCTTCATCGTTTAAGGATTTGCCCGATGCCAATCTGGCTTCGTTTATTGAGGCCCTAAAAGAAGAGGGGCTGGCAAATGGCTATCCTGACGGTACGTTCCGCCCGGACTTGCCGGTTACGAGGGCAGAAGCGGCTAGCTTGCTCACTAAAGCCAAAAAACTGCAGCCGCAAATCGGCAGCCAGTTCAAAGATGTTCCGCAGAAAAGTTGGTATGCGGGTGCTGTAGGCGCTCTCGTGAAAGCGGGAATTGTAGCCGGCAAATCAAAGGAGCAGTTCGCTCCAAACGCGGTTATCACGAAAGCCGAATCATACGCAATTATGGATCGCTCCTTTTTTAGCCTACCGTTTATTCAGGACATTCTTGACGACGGCACAATAAAGATTGACGGGAAAAACTATCGCGCGGCGGAGTCGCTTAAAGGTATTTTCCAACCGGCGAACAAGGCGGCTTTGCATAAGGCTGCGATTCAGTTCACCGCTAATAAGAATACGATCGAGTCGGTAGAAGGCCTGATCATCGGTTATAAGAGCAATTTGTCAGGACAGGCCGCACCTATCCTATTCAATGCGGGAGGAAGCACCGTTAACGGATTTGTGACAGTGAGTGCGGATCATGTTATGCTGGCCAATCTGGAAGTTAAAGGCGATGTATGGCTTACTCCGACTTTCCGAACGATGTTTATGGCTTCCGGCTTGCATGTTACAGGCAAAACGGTCTACCTCGAAGATGCCGACCGCCCGAAGACTTCAATCGCAAACATTTCGTTTCAGAATAGCGATTTTGGACAATTATTTTTGGAAAACAGTGTATATGTGAAACAGACCGATCTGAGTGCATACAAAATCAGTCACAAATCAAATGATGTGATTCACACATTATCTAATGACAATAGTACAGTTGTGCAACAACTCTACGTTTCATACTTCGGTAGAACGAATAACTTTGGGCCAGCTAGCTTTTTTGAAGCGCAACTTGCATCCCTTAGTATACCAACGGATACCATACCTTCGTCAGGCGATAATTCGAAGCTTAAGGCTAGTGAGCCGATTGAAGCTACTTTCGAGAACATGAACGTAAACGTAAACGTTGTAGCACAGACGGATGTGAATATCGATACAGTGTCTGGGCAACTAAACACGGTTACCACTGACTCTGGAGCCAACGTGCAATACAACGGTGATACGCCAATCGGTAAACTAATCATCAATAATTCAGGTACAAATCAGTCTGGCAGCACATCCTTCACCAGTTCGGTAGACATTGGGCAAGTGACCGTAAACGATAATGCAGGAGATGTTAATCTGAATGTTACGGGGAAGATCGGAAGTCTTGAGATAACTGGAGACAATACACAACTCGATCTGGGAGACTCCACCGTCGTCACTAACCTGATCGTTCCATCGGGCGTAAATTCTGCAACGATTTTCGTAAATGATGATAACCTTGCTAGCGTGAAGGCTGTTAACGGGCAATCGACGGCACCTGTGTCAACGCCGCAGCCAACGCCCACCTGTGACGCCAGTGGCTGTCATTAATGACAACACCATCTTACTAAACTGCAAGAACCCATATAACAAACAAGCATCCCCTATATGATTTTTTTGGGGGGGATGCTTGTTTGTTCATGATATATTCTGAAACGGGTGCCTTTAATTCGCCCTAGCGATGGTATGCTGAACCCTACCACAAGTAACGGCGAAATTTTCTGCCGTGCGTCCTTGCTGGGCGCAGCAAGTTGCCCCCCCAACGTAACGGAAGCCGACATTTCCGACGTTTTATAGTCGTTATGCATCCTCGATCTCCCGTCGGTCCCAACAACCTGTAACAAGTAAAAGCGCAGAAAGAATAACCGTAAAAACCGTGAATTTATTTTTCATAGCGATGCTCCTTGACCAAGACGAAGGTCCCGGGAAATATATATGGTTTTTTTCCTTCTATAAGGTGCTTTAAGAGTGTGGCAAGGGTTTTAATATGAACTGTTGATCCTTGTGCTTTCCATCAACAGATCAATCATCCGAACAATTGCAACATTCTCCTGACTATTTGGTCTTGGCTGAATATACCGGATCCCGCGGCCTTGGCGTTCCCGGTACTCGACTGCGTGTAGCGTACTTGAAATTGGCGGAGAGTGTCAGTCAATTGAATGGGCCGGATCGGCATGGACATATTTTTTAGTTGAATAATCGACAAATTACGATGTACACTTACGTTAACAAATGTCACATAAACTCGATAATACATTCGTTTCATTCGTTCAGTTCGGGGAGTTTTGAGTCGGATATTTACAGTTTTTTGTGTCTGCGTGATATTTCCTGACGCGGAATCGCGAAGAGAGGATGATCCCTATACCCGTGCAGCTTGGCTCCCTACAGGTCCAGACGACAAAGCAGGTCCTCAATCAAGAAATGCGGCAAGGTTTGTTCATCCTGCAAATGTCCGCCTCAGAATTGAATCAATATATACAAGAACAGATTATGGACAATCCTATACTGGAAGAAATCCCTGCGGTACACGAAGAGAATTACGCGGTAACCTATGAATCGAGAATCGAGGATTTCGCCCGGAACGGGGATGCAATATCCAATTGGGCGGATGATGGCGGAGAGAACCTGGAGCAGCATTTGCTTAGTCAATTGAATTGTATCGTCGGGCTTTCGTCCAAGCTGCGCCGGATGGCGCGTTATATTATCGGAAACTTGAATGAGAACGGGTATTTGAAGGTGTCGCTCGAGGAGTTGACCTCCCTGCTGAACCAGCCGATGGGCGAAGTCCGCAAAGCGTGGGCGTTGGTGCGGACGTTCGAGCCGGCAGGCGTGGCGGCGGCCGATCTCCGGGATTGCTTGCTGCTTCAGCTCGCATCTTTGAATCCCCGCCGACCGTTGGCCGAGAAAGTGGTGGAGCATGCGCTGGAGCCGCTGGCGCTCGCCCAGTACGAGCGGATCGCAGAGCTCTTTGGGGCGACAGTCGCAGAGGTGAAGGAAGCGGGGGCAACGATCAGAGAGTTGAATCCACGTCCCGGCACTGAATACAGTAAGGGAATTATGCCTTATTTGACACCGGATGTATGGGTGCGGCGCGTCGATAGCCGTTACGAGGTGACCCTCGACGAGACATCGATTCCCAGATTGGCTTTCAGCGAAAGATATCTTGGCCTATTAAACCAAAGCCGAACGACCGATGCCGAACGCCGGTATATAAAATCCCGTGTCCACTCGGCTCAATGGCTGCAGCGCTGCTTGCAGGAACGGGGAGGCACTTTGCTCAGGGTCATGCGCCTCTTGGTCGAGTGGCAAACCGATTTTCTGGGAGGGGGTCCTGGATATTTGAAGCCGCTGACGCTTAAGGATATTGCGGAAAGGGTAGGTCTTCACGAATCGACCGTCAGCCGGACGCTAAGCGGGAAGTATGCCTCTACGCCTAGGGGAATCGTTGAGCTGAAATCTTTTCTTTGCTCATCCTCTTTCGCGACCGCGGGCGCGGCGGCTTCCTCCGAAAGCGTCAAATACCGAATCAAGAGCTTGATCGAGTCGGAGAATAGCCGCGAACCTTACTCAGACCAGCAGTTGTCAAAACTTCTATTGGAAGCCGGAATAGGGATCGCGCGGCGTACGGTTGCCAAATACCGCGAACAGCTAGGGATCGCTTCGGCACAGCGAAGAGCAGACAAACAGATGGGGTGATTCCATTGCAGCGTTTGAAGATTGCGGTTATTGCCGGCAGCGTCGGAACCAGCTCGATGCTTTGTCGGCAACTGGAGCCTTTGCTTGGCGGCTACATGCAATTCCTTCCTTATTCCGTGCATGATTGGACGGGAACCGAAGAAGTAGATCTGGTCATGATCAGTTCCCACATTCTCTTCATCAAGCATTCTCCCTTCCATGTGAAGAACAAGACAGACATTCTGATCATCAAACGCACCTTGTCCAAAGAAGGATGGGGCATGATCCGCCAACTGTCCCCGGGAGAAAAGTATCTTGTCGTGAACGACGAGCGTGATTCCGTCGTCGAGTCCATATCCCTTCTCTACGAGTTAGGGCTCAGGCATGTCGATCTCGTGCCGTATTATCTCGGAGCTCCGGATAACCGGAACGTCACAATGGCGATTACCCCGGGCGAACCCCAGCTTGTCCCGGAATACGTAACCCATACGATCGATATTGGTGCCAGGGTGGTCGATCTGAGCACGATCGTCGAGCTGTTGACCCGTTTCCATCTTCTGAACTCGGAAATGAGGGGTGTACTGAACGCCTATGCGAAGACAATCGCGACTTCCAATCTCGGACTTCAAGTGACTCTTCAAGAGCTGGTCAACGGTAAGAACCTTTTCGAAGAGACGCTGAATATGGTTCAAGACGGGGTCGTGACCTTCGATGAACGGGGGGTAATCGCGTTCATCAACGATACCGCCGAAGACCTGCTCCAATCCAGACGTGATGCGTCGAATCTGAGTATCCAGCAACTGTTGCGGTACCAAGGAATCGACCCGCAATTTCTCCAAGGCGACGTGAAGGATCAATTGATTACGATTAGAGACCAGACGGTGATTGCGAATGCGACGTGGATCCGCGGCCATTCTTCGGTGCGGGTGCTTATTCTCAAAATCGCCAAGAAAGTGGAAGAACTCGAGCTCAAGCTGCGGACGCAGCTGAGGCAGAACGGGCACGCGGCTAAATTTACCTTCAAGGATATCGTGACGGAATCGCCTGTCATGAAACGGATCATTGGAAGGGCCCGGAAAATGGCAAATAACGATTTCAGCATCCTGCTGCTTGGCGAGAACGGAACGGGCAAAGAATTGTTCGCGCATTCGATCCACCAGTATTCTCACAGGAGTAAGTTCCCGTTCATCGCGTTCAACTGCGGCGCGTTGCCCGAGAACCTGCTGGAGAGCGAATTGTTCGGCTATGAGGAAGGCGCGTTCACGGGGGCGAGAAGAGGCGGAAAACCGGGATTGTTCGAACAGGCGCACAAAGGCACGATATTTCTAGACGAGATCGGGGATATCTCTCCCGCGCTTCAAACCCGCCTGCTGCGCGTTCTCCAGCACAAGGAGATTCTGAAGGTCGGCGGTACGAGAATGCTGCCCGTAGATGTCAGGGTCATTGCGGCGACGCACCGCGACCTCCCCCGGATGGTGAAAGAAGTGACGTTCCGGGAGGATTTGTATTACCGGCTGAAAGTGCTTCAGATCGATATTTTGCCGCTTCGCGAGAGGAAAGAAGACATTCCGGCCCTGATCCGATTCTTCTTGGAGAGAAGAGGGCTTCCCTTCGACTTGTCCGGGCCGATCATGGAAGCGATGCTGAATTACGAATGGCCGGGCAACATTCGGGAGTTGGAGAATACCATCGAATATCTTTCCATCATGGGAGACGAGACGTTCGAGGTGGAGGACCTCCCGTTTCTGACCCAACGTTCTGCAAATCCTCTATCCAAGCCGGAGGAGGAAGGAGTGTTTCGGCCGGACGCCGTCCAGGCCGCCTCACCGACGTTCGGGAACGATGGAGAGAGCTTGGGAGAGAACCGGCTCATCACCGTGTCTGCCGCAGGAATCGACGCGGAGCGTCTCCTGCTCGAACTGGTCTTAGGGGCCAACCGTACAGGAAGGCATACCGGGCGCAGAAACTTGGCGGGTATGGCCCGTGAGCGGGGCTTGATCATGACAGAAAACGAGATCCGCAAGCGAATGGAAAGTTTAAGAGCGCAAGGCTTGGTTGACATTCGACTTGGCCGCTCGGGCTGCATGCTGACGGCGGAAGGTTTCAAGCGTCTGCAGCAACTCTAAATCGACCGGCGGGCATTAATAGGATTTTTACACCTTCTGTTCATTTGAACAGAAGGTGTGTCTTTTTTAAGACGCTGAGATCGTCTTTCTTACCCGCTTGATCATCGGCGAATGGGATAAATGGGTTAATTGGGTTTATCGGGTTAATTGGGATGAGCTGGAGGTGTTCATACGGATACAAGCATTGAAAATCGCGTAAAAAGAGCTGGCATGATTCTTGCTTGATTATAATGTGTAGATATTTTTTGTTACAGGGAGGGTCTGGAGCTGAGTACATTACCGCTTGAGAACGTGGAAGCGAAACGAATCGTTGATCTTGCCCAGACGCTCATCCGGTTTCAGAATACGAACCCGGAGCGCGTTAACCGCTGCGCGGATTATTGCGCCGATTGGTTGCGGGAGGCGGGGCTCGACACTAGGGTTTACGAACACCGGGGTTTGAAGAGCGTCGTGGCGTCCGTCGGAAGCGGCAGCCCGACCATCGTTCTGAACGGTCATCTGG
Organism: Cohnella suwonensis; assembly: GCF_042655365.1. NCBI lineage: Bacteria > Bacillati > Bacillota > Bacilli > Caryophanales > Paenibacillaceae > Cohnella > Cohnella suwonensis. The sequence goes on along the minus strand of NZ_JBHSMH010000007.1, from coordinate 201,897 downwards.
ATGTCGTTCCCGCCCAGCCGGAACTTTTCGAACCCCGGCTGGAGAACGGCAAGCTGTACGGAAGAGGCAGCTACGATATGTTGGGCGCAGTAGCCTGCATGATGCTGCTGATGCAGGATCTTGCTCAAACGCCGCCGGATTGCACGGTCGTTCTGTGTTTGGTCCCGGACGAAGAAAGCGGCGGAGAGCTCGGAACGGGATTTCTCGTTGAACAAGGATGGTTGGGCGATATCGCGATTTGCGGAGAGCCGACCAACTTGGACATCGCCATCCAATCCAAAGGGATTTTGCAGATCGTCGTTGAAGTCGCAGGCATCGCGGCGCACGGAAGTCGTCCTTGGCTGGGCAGGAATGCGATCTTGGAGGCACAGGAGCACTATCTGACGATCGCTTCGCTGCATTTCTTCCATGAAGAATCGCCATTTCTTGGCAAGGCCTCGCTTAATTTGGCCAAGATCGAGGCAGGCAAAGCTTTTAACCAAGTGCCTGACCAATGCAAGATGGGAATCGACATCCGTTATTTGCCGGATCAAGATCCGGAGCTTCTTCTAGAGGCTATCCGGAAGGCGGTACCTTCGGCCGAGGTTAAGGTTCATTTCCAAGGGACGCCGGTGAACACCGATCCGGATAACGTATGGGTCAGCAAACTGAGGAAGCATTCGGGAACGCTTTTCTTCGGCCAGGAGGGTTCCGCGGACACGAGATTCTATGCGGAACGGGGAATGCCGGCCGTCGAATTCGGTCCTTCCGGAGCTAACCATCATGGGCCTGGAGAATACGCGGATGTTCAGTCTTTATGCGAATACAAGAGCATTTTGAAGCAATTCATTACTCACGTAAAGGATGAGGGACATGAAGTTTAAAGACAAAGCGGTAATTGTGACGGGTGCAGGCTCCGGGAACGGACGTTCCATAGCCCTTCGATTCATGGAGGAGGGCGCCAAAGTCGTCGTGGCGGATTTGAATCTGAACGGAGCCAATGAGACCATATCGCTCGCCGGAGAAGGAAGCACCGCAATCGCCGTTAAGGCGGACGTCACGAATAAAGCGGAAGTGGAGGCGATGGTCGCGGCAGCTGTTGAAGCTTTCGGTACGCTTGATATTCTCGTCAACAATGCGGGTATCGTTGCTTTCACCGAATTTCTTGAACTGTCCGAGGAGGAGTGGGACAAGGTGCACAACGTGAACCTGAAAGCTCCGTTCCTATGCTCCCAGGCCGCCGCCAAAGCCATGATCAGCAATGAAACCAAGGGTCGAATCGTTAACATCACTTCGGTTGAAGCGCACCGCATCGTCTCCAGCAGCGGGCATTGCCAGCCGCATTACAATTCATCCAAGGGTGGTCTCAACCTGCTGACCAAAGCGGTCGCGCTTGAGCTGGCTCCTTACGGCATCACGGTGAACGCCGTAGCTCCCGGCGTTGTGGAAACTCCGTTCACGGCGGGCGGACTGAAGAATCCGGAGGTCCGGGAATGGGTGCTGGACCGGATTCCGGTCGGACGTATCGCGAGCCCGTTCGACATTGCCAACGCGGTTCTTTTTCTGGCCTCGCAGGAGTCGGAGTATATTACGGGTTCGACGGTATTCGTAGACGGCGGTTGGACGATTCATTAACGAACGAGGGAGGAACGGATCGTGACGAGATTAAGCATCGAGGAATTGTCCCGTTTGACGGCGTCAGGAGAGATCAATTCGGTCATTATCGCCGGAGTAGACATGCAGGGCAAGCTGTTCGGAAAAAGGGTGCCCGCGCGCTACTTCCTGGAGGAAGCCCAAGAAGGTATCCATACTTGCGCATTGAACCTGGCTTGGGATGTCAGTTTGAACTTCGGAGCGTTCGATTATTGCAACTGGGATACGGGAGTTCACGACATGAAGACGATTCCCGACCTATCGACGCTCCGTCCTTATCCATGGTCTCCCGGAACGGCACTGGTTCTCGCGGACTTGGAGGAGAAGAGCGGAGAGGCCGTCAGCATCGCTCCTCGGAACATTCTGAAACGGCAGATCGCCAAGGCCGAAGGGATGGGCTTCAAGGCGTATGCGGCTTCTGAAATCGAGTTTTATGTATTCAAGGAGACTTCCGATTCGGCGAGAGAGAAGAATTTTGCCAATCTTAAACCGCTGTTTCCGTATCCGATCGATTACTCGATCTACCGTCTGACGGTCGACCACTGGTTTCTCGGCCAGCTCACCTCCAACCTGGAAGCCGTCGGCGTTCCGATCGAAGCGCTGAAGGGCGAGTGGGGAAACGGGCAGGTCGAGCTTAACGTCAGGTATGCCGAAGCGCTGGAGATGGCGGACCGAACGGCGATATACAAGAACGGTATCAAGGAAATGGCCGCGCTGAACCAGTTAATGGTGACATTCATGGCGAAGCAGGATACGAACGATTCCGGCAGCAGCGGACATACGCACATCAGCCTGTGGGATAGCGCGGGAACGGTCAACGTGCTGCACGATCCGGACAAGGAGTACGGCTTGTCCGAGACGGGCCGGCATTTCCTTGGCGGAATGCTCGCTCTCGCGCCGGAGCTTATGGTGTTCTATGCGCCCTATGTCAATTCGTACAAGAGGCTCATGGATTTCGGCTCGGGCGCGCCCAATACAATAAGCTGGGGCATCGACAACCGCAGCACATCGTTCCGGTTCGACGGCAAGGGCAAATCAAGCCGGTTCGAGAATCGGGTGCCGGGAGCCGACGTGAATCATTACTTGGTTATTGCGGCGATGATGGCTTCCGGACTATACGGGATCGAGCACCGCATCGATATTCCGCAGCCGATCAAAGGCAATGCGGGCGTTATGGATTTGCGGAAGCTGCCGACGAATTTATACGAGGCAAGGAAAATTCTGGAGGGAAGCGAGATTGCCCGTGAGCTTCTTGGCGACGAGGTCGTCCGGCATTATTTGCAAGCCGTTGATCTGGAGTTGAAAGAATATTTCACGGTCGTAACCGATTGGGAGCGCCGAAAATATTTCGAATTTATCTAAGAAGTCCGAACAATTGCATGCATAGGAGGAACGCGCGAATATGAGCACGGCTGTTAAGGAAACTTGGAACCACAACTGGATCGACGGCCGACAAGCCGCGTCATCCGCGACCTTGGAAGTTTTCGACCCATCGAACGGACAGGAGATCGGACGAATTCCCGATCTGGAGAGCGAGCGCGTGACGGAGGCGGTCGATGCCGCTTCCGCGGCTTTCCCCGAGTGGTCCGTTCTTCCCGCGCAAGCGAGGGCTGCATTTCTGGAGGAATGGGCTTCCCTGCTGGTACGAGAGAAGAAAACATTAGGCGAGCTGTTGTCGAGGGAGCAGGGGAAGCCGCTTACGGAGGCGACGGGAGAGATCGAAGGAACGGCGGCGATCATCCGCTGGTACGCCGAAGAGAGTAAACGGGCCTATGGCGAGATTATTCCGGCTTCCAATCCGGGACAGCAATTGCTGGTATACAGGGAGCCTGTGGGGCCGGTGGCGCTCATTACTCCGATGAATTTCCCCGCGGCAACCGTCGCCCGCAAAGTAGCGCCGGCTCTTGCGGCCGGCTGCACGGTCGTCCTGAAGCCGGCCGAGACGACGGCGATGACGGCCATCGCCATGTTCGGCTACCTGCAGCAGACCGGAATTCCCCGGGGAGTCGCGAATTTGGTTACGGGCGTGCCTTCGCGTATCGGCGCTCAGCTCATGGCCGACTTCCGCATTCGCAAGCTTTCGTTCACCGGCTCCACTCAAGTGGGCAAGACGCTAATGGCTCAAGCGGCCGTTACGGTTAAGCGGGTGTCGCTGGAGTTGGGCGGCAACTCTCCGGTCATCGTGTTTCCCGACGCGGACTTGGACAAAGCGGCTGCCCAAATCGTAGGCAATAAATTCGAGAACTGCGGACAGGTGTGCAACGGAATCAACTTGGCCTACGTTCATCGGGACGTTCATGAAGCGCTGCTGGGCAAGCTGCTGCCGCTCGTGAGGAATTTGAAAGCCGGGGCGGGAAGCGAACCTGGCACGGACATCGGACCGCTCATTAACGATCGGGCTCTGGCGAAGGTGGAACGTCTGGTGAACGACGCCGTGGCCAAAGGCGCGAAGGTTCTGACAGGCGGGGAGCGTCCGTCTGGAGAAGCATATGCAGGAGGAAGCTTCTACTTGCCGACCTTGCTGGATGGCGTGACCTCGGAGATGGATCTGACCAGGGAGGAGATATTCGGACCTGTTCTGCCCATCCTTGTTTTCGATACCGAGAGCGAAGTGGTCAAGCGGGCGAACGCTACCCGATACGGGCTTGCCGCCTACGTGTTTACATCCGACTTCGCGAGGATTCACCGGCTGATTCAGAAGCTGGAGAGCGGCAACATCGCGGTCAACGGCACGTCGCTAGCCTACGCGCAGGCTCCGTTCGGCGGCATCAAGGAGAGCGGCGTCGGGCGCGAAGGAGGACGGCACGGGTTAGAGGAATTCTCGGTGCTGAAATATGTCGCTTTGACTACAGGATAATGCCGGAAGGAAGAGGAGGGCGGACGTATGCCGGGATCTACGGAATCTACGCGTGCGCTTGCGGTTTGGCTGATCAAGAGTCCGGACGTTCTGCTTCGGGCGACGGGATTGTTCGCCAGAAGAGGGCTTGAGATCGAAGGACTGACGGTTGGCGATTCCGGGAATGACGGGCTCTGGCTCATGACGTTGAAGGCGGAAGCGGAACCGTCCGAATGGGTGCAACTGACCGAACGCTTGCGCAAAATTATCGGAGTGATCCATGTGAACGGAGTGATCCGAGAGGACGAAGAGACGAAGGACCCCCGCTTAATCGATGGTTGAGCATGGTGATGGAAACATTGGGGAGGTGAGGCCATGACGGCATGCATTTTATCGGTAACGGTTCGTAACCGGCCAGGCGTATTGGCCCGGGTATCGGATTTATTCGCCCATTCCGGGACGAACATCGACCGGATGACGGTCGGGGAAATTCGGAATCCATCTCTGTCCAGGATGAAGATCGAAGCCCGTCTGGACGAGGTGAGACTAAAAAATATCATTGGATGCCTGCAACGGATGCAGGACGTGCTGGATATCCGGACCTTCCAATCCCGTTCGAGAAAGTTCGCCTACTGGTCGGTTGTATACGGGCTGTTCGTCACGATTCTCGGTCTTAATCTGGCGACTCCGTTATATGCCGTCTACAAGGCGCAATGGGGATTAACCCCCGGCATCATTACGTTGGTGTTCGCCGCGTATGCTCTGGCCGTCATTCCCTCGATCGTTCTCTTCGGCCAATTATCGGACCGGATCGGATACCGTAAGCTTCTTGCGGCAGGCGCCGTGGCGGCGCTGTCGGGATCCGCTTGCATGGCTCTGGCGGACGGCTTGCCGATGCTGCTCTTGGCCAGAACGCTTCAAGGCCTGTCCGTCGGCCTGTTCAACGGAATCGCGGTATCGGCGATGACCGCGCTCCACCGGAACAAAGACAGGCAGCGCTCGGCGTTTCTCGCAGCCGCCGCCGTTACGGCAGGCAACGCATTGGGGCCGGTGATGTCGGGCGCGCTGGCCCAGTTCGGGCCTTGGCCGACGCAACTTCCCTACCTTGCGCACATCGTGCTCGTCCTCCCCGGCTTGGCTTGCTTGCTGGTTTCCAGGGCTGCGCCGCGCAAATCCGGAGGACCCCGGCTTCATTGGCCCGCCATTCCAAGAGGGCTTCTCATGCCCTTCCTCCTCTCGTCGGTCACTTCTTTTATCGCATGGGCGGTGATCAGCCTGTTCATGTCCGTTATTCCTTCCTACATGGAGGAATGGATCGGGACGAGCAGTCTGCTGATGTCCGGAGTCACGTCGGCATCCGTTCTTGCCGTATCCGCAGCTTCCCAATTGATATTCGGCCGGCTGTCCCCGGAGAAGATGGCGCTTGCCGGCTTCGTCTTACTCGGGGGCGGGTTGATTTCGCTAGTGCTGGCCATTCATGCGGGTTCGGGGTTATTGTTGGCCGTTTCCGTGTTGTTTACGGGCTTGGGGCACGGTCCGTTATACGCGGGAAGCCTGGCTCTGACCAACAACATGGCACCCGAGCATTCAAGGGGAGACATGATTTCTTCGTATTACGCGGTGACTTATCTGGGAGTGGCCCTTCCGGTCATGGGGCTCGGGCTGTTGGCGCAGCCGCTAGGTTTAGAGTCTGCGATCGGCGGGTTCGTTCTCGTGCTTGGCTTCATGTCGGCTGTCGGAATGTGGGGATGGAGTATGATAAATAAATGGAGGAAACCGGTATGAGTTTGTTTGAAACGATGGAGAAAGACGACTACGAGGAAGTATTGTTCTGTCAGGATAAGAGTTCAGGATTGAAGGCGATCGTGGCCATCCATGATACGACTCTTGGTCCCGCTTTGGGCGGGTCGAGAATGTGGACCTACGCTTCCGAAGAAGCGGCCTTGGAGGACGCGCTTAGACTAGCTAAGGGAATGACTTACAAGAATGCCGTGTCCGGACTCAATCTTGGTGGCGGCAAGGCCGTCATCATCGGAAATCCGAAGACGGACAAGAGCGAAGCGCTGTTCCGGGCGTTCGGACGTTACATCCAGGGCCTTGGAGGACGTTACATTACCGCCGAGGATGTGGGGACAACGACGGAGGACATGGACTTGATCTATCAAGAGACCGACTACGTGACGGGAGTCTCCCCAAGCTTCGGCTCTTCCGGCAATCCCTCGCCGGCAACGGCATACGGCGTTTATCAGGGGATTAAGGCAGCTGCCGGGGAAGCGTTCGGTTCGGACTCTCTGGAAGGCAGGGTCGTTGCCGTCCAAGGAGTAGGCAGCGTTGCGAATCGGTTATGCCAATATTTGAGCGAAGAAGGGGCGAAGCTGGTCGTCACGGACATCGACAAGGAAGCGGTCAGAAGAGCCGTGGAGAGCTTCGGCGCCGTGGCGGTCGACCCTGCCGACATCTATTCGGCGGACTGCGACATTTATGCTCCATGCGCTCTTGGAGCGACGTTGAACGACGATACGATTCCTCTTCTCAAGGCAAGGGTGATCGCCGGATCCGCCAACAATCAGCTTAAGGAGTCGCGCCACGGGGACCGCCTTCACGAGCTCGGTATCGTCTACGCGCCGGACTATGTCATCAACGCGGGCGGAGTCATCAATATCGCTGACGAGCTTAGCGGATACAACCAAGAGCGCGCCTACAAGAAGATCGCCGAGATTCGCTCCAGCATCGCCAGCATATTCGAGATTTCGAGAAGGGAACGAATTCCCTCCTATGTTGCGGCCGATCGTCTGGCAGAAGATAGAATCATGCGGATGAAGAACGTGAGGAGCACATTCGTTCAGAACGGGCTGCACTCTCTCAGCCGCAGAAAGACGAGCGCCCATTAACCCCCCGGATTCGGAATCGCCGTTCCTGATGCGGTTAGTCCGGACATTCGCCTCCGGGTGAAGCGAGACGCATGTCCGCAACATAAACGAAGGTGAGGTAATCATGATGTCAAAGGTGATTGATCCGCAAGCAGTGTCCAATCCGGATGAGGCCAAGACAGGTTATGCGCAGGAATTGAAGAGAACCCTGACCTTTAAAGATCTGGTTATTTTCGGTCTCATCACGATGCTCCCGATTGCTCCGACGCAGGTATACGCCGTGGCGGCGAGCGAGAGCTTCGGCATGGCTCCTCTCGTCTATCTGGTCGGCGTCATCGCCATGGTATTCACGGCGTACAGCTACAGCTCGATGAGCCGGGAATTTCCCATTGCCGGCTCCGCTTACTCCTTCGTGCAGCGCGGTCTGAATCCGCACGTAGGTTTCCTGACTGGCTGGATCATTATTATGGACTACCTGATTATTCCCGGCATGCTGATCGCCTTCTCCAACCTCTGGCTTTCCGCCGTCTTTCCGGGAGTTCCGGCACTGCTTATCATTTTGCTCTTCGCCTTCATCATTACATTCGTTAATGCGCGTGGAATTTCTTTGACTAGGTGGGCCAGCTACCTGTTTCTGTTCTGTCAGCTGGGCTTGATCGCCATCTTCATCATATGCGGACTGAAGTACGTGCTCATGGATGGGCACGGGATAGGCGGCTTCTCGCTCACGCCGTTCTATCAGCCGGGAAAGATCGACCTGCAATTCATCGCTTCCGCCGCTTCTATCGCGGTGCTCGGATTTATCGGCTTCGACGCAATCAGCACCCTCTCCGAAGAGACCAAGAATCCGACCCGGACGGTCGGTCCGTCCGTCGTCGCCAGTCTCTGCCTGATCGGTTTGCTCTTCCTGGGCCAATCGTACATGGCTTCCTTGGCGCATCCCAATTATGAGGACCTCGATCCGGGAATGGGCTACTTCGACATTATCCGGGAAGTGGGAGGCGACGGACTTTATTACGCCTTCATCCTGATCGGAGTCCTCGCGGTAGGGATCGCCAACGCGCTTACGGTTCAATCGGCCATCTCCCGCGTTATCTTCTCGATGAGCCGGGACAAGCTGCTTCCGTTCTCCGGAATCTTGTCGAAAGTCCACTCCAAGTACAAAACGCCTGCAAACGCCACGATTTTCGTAGGACTGGCATCGGTATTAGTCGCCTTATTCCTGTCGCTCGATTTTCTGGCGAAGCTCGTAAACTTCGGGGCCATGACGACATACATGCTGTTGAATCTGTCGGTCGTCTCGCACTTCTTTCTTAAGAAGAAGGAGCGCAGTCTGAAAGGTTTCTTCCGGTATCTGATCTCGCCGTTGATCGGCTTCGCGGTCATCGCGTTCATCTGGAGCGGTTTCGATCGGACGACGTACGTAATCGGCTTCACCTGGCTCGCAATCGGCATCGTATTCGGTGCGATCAAATCGAAGGGATATAAGGAAGTACCACCGGTACTGGGAGAGGTTTAGTAGACAAATCGAGGAGGAGCCACCATGAGATTATCGGGGAAAACAGCCATCGTCACCGGTGCGGCGCGAGGAATCGGTTACCATATTTCCAAGCGTTTCGCAGAAGAAGGATGCTCGGTCGTCATGGCCGACCTCTCGGTAGAGGGGGAAGAGGCTTCGAGGCAGTTAAGCGAAGCCGGTGCAAACGTGTTCTACTATCGCGCGGACGTATCCAAGAACGATTCCGTGGAAGGGTTGGTTAGCTTTACGCTCGAGAAGTTTGGGAAGGTGGACATTCTGGTCAACAACGCGGCCATTAATATTCCGGGCTCCATCCTCGAGCTGTCGGAGGAATTGTGGGATCGTACTTACGAGGTGAATGTCAAGTCCATGTTCCTGATGTCCCGGGCGGTTGTGCCCGCGATGTTGGCGGGCGGCGGGGGGGCGATCGTCAACCTCGGGTCGGCAAACAGCTATGTGGCGGAACCGAGGCTTGCGGCGTACGTCTCCTCCAAAGGCGCGATCCTGATGTTATCCAAAGCGATGGCGCTTGACTTTGCCCAAGACAACATCCGCGTCAATTGCATTTGTCCGGGATGGGTGGACACGACCTTCAACGACCGTCATGCCGAGCTGTTCGGCGGTAGTGCGGAAGTGCTGAAGAACATTCGGGACATTCATCCGATCGGACGGACGATACAACCTGTCGAAATCGCGAATGCGGCATTGTTTCTTGCCTCCGAGGAAGCAAGCGCCATCACCGGGGCAGGCCTTCTTGTAGACGGGGGATACACGATCAAATAACGACCGTTGCCGGGAAATACGGTGAATCATGATGAGTTTCGACAATCATGGTTCATCGTAATTTTGCGTTTGACGGTATGGATGAGGGGGACTATCCGATGATTCGTTCGATACGCTTGACTTTCTTTATGAAAAATTTAACATCCGCTTTTTTGGGCATTTTAATCACCGGGTTAACGCTTACTGTGGCCGGCGTAACGATTCAGAAGAAATTGACGACGGACTCTTTGTATCAACAATCCACAGGCGTATCGTCGATGGTGTTGAGCCTCCTGAAGCCAGAAGATGTTGAATCGGCGATTTCCAAGCCCGAGCCGAACAGCCCTCCTCTTCAGCGGTTGACGGAGGAATTGACGGCAGTATCCGATCACAACAAGAATGTGGCCCAGGCTTATCTGTTCTCTTCAACTTTCTACGACGGGAAACAACGGATTGTCGCCATGCCGAAGCATCTTCTCGAAGCGGGCTTAAAGCCGGGGGAGTATTATGAGAATCCGGCGGAAGTGCAGCAAGCCATCAACGCCGTCAACGAAACGAAGCAAGTGGCCAGGACCCCCGTTTATCAAGATGATTACGGGACTTGGATCAGTATTATTCAACCGGTCATGAACGGTCAGGGCCAAATCATTGCGGTACTGGGAATGGATATCCATGCAAGCATTATTAACGAGAATGCGACCAAGATTTGGACGATGTCTTTGCCGGTGCTCCTGATTTCATTGCTTGTCATCATGCTGTTCCAATATTTATTCACCAAAAGGACGCTGGCGCCCGTGCGGGACTTGTTTGCGGCTATTAAACGGGTCAGCCAGGGGTATTTGGATATCGAACTGAAAACGGAGCGGCGAGACGATTTTGGTGAGCTCAATCGGCAATTTTCGGATATGGTCGGAGAACTGCGGAGCATGATTGCCGGCGTGCAGCAGAAGGCGGAGCTAGCCGGCCTGTCTTCGCGTGAGTTGGCGGAAAACGTGAACCGAAATATTCAAGGGCTCGAGCAGAGTGCCGGAATCATCCATGAGGTGGCGAACGGAGCGCAAACCCAAGATCAGTCGGCCTCCGAAAGTGCGAAAGCGATGGAGGAAATGGCGAAAGGAATTCAAAATATTGCCGAGACGGCCTTTACGGTATCGGAAGCTGCATCAGTCATGAAGGAAGAGGCGATGGACGGAAAGGAATCGATTCAGAAACTGGTGAGCCAAATGGACGGTATCAGCCATTCGGTCCATCGTTTCTCCGGCAGGGTCAATCAGCTCAAGGAACATTACGAACAAATCGGCGGTATCGTCAAAGATATCTCCGACATCTCTACACAAACGAATTTGATTGCCTTGAACGCAGCGATAGAAGCCGCCCGCGCCGGGGAACATGGCCAAGGTTTTGCGGTTGTGGCATCAGAGGTTAGAAAATTGGCGGAACAGTCTGCTCGTTCTGCCGGACAGGTGACCGAGATCATATCACGTATTCATCAGGAAACGGGTAACACGGTGGATTCGATGAGAGAAGGGATTCAAGAAGTGGAGAAGGGAAAACGAATTTCAGAAGAAACGCACGAAACCTTTCTTCGCATCTTGGAGGTCATTCAGAGGGTTTCCGCTCAAACGGAGGACATGTCGGCTGTAACCGAACAAATGTCGGCTAGCTCACAGGAGGTTACGGCAGGTGTGATGGCATTGTCCAACATCGCCAAGGTTACGGCGGCGGGAGCGGATGAAATGGCAGCGGGAGCTTCCAGTCAACTGCAGCAGCTCGTGGAAATGGCTGAATCCACTAACCGGCTAAACGATATGTCGAAAGAGATGAATCAGTTGATTTCCAAATTCGCCATCTAAGCATTCAAAGGAAGACGCAAGCGGCAGTTGCCGGCCGAAAATTTATGCGCCATTGTATTCATTCAAAGGTTCCATCAATGTTTCGCCAAAACGAGTCATCACGTATTCCACTTTAGGCGGGATAAGCGGGAGAATCATTCGTTGGACAAAGCTCGAAGACTCCAATTAAACGTTAAGGGCTCAGCTTGCGAGGCCGTCTGAGGTACGAATCATTCCTCAGGCGGCCTCGTCGGGTTTCTATATGAATAAACACATGGATGTGACCGATCCATCCTGAAGATTGTGTTAGAGGTGAAAGGAGGGGATAAAGACACATGCAGACCGAAACGCTGCCGAACGGCGACTTTTCTCGCAAGTACATCCAATATGGAGGCATGCTGTTCAAGATTTCCATGGTTCATCTGGGCAACAGAAGCGACGCGGAAGAAGCGGTTCAGGAAGCTTTTATCAAGCTGGTATATAAGGCGCCGGCTTTCGGCGATCCGGAGCATGAAAAGGCCTGGGTGATTCGGGTACTCATCAATATTTGCAAAAACATGACCGGATATTTGTGGCGCAGACGCGTGATCCATATAGAGAGGATCGAAACGTACTGCGATTCCGCAACAGATGCGGAACTTTTGGAAAGCGTGCTTCGGCTGCCGTTCAAGTACAAAGCGGCGATTCATTTATTTTACTATGAGGATTATTCCGTCAAACAAATCGCCGAAGCGCTTCGAATCAGCGAATCTGCCGTCAAGATGCGGCTGCGGCGCGGGCGAGAGATGCTGAAAATGGAATTGGAGGATGGACGATGAACAAAGAAGACTATAAACGGGCGTTTGGTAAAATAGAGCCGGACGCGCACTACGAGCAGCGTTTGGCCCGGAACTTGTCGGAGTATGGTCGCTCCAAAGCATCGGGACTTAAACGGAGAGCCATGGTGTCGGCAGCTGTCGGCTTGGCCGTTGTCGCGTGCGCAGGAATTATCACGTTTTCCGGTTTGGACGGAGGTTCTAATCCCATTGCCACCCAGCCCCCCGGGCAAACGGTCGCTGACGGGTCGGTGTTCATCCCGAAGCTTGAGCTTCCCGAGAAAACAAACGCCATGATGCAAATGATCGGGTTAATCGTCTATCAAGGGAGGATCTACACCCAGACGTCGACGCGAATCCCGCCGGAAGCGGCCGAAGCCGTGCTGGGGGAGAAGATCGGCCGGACCAAAGCCAATATTGACGAATGGAGCAGTCAGTCGGAGTATGCCGAGGAGCTGGCCTCTACCGTTGGAGAACTGGATGTGTACACGGTTCAGGGTTATGACAGCGATTTTCGCATCATGACGTATCAGATTTTTGACGGACGAATCGTGACGGAATATTATGAATGTCTGAACGGGATCAGGATTTCGAGCGGAGTGGATCTGCTCGGGAAGCTCAATATTGTAGGGAACGTGCAATCTGCGAGCTGGGAAACCTACGACAGCTGGAACAACAGCCAAAATCAGCGACACGAGCTCGCCGTGGACGCAACGCTTGACAATTTCCTCAAGGCCTTAAGCACCGCCAAGCCAATTGCAGCGGAGAAGCTGTTCAAGCAGGGAATATACGATCAAGGCGGTCAATCCCGAAAGTTCGTACTGCTCAAACTCAAGGACCAAAGCGAGGTTCGATTGGAGTTGCATGAGGACGGTTATGTCCGATATGTTCCTGCCGATGTATTTTTTAAGCTTGAAGATGCGGCGTTCGACGCCATGTGGACCAGATTGAACGCGTTTCGTAAATAATGTTAAGGGAGATGATTCCAAGTTGAGTAGACAGAATATCAGCACAACAGTTTCAGGAGATTTAATTGTTACCCGTCTAATCGGCAAGATTAAAACAGATGATGTTAGTGAATGGTTTAATGGCTTCGAGCAGGTTTGTCAGCAATTCATTTCCGAGGGTCGGAAATACAAATTGTTGGTGGATAGAAAAGGATACACGCCAGATCATTTTTCCGTTCAAAAAGCATGGAAAGATAAGTTCTTCAATGAAACCATTTTGAATCACAGTAAGGCAATTGCGTTTCTCCTTGAAGAAGGAGAGATAATGAGTTATTTACAACAATCCAATACAAAAGAATCCTTAAAATTTTTTGATAATTATGAACAAGCATTAATTTGGTTGAATGAATATCCAATATAAAACCTTTATTGAACCAGTTGCTCTCAATCAACTGGTTTTTTTATGCCCGTAATGTTGCTGTTGTTATAAAATTCACTTGCTTACAAGCCTCCAACACCATTGTTTTTCTCCGCAGTTTCTTGACCAATTGCTTGTGCAATTCTAAAAAACGAAACCAAAACAAATAGTTATCTATATACTTCGTAGCAACGCCATTAACGCGTTCCATCCATTTCTTTAACCGCTGACGATAGGCATTAACGTGTTGGATATGGGAAACACCTTTCTTTATACGAACGCCCTTCAATCGTACACACGTGAACGCCGATTGGTTTCATTTCCTCGACTCCTTGATGATACACTTCCGTCACAAATTTAAAGCCGCCATCGGGGATTCGCCTTCCCGTTACATTCAACTCAAGCGCATAGAAGCCGCTAAAGAAAAGCTGTCCATGACCACACTCTCTGTTTCAAAGATCGTCTCGGAATGCGGCTTCACGAGTTCGTCGCATTTTCGCCGTTATGAACGTTATGGTGAGTTTATAGAGGCTTTTTGAAAACGGACGCTTAGAAGGAGTTGGTCACCGCCAGCTCCTTTCGAATTTTTCGCCGTTATGACCGTTAAGGTGAACCGTATCACAAAGTAGGGCGAAAAATACGAGTATTAGTGAGAGGAATGACCCGGTAATTGTTGTTCAGGAGTGTTCTGCTTCACGATTTGGTACACGCCGGTTTTCTTGAATTAAACTCGGCTGATAGCCGCGGGTCAACCACCAGAATAGAAGGGTCAGGGCACTGATGCTGGCGCCCAATAAGCAGACTCCATTCCATCCCGCTTGTTCATAGATCGCGGTAGATGCGATGGACCCGCTGGCGCTGCCGAAGGAATAGAACATCATATAGCTTCCGGTGAGTCTGCTTCGCGCCTCCGGGCGAATAGTCAGGATCATGCTTTGGTTAGTGACGTGCACGGCTTGTATCGCCAGATCAAGCAGGACAATGCCAACGATTAAAGCCAGAAGCGAATGTCCGATTAAGCTAATCGGCCACCAGGACACCAGCAGCAGGATCAATGCAGCACCGGTCGTCTTCTGCCCCATCCCATGGTCGGCAAGTCGGCCAGCCCGCGTTGCCGCAAGGGCACCGGCAACTCCGGCTAGGCCGAAGGCCCCTACAGCGGTATGCGATAGGGAGAACGGCGGAGTGCTTAGAGGCAACACGAGGGAAGTCCATAAGATACTGAAATCGGTAAAAATCAGGAACGCCAGAGCGGAACGTACACGCAGAATCGGTTCTTCTTGGAATAAAGTTAGAATAGAACGAAGGAGCTTGAGGTAGGACAAGGGTTTCCTTCGTCGCTCCTCGGAAGGCAGCACGTGAAACAGGGCTCCCGCCATGACGAACGTTAAACCCGCGGAGACCAGATAGACTGAACGCCAACCGGCTAAATCCGTTAGCACGCCTGCTAGAGATCGAGCGAGCAGAATGCCGATGACGATTCCGCTAGTGACAAGACCAACGACTCGCCCTTGCTCGTCCGAAGCTGCCAGCGTCGCAGCGAACGCGACGAGCGTCTGCGCCACGACCGCGAGCAGTCCGACCCCGGCAATGCCAATGAACACTATGGTACTCGAAGGTGCGAAGCCGACCATAATTAAAGCCGCCACTGATAGAAGCATTTGTCCAGAAATTAAACGGCGTCGATTGAAGATATCGCCAAGAGGCACCAACAGCAGCAGCCCAAGCGCATAGCATATTTGAGTAACCGTTACCACAAGACCGACGAGGGAATGAGGGATAGCGAATTCGTTTGCGATTGCGTCAAGCAATGGCTGTGCGTAATAGATGTTAGCTACGGACAAACCGCAGGAGATGGCGAATAATAAGATCATAGGGCGAGACATAGCAAAGGTTTTTGTACGTTCAACAAACTTCTCCAGGGTCATTAGCTCCTTTCTTCGTTAAGCGATTGACAAATAAAATACCAAACAGTACATAATGTTGCATGATTAATTTATCTTGAAAAGAGGGATGGTGTCAAGGATTCATACACTATAGATGCATAAAGTTGACGGATTTGATGATTTATTTTAGTATAATAATATACCTATCGATATGGAAAGCGGGAGAACTATGGCTCGACAACGTGAGTTTGATGAAAATAAGGCATTGGACGCGGCTATGAGGCTATTTTGGGAAAGGGGGTTCGAAGCAACCTCTTTAAGCGAGTTGACAGCTCGAATGGGCATTCAGCGACCGAGCTTGTATGCCGCTTACGGGGATAAGAAGGGGTTGTTCGAAGCGGCATTGAGGAAATATACTGGCACTCATATCGCCAATATTCGTTCAATCCTGCAAAGCTCTACTTCCGTCAAGGAAGTATTTCGTGCATTATTCGAAGAGATAACGGCAAAAGAACACGGGAACAATCCGAACAGGGGTTGTTTCTGTATCAATACCATGGTGGAGTTGGCCCCCCATGATGAGAAGTTCGAGGTTCTGACAAGGGAACATCAAATGTACCTTTCGGCGATCTTTCAAGAAACGATCGAACGCGGTCGGCGCTCGGGCGAGCTGAAGGTTGACATTGAAGCGAAGTGTTTGGCGCAGACGTTAGTCGTATCATTAATAGGATTGACCGTGATTTTGAAGTCCCGTCCCGAACAGGTATTCGTCGATCGCTCCATAGAGGGAATATTGTCGTTGCTTAGGTAGTCAGGGGGATGATGGCTTTCAGATCAAAGGGGAAACTCAAAAAAACGGGGTGATCACGATGACAGTAGAAGATGTAGTGAGACAATTTTTTGAGAAGGTTCGTTCTGGCCGAGATCCAGATGCGGTGCATAATTTGATGGCGGAGCGTGTTCTGGCACATCAGCTTACTTCGGAGAACGAGGTGGCTGTCGAACGGTCACCGGCCAATTACGCGGATCATGTTCGTGAAATGATAGGGATCTATGGATCTTTCAGTTTAACGATAACAGAGTTCTTAGTGCAAGATGATCGGGTTTATGTACGTTGGAAACAATCTGGAGTTCATATCGGAGAAGTAGGTGGTTTTGGGCCAACTAATAAACCAGTCGTAGAGATCGCAAGCGCTGTCTATCGTGTTGAAAATGAGAGAATCGTAGAATATTGGATACAGATTGACCGTGAGGGAATTCGTATTCAATTGGAGCGCAGCAAGGATTCGTTCGGAACGTCAACTTGAGCAAGAGATTAATCTCAATGCAGGCTACCGTTGGTTTCTGGGAATTGGACTATCAAAGAAAGCGCCGGACTCCAAGCTTCACGATCCCTCCTGTTTATGGCGAAGGTGTCTCTTGTTACAGGAGCAAGGGCGGCCCAACGGCTAACGCAGCAGTTTTGCATCCCAATATCCTTTTCGCCAGTGCCAGCATTGCCAATCATCCGCTCAACAACTACGACATCAACTTTATAAGCGGGTAACTTCTCGTCTATCACGTGATATACAACGCCTATGGCGATTCGCCGCGGCTAACCTGTTCCAACAACGGGGCACCCAAAGCGGGCGCCCTGATTTCCGCCTTTGAGATGTTACGGTGAACCGTATCATAAGTAGGGCGAAATTTGGTGCTTTATCATTCATGATCCCCGATAGCGCCTGGATTCGTGGGATTTATTTTTCCGGGAACACATTCCGTGCTACCGAAAGAAACGCTTGAACTGCCGGAGAAACGTATTCCGTCGACGGGAAAGCAAGCGCTACGCTCCTCCAGTTCGGTATTGTTAGAGGTCCGATTCTAATATTGATTTGGTCTTTGAGGAACAATTCTGGACCGATTGTAATACCCAGTCCCTCTTGTACCATACTTGCAATGGTGTTACAGTCCTGTACTTCAAAACGGACATTAGGTTGTATGTTCGCTTGAGAGAAAATCTCATCGACATGAACTTGGTATACGCCTTTGGGCATGATAAACGGTTCTCCTTGGAGATCCGCCACGTCGATTGCCTCCTCGTATTGAAATCGATGGCCTTCGGGAAAGGCAACAACCATTCGATCTTGAATTAACGGTAGAACGTTCAGCTTCTTACTCGGTTGTTGAACAACGACGCCTATGTCGATAACCCCCGTCTCAAACCATTCCAGGATTTCTTCATAAGTCCCTTCGAAAAACGTAAACGTGATGTTCGGGTGTTTCTTCTGAAATTTAGAGATGATCTTTGGCAGTACGCACGCCGTTGCGCTTGAGAAGCTTCCAATTCGGATCGTGCCTGCTTCTAGATTGGATGCAAAGGCCACGACCTGCTTGATATTTTCCATTTGATTTAGAATTTCTCTCATATGAATCAAGATTCGCTGGCCTGTTTCCGTAAGGGCGAATCCTTTCTTGCGATCCCGCAGCAGTAGCGTGATTCCCCATTCTGACTCCAACCCGGCGACCGCGTGACTTACAGCGGATTGCGTCATGTTCAGCTTCTCCGCCGCTTTCGTGAAGCTGCCTAATTCGATAACGTTGGAAAACACTTCAAATCTCGCCAAACTCATGAGTTATCACTCATCCTAATCATTAATATTATTAATTTGATTCATGTTAACACAAGGGATATACTTGTGCAAAGTTCATTTGGTATGGAGGTTGTTACGATGACTCGACAATTGTTTTCTTCCTTCGCTATGAAAGGAATGCACTTAAAAAACCGCGTTGTCATGGCACCTATGTGTCAGTATGCGGTTACGGAAAGAGATGGAAAACCGAATGAATGGCACTATATACACTATCTCAGTCGAGCAATCGGAGGCACTGGCCTTATCATTATGGAAATGACGGATATCGATCCTGACGGCCGTATTACGGAATATGACCTAGGCTTGTGGTCGGACGAGCAAATTCCGGCATTTGCTCGCATCATCGAAGGCATCCATGCTTATCACGGTAAAGTCGGCATTCAAATCGCACATGCGGGACGCAAGACGGAGTTCGTCACAACCCCTATCGCTCCGTCTGCGTTAAAATATCCGGGATCACCTTACCGAATGCCGCGAGCTCTTACGACAGAAGAGATTCAAGGCATTATACAGCAATTTGCCGATGCAGTGGGACGTGCCGTAAAAGCCGGCGTCGATACGATAGAACTGCATGGCGCTCACGGGTATTTGATCCATCAATTCCAGTCGCCTCTTACGAACAAGAGAGAGGATCAATACGGCCAAGACTTGAGCCGCTTCGGCGTAGAAGTTATTCAAGCCGTGAAAAGAGAGATGCCGGCGGATATGCCGCTCATCTTCCGTATATCGGCAGTCGAGTATGCCGACGGCGGGTACGATATCGATCATGCCATCCAACTATCCACGGCCTATAAGGCGGCAGGCGTAGATGTGTTTCATGTAAGTACAGGCGGTGAAGGACCAGTCGGGACTAGACAACCAGGGAATTACCCTGGTTATCAAGTGACTTTCGCGCACCAAATACGCGAGGTGGTGAACGTGCCCGTCATTGCTGTAGGCTTGCTCGAAGATCCAATGCGGGCGGAATCCATTATACAGAGCGGAGAGGCGGACTTTGTTGCGATCGGAAGGGCTTTGCTTCGTGATCCTTACTGGGCTGCGCATGCGGCGATTACGCTTGGACAAGAGCAACTGCCTATTCCAAAACCTTATCAAGCAGCCTATTAAAGCTGCCAACAAGAAAAGGAGGTTGATGAAGAATATGCTACAGCGTCCCCAATTGAATGAATTCGATCCGTATTTTACGAATTACGTTAACAATGTAGCCGATCAGGATATTTTGCAGTTCCTTCGGGATCAGCAACATGGCATCGTCAACTTTTTTAACGCTTTGACCGAGGAACAAGCGAAGATGAGCTATGCACCTGGCAAGTGGAGTTTTAAAGAAGTGCTCGGGCATATTAATGATTCGGAACGTGTAATGAGTTACTGGATGCTCAGCGTTGCGCGTGGAGATCACTTAGAGCTTTCGGGCTACGATCAAGATAGCTATGTCAACAACAGTGTTTTTAACGAATGCGCAGTTGCGGAGCTGGCCGCAGATTTTCAGGCAGCTAGACAAGCGACCATCTCGCTTCTGAGCACAATCGCACAATCAGCTTGGCTAAGATCAGGTATCGTTGTCAATAAACAAGTGACAGCAAGGGCACTGCTCTATATTATTGCTGGACATACAGAACATCATATGAATGCAATAAAGCAGTGCAGACAGAGTGGCTTCTTGACAACCAGTAAGTTTAGATACTAAACTATAAATATGGATAAAAACAATAGATCGCAACCTAACGCTATGAATAATGGAAGCCGCAGTCTTGGCCGATTGTTTCTGCAACTTAGACGGCTCGAACGCCAGCCTCAAAACTTTGGAAATGCCGGATCTATAACGCCAAGCGAAATTCATACGATCGAGGGAATCGGTTACGAGGGAGCCATTCTTATGAATGAGCTTGCTACCCGCCTAGGCGTTACGAAAGGTGCGGTTTCGCAGCTTATCGTACGTTTGGAGGCGAAACAATTGGTGACGCGTTCGTCATACCCGCATGATTCGAGAGCCATTTTGATTTCACTTACCGATAAGGGAAAGGAGGCTTATAAAGCTCACGAAGAGATGCATATCCGATTTTATGATCAGCTTCGTTCTCAGTTAAGCCAACAGGAAATTGAAATATTCGAGAAATGCATTGGAAAATTAAATGATTTTCTGCAAAAATAATTATTTTTTTGCCATTTAGTTTAGTAACTATACTATATGAAAAAAGAGGAAACAAATATGAAGGAGTACATTGTCGTCATTGGCGGATACGGTCATGTCGGACAAACGATATGCAGGGAATTGGGTGAATTATATCCAGGCAAGGTTTATGCGGCGGGAAGAAGCCTTGAGCGCGCGGAGCAATTCACCCGTACAACCGATGGGAGGGTCAAGCCTCTACAAATTAATATTAAGGAAGGGTTTGATCCAAACTTTACGAACCGCGTCAAGCTTGTCATCATGTGTTTGGATCAAACGGATACCGCTTTTGTTCGGTCCTGCTTCAAAAATAAGATTCGCTATGTGGACGTTTCCGCAAACGACTCCTTTCTGACTCAGGTAGAAGGATTGCAGTCGGAAGCCAGAGTGAACGGCACAACGGCAGTCTTGAGTATTGGGCTTGCGCCGGGGCTGACGAACTTGATGTCTCTTCACGCCAAAAATATGATGGATCAAACGGATAACATAGACATCTCCATTATGCTTGGAATGGGAGATCGGCATGGGAAGGCCGCAATTGAATGGACTGTCGACAATCTCGGCATGAATTTTGATGTTGTGAAGGAAGGCAGAAAAGTCGCGGCTGCAAGTTTCACGGATGGCATAATAACGGACTTTGGAGCCCGGTTAGGGCATAGAAAAGCATACCGGTTCAATTTTTCGGATCAACACGTGCTGCCGCGCACGCTTGGCGTACCGTCCGTTTCCACGCGTCTTTGTTTCGATTCATCTGCGGCTACCGGATTGATAGCATGGGTAAGAGCGACAGGAATATTCCGATTATTAAAGTTAAAGCCAATTCGCTATGCTGCCGTTCAACTATTCGGAAAGATGCGATTCGGAAAGGACATATATGCCGTGAAAATCGACGCGCGGGGGAAAAAAGATCAAAAGGACATATGGGTCGAGTGCTTCTTACAGGGTAGAAACGAAGCCCAAATTACGGCCAAGGTAGCCGCTTCCGTAGCGGATATTGTATATCGCTCCGAGTTACCGCAGGGCGTGTATCATATTGAACAGTTGTTTGAATTGGATAGTATTCTGCGTCCTATTATTCAGGAGGTCACCTTCGAAACCCGAGTGTCGATAATTGGGAGTTGAAAGCGGCTCAAGCGGATCGTAATGGATGAAAGTGGGATTTGGCATGGAAAAACACAAACCAGTATCGCCTAGTTTAACTGAACAAGCAGGCAAAGAGAAGAAGAGAAAACGGAGCATGCAAATTTATCAAAGAAATCTTGCCAGCCTCTCCCACGTTGACTTATCGATCCCTTGATAACTGCTTAATAAAAGGTTCAGGCAGCACTGCGAGTCCCCCGCCATTGCCCACAAAACCGAGGATAACTTCTTTGAAGTTATCCTCGGTTTTTATATGCATGGGATGATTCATTACTGCGAATAAATCAATCAATTTGGCGCGGATGGTACATCCTTTGGGACGAATCCCATGCTCCCAACTGACTCAAATTGCCGAGATATCGACTGCGGGAAGGGACGAACGATAAGTTTTACCTATCGTTATCATATGAAATCAGGAATTGTTCTAATGGTTGGACACGAATATAATCATAAATGTAGCTAAGCTACAAAATAGGAATAAGGGAGAGATTCATATGTCTACAGCGGTATTTTATCATGCAGGTTGTCCAGTTTGCGTGGAAGCGGAGCAAGTGTTCCTGAACTTCCTTGACGAGAAGAAAGTCCAACCGGAAATTGTTCATTTAGGTGAGCAGCGCAGCAAGATTGCAGATGCCGAGAAGGTTGGCGTTAAATCTGTTCCAGCAATCGTAGTCGATGGGGTTGTCTATCACATCAACTACGGTGCCTCATTGGAAGATGTCAAAAAGGGTTAACAGGCAATAAAAAAGAGGTGATGGGTACGCTTATGCTCCATCACCTTCTTATAAACCTTGAAAAGTGTGAAGGGAGAATATAAACATTGTATAATTGGAATTTGAGGTGATCTCTAAATGATCTTTGATCCTGCGCTTCGCAACCAGAGTAGATCAGCAAGATTGAGCATGGCTCTGTTCCGATTGACCCAAGCGATAAAGTCGATTAATCAAGAAGAGAGTGAGGCTTTCGGCTTATCCCCGGTACAAATTCAAGCTTTGCTCTTCATCCATTACACACGGGATGATATGGTTACTGTTGGGAATTTCGCTAATGCCATCGGGGCTTCGCATGTTACTGCAGTCAAGATTCTGAATGGACTTGTGCAAAAAGGACTTATTCGCAAAATTCCGAGCTCGATTGACCGTCGTGTGACACATCTTTTATTAACCAATGAAGGCTCTTCTACGATAGATAAGCTGAATCAATGGGGAAGTACGCTTGAACGTGTATTTCAGTCATTAGAGGAACCACTACTAGAGGAACTTGAGGCTGGTTTAGGTGCAATCATTCAAATTTTACAGCAGCAGGGGCAGCTGGTTGTTGCAGAGCCGTGCTTGGGTTGTATGCATTTTCAACCGAATACGGCTCAAGGGGAATATCCTCATTTTTGTGGCTTGATCCAAAAGTACCTTACACATGAGGCTTCTCTGAAGGAATGCCCGGAACATACCGTCCCGAGGTAATGCGTTCAAAGTCGACTTCTCTGTTTAGCTGATACGCTAATTTGTTCCATGAATACCTTACTTGCGGCGCAAAGATACTTATTCCGACGATAAGCCATGCCAATCTGGAGGGTCAGATTAGGATCTTCAAAAGGGATAACACGAATGTTAGTCTGTTTCAATGAGTGAAGATAAGGGAAAGGCAGGATCGATACACCTGCTCCATGTTCCACCATACTTATGATCGAATCGATTGTGTTGCTTTCCATGACTATCCGCGGCACGATACCGCTTCCCATATATACCCGATCCATATGTTCTCTTAAATAATATGATTCCTGAAGTGCAATAAGGGGAACATCGTGTAATTGCTCAAGCTTAATCTCCTCATAATCCGCGAATGGATGATCATTTGGTACGACCACCGCAAGCTTCACATCATATAAATAGGTGACCTGCAGTTCATCATAGCTTTCTGAATAGAAGAGAATCCCCAGATCCAGCTCATTATGAAGCAGCTTATAGATAATATCTCCGTTGTGCAATCCGAACAGAGAGAGTTCTACCTGGGGATAGCTCTGGTGAAAAGCTAAGATTGCTGGAGGCAGCAAATCGTTCATAACGGAATGCAGAGCACCGATCTTTAGGGAGCCCCTCTGCAGCCCCTTCAGCTCTGCAATAGCGGATCTCGCTTGTTCCAACTCATGAAATACGTTATAGCAATACTTAAGTAGAATATTACCGGACTCCGTAATGATCGTTTTTTTGCCGACTCGGTCAAATAAAGGCTGCCCAATTTCGTGCTCCAAAATGCGAATTTGTTGACTCAGCGATGGTTGAGAAATGTGCAGCTTCTCAGCAGCTCTGGTGAAATGTAGCTCTTCACACACCGCTACAAAATATTCAAGTTGCCTTAGCTCCACTAGGTTATCAGCTCCATCTCATGTATTCAGAATAATAGGGAAGAATATAAAGTATAGGATCAATCATTCGGTGCTCTCAGGATAAGATTACACTTTCTTACGCGAAAACGATTATGCATATGGATAAACATAACATGGAGGGTAATTTAGGTGGCATCTTTTCGCCGTTAGAGTGATACGGTGAACCATATCACAAATAGCGGTAAATCGAAGAATTGAATTTGAGGTCAGCTTTTCTAAATCAAGGAACTCGGTTTATTAGAGGGGAACTACGAACCATTTGATTTTTTCCAGTCTTCATGAATGATTTGTACCCTCTTCCATAACTCGTCCCGTTCTTGCTTGCTATAGTTAACCAGGTGCTCGCCAAATATATCTCCTAAGACTTCAAGCCATTGCGACTTGTTCTTAATCTCCGTCTTCTCCACACCGCTAATCTCTCGTTTACTCCATATACAGCCTCTAAGTTCATTACTTCCTGTAGCATGCCTATGCTGTATTAGAAACAGGTTAATCCAAGGTGAATCTTTAGACCGGCTATAGTGATCATGCTTCGGAATAAACTCTTTAATATCATGGACAACGGCAGGAGCAAAATCCACTCCGGCAAACGAACCAAGAGGGTCATGCTCTAAGCGCCAACCATTCATAACTACACTAGATTCTACTACTTTATAGACAAAAGGGGCCTGATTATAAATTCCAGGATGAAGTCGAAGCGGCTCATAGGGCATGTCACCTAATCCAACATCAATAATCCAGCTTTCATCCTCTAGGCGGTCATTCGCTAAGTTGACAATTAGCCCAAGGTGGAATGAATTAACTCGCGGCTCGGTTCCATGCGGTTGAACTCCGGCTCGATGCAAAGAAACCTTGTAGCCTAATGAACGGAGAAGCACGCTAAATGCGCCATTCAGGTGAAAACAATAACCGCTTCTACGGTTTAAAATAAGTTGAACGGATTCACCGAAATCTATAGAAGCGGGCTTTCCGGCAAATATATCGACAGTTTCCCATGGAAGGTTTTCCACGTGAGCTTTATGCAATTCGAATAAATAATCTTTTGTAGGAGCCTGAATATCAGGAATACCGATTCGGGTTAAATAAGCCTTTAATTCTACTTTCGTCATCATTTACTCTTATTCACCTCTAATCGATTATTCTTTTCGAATGCGGCACTTGATGGGGGCTATAATAAACCTTAGAATAAAACTGACCCTTAATAAATGGTCAGTTTTATATTTTTTAAAAAGACAACGACGATGCGAGGGAGTCTTATGTTCGATATATTACTTTCGGAACAAACGGATCATCCGCTGTACATGCAGTTATATATGCAAATTCGTAATCATATTCGAAGCGACGTCATTCCGAACGGTAAGCGTCTGCCTTCCGTCAGATCGTTACAACAGCATTTGAACATAAGTAAAACCCCCATTGAAACGGCTTATCAAATGTTGTCGGCCGAGGGGTATGTGATCAGTAAACCGCGTTCCGGTCTTTACGCGGTAAATCCGCATGCGATAAGATCCACCCTACAGAAAGACGACATTTCCGATCATCATCTTGCGGACCGGCAGCAATCCATCCGGACTCCCGCACCGCAGAACTATGTCATTGATTTTAATTCCTCCGGTGTAGACAAAGATATGTTCCCCATTCGGGCCTGGAGAAAAACGGTTAATAGCGCTCTGGAAAATTATTCGGGAAGTATTTGTCAGGATGGAGACCCGCAGGGGGAGTATGGTCTGCGTAGCGTTCTGACCGACTACTTAAGAAATGCAAGGGGAGTTGTCTGTACGCCCGAACAAATCGTAATCGGTTCTGGCATTTTATATAGTATCGGCATCCTTACAAAGCTCCTTACAGGCATTCAACATGTTGCTTTTGAGGAGCCAGGTTTTGAACCCGTTCGGGAACAATTCATACGTAACGGTTATCAGCTGATTCCGATCTCCATTCGCGATAAAGGGATTTCATTAGAAGAATTGGAAAACAGCGAAGCTCAAACCGTCTATGTCACACCCTCTCATCAATTTCCTACCGGCATCGTCATACCCTACGCCGAACGAGAATATTTGCTTGCGTGGGCGAACTTAAGAAATGCTTACATCATTGAAGATGACTATGACGGAGAATTTCGTTATTTCGGTAAACCGATCCCCTCTTTGCAAAGTCTCGACCGTCAAGGAAGGGTTATCTATATTGGCACGTTCTCGAAAGCATTTACGCCTGCATTGCGCATGAATTATATGGTTTTGCCCATGGAAATGCTAAGAAAGATGCAGAGCATAGAGCATCTATTATCAAGTCCCTCTCGTATGGAACAATGGGCCATGCAATCATTTATCGAACAAGGGCATTGGTATCGTCATATTCGTAAAATGCGCAAAAATTATCGTGAGAAACATCATCGATTAATAGAATTGATGCATACCTATTTTGCGAATAGCGTTGCCATCACAGGGCATAGTGCAGGGCTCCACATTCAAGTGAGCGTCAAAACGCATCGAACAGCAGAAGAATTAGTAACACTGGCTGCTAGTGAAGGTGTTCGGATCTATGATCTCAATAAAATGTGGATGAATCGGAATGACTCTAGGTATCCCCAAATCTATTTGGGTTTTGGCGGAATTAGTGAATCCGAGATGGAAACCGGCATCATCTTGTTAAGAAAGGCTTGGTCCTGCATTCTGGATGAATAGGAAATATATTCGCAGAACGACTCGCTCACCAGGTCGACTTGTTATGTATTCTGCTGGAGTAAGTGTACTGGCGTTTAAGATTAATCGGGGTGAACCTTATCACAAGTGAGGCGAATTATCAGCAAGTTCATAAGGGGAATGACTTCATTAATGTCCAAGTAAAACGTAAAGCAAGTTTGAACAACGGCTTGGCTTGCCTCTGCTATAATGAAGGAAACAACGGAGTTGAAGGAGGGGCATGATGATTACGACCCCTGGATACCGCTACCTCCAGCTGGTTTATGAAGATGAGAATATATGGATCTGCTATGCGTATTCAGAATCGTTATCCCGTGTCGTGCTGTGGAGAATGGTGAAAGACGGGCCGCGGGCTATGATTGAGAATGCTAAGCTGATTCATGAATATGAGACGCTTTCTTTGCTGCAGATGGACGGGGTGCTGAAGCCGCACACTTTGCTGCGGCAGGGGGGCTCCATGGTGCTGCTGTTTGATGTCATCAACAGGGTTGTACTGCGGCAATATATGGCTTCCGGTCCGGTCGAGCCCATCTATTTCCTGAAGATTGCGATCAAGGTTGTTGAAATTGTGGAGGAGCTGCACCGGCAAGAGCTGCTGCACATGAACCTGCGGCCGGATACGATTCTGTTGGTGCTGGAATCGATGAAGGTGTGCCTGACGGGCTTCAACGACTCGGTGCCAATCCGGCAATCCCTACACGCGACGAGGCTGGAAGGATTTCCGCCCTATATGGCGCCCGAGCGGACCTCAGGGGTTCGTCGGCAGCTGGATGGACGAACGGACCTCTATTCGTTGGGCATCACGTTCTATGAGATGCTGGCGGGGGAACTTCCCTTTCAGGCCAAGGATCCGTTGGAGTGGGCTCATGCCCATATCGCTAAGCAGCCCCCTTCGCTGTCGGACAAGCATCGTGTACCGAGACCGATTGCAGCGATCGTATCGAAGCTGCTTGCCAAAACCCCGGATGGCCGCTATCAGAGCGCAGCAGGGTTAAAAGCCGATTTGCAGCGCTGCCTAGATCAGTTGGAAGGTAAGGGTGAGCTGAAGGAATTCGAGCTCGGTCTTTGCGATAAGAAGGCTGGGAATCCGGATGCTGAGAGGGACGGGGGAGTCACCACCCTGCAGCAGCAGCCTCCCGACGCTGCTCCGATGCCGGCTCAGTTGGTGGAAGAGGCAGCTGCCATCGGCCCAGGGCCGATCCGGCAGAGCGGGGTTACGCCATTCTCGGACAGCGGATATACGCAAATGCTGGAGCTCGCGGCCGTGTTCAAGGCGTCGCAAATCTTTGCGTCGGTAGGTGATCCTCATGAGCGGGTTCGTCTGCTAATGCTGCTCCTTTTGGAGCAAGCAGGTGCGTCGCGGGGATGTTGGGTCACCTTTCGACAAGGCCGCTATACCGTGGATTTAGCTGCAACATTGACGGCTGATCTTAGCTGGTCCTATGAATCGGCACCTGTTCCGTTGGAGCAATTCGCAGGAGCCAGCCCGGAGTTGATTCAGGCGGCGGCAGCCAACCAGACGGTGATTTGCTTGGGAGATGCGGCTATGACCGAAAGCCTAGCGAATACGGATTATATCAGGCGGACCGGGATACGGGCGGTCATGTGCTGTCCGATCACGACGGATGAAGAAGGGTCGATTTTTCTTTATTTGGAAAATCACTTGTATGCGGATGCTTTCTCTATCGAACGGCTTGGTATATGGCGAATGATAGCGATGCAGCTGTTTTATGCGATACGATTAGCTGCCGCCGGAGAGCGGGGGCCGTCGGCATCATATCTGCCGGACGGTCCGTTAACCGAGTCAAATCTGACTGCCCGTGAGCTTGAAGTGCTGGAGCTTATGGCGGCGGGACTCTCCAACAAGGAAATTGCGGCCCGGCTTGTCGTGGCAGTGGAGACGGTGAAGGTTCATGTTCGGAATATTTTCGGCAAGCTGGAAGTCAGTAAGCGAATGCAGGCGGTCGAGGCGGGACGTGTGATCGGTTTGATCCGTAAGATGCACCACGGTTGAAAATACCCCGAACGGGGTATGACAAGATTCTCACTTTTCTTGTATATTTTAAGTAAATACAAGGAGGGAGACCCCATGGCAGATCAGAACCATACGCCTGAAGCAGCCGGACAAGAACCCGAAGAGGCACGCGCAGACAATGCCGAGAAGATTAAACTGGAGGATCTTTCCCAAAAGGCGTCCGAGAAGGAAATGGAAAAAGTGACAGGCGGTACGAGACATAAACCGAGTTTTTCGTAACTCAAGTGATTCGAAAGAGAGATGATCCCGATGGCAGATCCGAACAAGAAGCCTGAAGAAGCCGGGCAACAATCGTCTAACTACTCGGACAATGCCGAAACGCTTGAACTGAAGGATCTTTCCCAAGAGCTTTCCGGGCATGAGCTAGAACAGGTGGCAGGCGGAGCAAAACTCAAAAAAGGTAAAACGCGTGGTCCGATTACAGGGTAACTTATGCGATACAGATTATCGAAGAAGGAGGTTTGGTCCCAATGACGGAAGAGAACAAAACGGCTGAAATCAAACTGGAGACGGAAGTCGAAGAAATCGAATTGACCGATTTGGAAGAGGAGCTTACCAGCGATCATATGGATGATGTTCCCGGCGGCTGGGGCGGCGGCAGAAAAAGAGCCAGAACCCGCACTGCCTAAGCCGCTCATAATTCAATAAGTTTGGAGGTTTGAAGGATGAAGGAAGAGAACAAAACGGCTGAAATCGAACCGAAGAAGCAAAAGAGCGAAATCGAAGTCAACGATTTAGAAGAGGATCTTTCCGAGGATCGCATGGAAGCGGTCCAAGGGGGCCGCGTCCCCGGCGATGTGAGATCCAAAGCAGCCGGTCGTATTCGCTAACTGCTCGTGTCTTGCGAAATACAGTCCAATATATTCAAATTGCTGTTCAAAAGCTATCAAATACACGGTTCGTGCATAACCGTGAATACGGTAGCTTTTTTTCTATGTCGGCAGGAAAAGGGGAACTTCAAGTGGAGCAAGCTGCACGATATGCACTCACCGTAAACGATAAAAAGCTTTCCTTGCGTCGGCTGCTTAGGCGTGCGAGAGTCGGAGATACGATGCCGGTCGTGGAACAAAGCGTCGATAGCCTTGCGCTGGAGTGCTGGGCGGAGCAGTTGGGCTTGAAGGACGGCACCGAGGAGCTGCAGACCGAATTGACGTTATTCCGCAAATCGCGCGGTCTGTTTACCGTGCAGCAAACCAATGCTTGGCTGTTTTCACGGGGGCTGAAGCTTGAGGATGTCGTCGATGTCCTCCGTCCGCGCACACTGCGAAGGAAAATCGCGGATCATATCGTTTCCGAGCACGAAATCGAGCGATATTTCTATGAGAATAAGCTCCAGTATGATCGGGCGGAAATTTCGAAGCTTGCGACCATGGAATACGGCGAAGCGCAAGAGATGCTCTTTCGATTGGAGGAAGGCGCGGATTTCCATACGCTGGCCAGGCGATTTTCAATCGATGACGCTACGCGGAAGTCCGGCGGCTATGCCGGCTTCGTCGACAGGAGCGTGCTTGAGCCGGAGGTTGCGGCAAGAGTGTTTGCCGGCAATAGCGGCGGGGTTCTGGGGCCTTTTGCAATCAAAACAGGCTATTTGCTCGTTCATGTCGAGGCGATCTATCCGGCGGAATTGGACGCTGAGGTCAGGCAAGACATTCGTGAGCGGTTGTTTGAATATAAATTTGAAGCTTATCAAAATAAACTGGACATTCATGAGTTTCTGTGGGAGCTGTGAGCCGTGACAGAACGATATATGGAGTATTTGCATCGTGTGCCGATGCTCAATGTTTTGGCGACCGGGGAAAAACGGCTTTTGGCTGAGCAGATGAAAGAAGAAACGTATCGCATGGGGCAAACGGTAGTCGGCGGGGACCGCTTGCCGGAGGCTTTTTATTTGATCGTGTCCGGACAGGCCAGAAAGATCGGTTTCACCGCGGACGGAAAGGAATCGAACCTGGGGCTGCTGCAGCCGGGGGAGCATTTCGGCGAACATGTTCTGTTAAGCGAAGTCGCTCCGCCGCAGTTGATTGTCAGAGCTTCGACCGAACTCCAGGTTTTGACGATCGGGCAGCAGCAATTCAAGCGGATCATTGCGGAGTATCCGGCGTTGGACAAGTATTTTCGGGATTTTATTTCGTCGGACATTCTGCGCTCTTTTTTGAAAAACAACACCGTGTTCACCCGCGTGGACCATTCCGCCATCCGCTCGCTGCTGGATCGCTTGACGATCCATTCGTATGAGGCAATGGAGTATCTGGTCCAGGAGGGGGAAGCCGGGGATGCGTTTTATATCGTCAAATCGGGAACCGCTTCGGTGGAAATCGGCGCGAGCGCGGCCGTTGTAAACCGGCTGTATCCCGGAGACTTCTTCGGAGAGCTGGCCCTGTTGACGGGCGAGCCCCGCAAAGCAAGCATCCGTGCGGAGGGGCCGGTTACGGTGTTCCGTCTTGCCAAATCGGACTTCGACGACTTGATCCGCAGATACCCGGTTATCCTGGAGTCAATCCGCCGCATTTCGGCGCACTACGCCGGCGAATCGGTTGAAACGGCCTCGGCTTCGGAAGCGCAGTTTGCACCGTCGGAATTCTTTCACCCGACGCCATCGCAGGCTCGTAGACCCTTCAGGTTTCGCATGCCGTCGCTTAAGCGGAACAAGTATCCGGCCATCCTGCAGCAAAACGAGATGGACTGCGGTCCCACCTGCTTGACAATGATCGCCCGCTATTACGGCATGGACGCAAGCGTCAACCGGATGCGGGAACGCTGCAACGTCGGAGCGGAAGGCGCCTCCATGCTGGCGCTCTCGGAAACCGCCGAATCGTTAGGCTTTGACGCCCAAGGCTTGAAAACGACAACTGCGCTACTAAGCGAACTTCAGACTCCCTTCATCGCGCATTGGAATGGCAATCATTTTATTATCGTGTACGAGGTCAAGAAAGATGAAGTCATCATGGCCGACCCGGCCGTCGGATTCGTCGATGAGATTCCGCTGGAGGAATTTAACAAGCATTGGAACGGCTATGTCATCACCCTCAAACCGACGGAGCGGCTGTTGCCGATCAACGATCACGAAAGCTTATGGTCCCGCTATTTTGCCTATTTTCAGCCCCATAAAAAATTGATCGCATCCACGCTTGCCCTTGCGATAAGCATTGAGCTCATCTTTTTGGTTTTTCCCGTCATGTCGCAGCAAATTTTCGATCGTGTGCTTGAAGATGTCGATTTGCCGCTTCTACATATTCTATTGATCGCCATGTTCGTGCTGGCCTGCTTTAATATGCTGAGCATCGCAGTCCGGCAATCGTTGGTGGGCAAATTGGCTTACGTCATCGACCGTTCGATGCTGGAAAGCTTTTATCGTCATTTGTTCAGCCTGCCCTTTACCTACTTTATCAAGCGGACCTCGGGAGACATCATCACCAGAGTGTACGAGAATGAAAGAATACGAAAGCTGCTGACCGACCAAGCGGTACAAGTCCTGCTGGATGGTTTGACCATGATCGCCTACGGCTCGCTAATGGTGTATTATCACCCCGGACTTGCCTTGATTTCATTTTCCATGCTGCCGATCTATTTGGCGTTCTACGCTTATTTGCTCCCGAAGCTACGCCGTAATTTCCTGAAGCAGCAGCTAGCCGAAGGGGAATCCCAGACGCAGATCGTCGAAGCGGTAGGCGCGATCGCGACTGTCAAAGGGCTGTCGATGGAAAGCGCAGTCCGCCAGAAGCTGATGCAGAAGCTGCAAAGCCAGCTCTTGCTTCGGCTGGAGGGGAACCGGTTGGACGTTCTCATCAATGCCGGCACGACAGGATTGCGTATGCTAAGCAACATCGCCTTGCTCTATTTTGGTTCTATGTTCGTGATCGAAGGGGAGCTAAGCATCGGCAAGTTGGTGGCGTTTACGGTATTGTTCACTTCTTTCCTCTATGCCTTGGAGGCGATTTCCCAGCAAAGCGGCGAGCTTTCCGAGGCTCGAATCTCGATGGAGCGGCTGAATGACGTCTATGAGTCGACGATGGAGCATCCCGATCCCAGCCAAATGCGCAAGCTGCCGAGCCTTCGGGGACATATCCGATTCGAGAATGTATCGTTTCGTTACAGCTCCGGAGGTAAAATGATTTTGCAAAATCTGAATGTCGAGATACAGCCCGGACAGACTATCGCGTTGGTCGGACGAAGCGGGTCGGGGAAGTCGACGATCGCGCAGCTGTTGTTAAAGCTGCTCGAGCCAACGAGCGGGTCGATCTATATCGACGGATACCCGCTTCGAGGCGTGCATGCGGCTTCAATTCGCAGGCAGGTCGGGATGGTGCAGCAGGAAGCTGTCATTTTCCGGGGAACTGTACGGGATAATATCGCGCTGCACGGTGAGGACGCCGCTTTCGGAGAGGTTGAACGGACCGCTCAGCTTGCAGGCGCGCATGAGTTTATCGAATCCTTGCCTCTCGGATACGACACGATGATCGGCGAAGGGGGAATACGACTGTCCGGCGGCCAGCGCCAAAGGATCGTCATTGCCCGAGCCCTCCTGCATAATCCGAGGATCCTCATATTCGACGAAGCGACAAGCGCCCTCGACACCGAGTCGGAAAGAATCATTCAGCAAAACATGGAAACGGTGCTACAAAATCGGACAACGCTGATTATCGCTCATCGGCTCAGCACGATTCGGGCTGCCGACATCATTCTGGTGCTGGATCAAGGGATCATTGCGGAAGCCGGCACTCATGAGCAGCTTTTAGCCCAAAAGGGTATGTATCATTACTTGGTGCACCAGCAAGTCTCTTAATGATATTTTACATGAATGCTGCTCGAATTTGTGGGGTATCTAATGAAATAACGAAAGGAGCTGCCGCGGCAAGCTCCTTTCGCATTTTTCGCCCATATAGCATAACATTGCTTAGATGACGATCCTGCCTGGCTGTATTTCAGATTTGTGTGATATTCTTACGTCCGGCAGAAGCACTAAATAAACTCGTATGGTTCAAAACACCTTACTCTTTAACAGTTCAAATTCAGGCCATTTCGGTTGTGAACCGTTTTCATGCGATCCTGACGGCTTCGAAACCACGCCTCCATCAAATAAAGCCCGTTGATCATCGGAGCGATCGCCAAAGGTATGGAAGCAATGAGTAAAGGGGAGCTGTCTTCGAACATGAGCCACACTTTATAGAGAATAAAGGCAACCGTCCCGAAGAGCCATGATACGCAAACAGCCATCGCCTTATAATGCAGAAACCCTTCTCCGATCTGTCCCCCTTGATTCACCAAATCTTTACGTTGCCTCCAAATAGCCGTCATATGAAAAGCTGTATAGACCGGAAGCGTCAAAAAATTCGCTAACGCCAGCGACACTCCGGCTTGGTCGAATTGCACGTTTATGAAATAAATGCCGAGCGCGCTCCAGAACCATCCGAGGATGAGGAAGCTCCACCTGTTGCGGTCTTTCAGATTGTATGTATGGTAGACGAATACCGCGCTGCAAACGAGTGCCAGTCCTCCTAACACCTTGAATCCGATGGGATTCAATCCCATAAGCAGCAGAAGCGGTGAAGACCAGAGCCATAGCGTGAGCCTCCTCCATCCCGGTTTTGAAACCAAAGCCCCTTTCTCCTGCCTGTTCATGTTTTTCGAAATGGCTGTCCATAGCAAATAATACTCCATCCCGAAGATCGCTAAAATAAGAGGCGCCACTGACAACGGTATGCCTCCCCAGAGGACTACCCGCATCGTCGACTGATGAAGCCTCGATAAGATAAGGACGACCACGGTAGCCATAATCCAGCCGTAGCCGGAAGCTATAGATTTTAGATACTCGAAATAGCCGTTTATTTTGCCGTCTCCATCGAGAAAAGCGTGCCTGGCTCTCCACAACGATGCTGCGATAATCAATACATACAGAAGCAGTATGGCAATAATCGTATAAATTTGAGTCTCCGGGGAACTGGAGTAGTTTACGTTTAACGCGAAATGGCCATAGAAAGCCCACACGTAAATCATAAGGATCGCCAGCCAGCGGAAGCCCGCACGGGGTCGAAAAGCGATGAACGAAAACAAGGCGATAAAGATGAAGCTAACCCATCCTACCCAAACCAAGGGGTGGTCGGGAACATAATTTGCAATCTCTTCCGGGCGTTGAAACTGCACAAGAATGAGGATAACCGATACACCCGCCGCCAATAAACAGGCTGCGCTCCATCCCCTCATGAACTTGAAGGAAAAACGAACTTTAGCCCCATATTCGTTCGCATTTCGATGCCGAAGCGACATTTCGAGTGCAAGAACGGCCAACAGGATCGGGGTACCCGCGAACGAAACGGAAATATACGGAGGAGAATATGAGAGTTCGCCTGCAGTCAACGAGAAGATGGAAGCCATCCAAACGATGAAGGTATAGAGCGTCTTGATGACGTAGAAAGCATCCGTCAGCTTCCCGTCAGCGTCAACGAATCGCGTTTTTCTCCTGTACAAGGCGGCGAAAATGAGCGCAAAATAACCGAGTGATGATACGATAAAGCTGAGCGTGAACCAAAGAAGCGTATTTTCGATCGGATAGAGAGAGTTTTCCAACCACAAGATGCCCATCAAACAAATCACCGGTATCGCGAGCCTCTCCGTCCAATGGCCTCTGCCGGTTAGGGCAATCCTTCGCGCCAAGATGCCAACGAGGGGAAAGCTGACGCACCCGCACCACGAGAAGGCGACGACTGAAGAACCGGAGATCGTAAACCCATCCAGCATGAAGAATGCTGCTGCTATCAAAAAACAAGTCAAAGCCCATTTGGAATTCGCGAATTCGCGAAGAATGGCACTCCACATTCTCATCGTTTGCACCTTTTCAGATCGAAAGTTTCTTGGCTGCGGTTTTCTGGGACAAAGCGTAACCGACTCCTACTATAACAGAAGAGAATCCGCAAATCGTTTAACGAATGTAAAATTTGTCGGGACCGAATGGGCACAGGAAGGATCGTGAGTGTGCTTTTTTATGTATTTGATTTGAGCTAAAGTTGGTTATATATTCGGCAAAAATGTACTGGGAAAGCAGCTTTCTCATATAATTGGATAAGAAACCATTTAGCAGATACTAATGACCAGATAGTACCAAGAAGCATATGAAAACTATTTTCTTCTGCCGCAAGAAAAGAAGCAGAGCAATTAGAGTTATTTCATGGTGCACACTTGATAAAAGCAAAAATCTAGAGAACGCGATGTTAGAGTTTCCTGCTTATGAAGAAGACCTATTCGAAGCGTTTCAAAAATGAAGTGTAAAAAAAGGCAATGAAAAGCTAACAATAAATGAGCTTGTTAGTATAGGAGTAATGAAGCCCTACCAAAGGAAAAAATCCGATCCTATTAGATATCACATTCCAGATATCTTTCTAATTTGAGGGATAGAAGAATTAGGGCACCCTTCTTGAGGGTGCCCTTTAATTTCGCCTCATTTATGATACGCTGAACCGTATCATAGGTAACGTCAAGTTTTTTGAAAAAAAACCGTCTGGAATGGACCACCCTCGACGGAAAAGTCGGCGTAAACGTGCTTCTGCGCGCTTTAAGGGGTCATCTCAAAAAAGCGACTCCTCGTAAACGTAAAAGGGGTCTTCTTGTAATATGAGAGCACGAATCCGCCTATTGGAAACGACGAGGATGAACTTTTTATTTACTCCGCACGGTATTTTCAATAGTATGAGAGGAATGGGAAGTTTAGTTGAAAAAAATTCTGTAGGTTTTATATGACAGAGCGGTGCGGAAGCTGGTCGGATCGGCGCAACGGGTAGTACGTGCTAAAAAATTCTTTTTTTTCAGAGTAGGAGATGTCCCTTATGTCGAAAAAGCTTCTTTGTTTCTTTTTGTTATGTTTGTTGTTGAACTCATCGAATGTATGGGCGAACACCGATTCCAGTTTGCTTGTTGCGAATACCAGATACGAGTGGGAAACGATCATCGAGGCAAAGCTGGATTCCGTTAAGCGCGTGGGTGACTTCTATCGAATTCAGCAGGGCAAGCAATACGGATTGATTGACTTGCAAGGGAGAACGGTATTTGAACCTCGGTTCGAAAAAATATTTGTCGTTAATGCCAAGAGCGCTTTGGGCCAACGTAAAAAATCAGCTTCAACCAATGAATTCGTCGGTATGAATGGGCGTGTCGTATTCACTTTGCCGTCTGACGTCCTCGTAGCCGACTTCTATAACGGCGAAGCTATCGTTAGCGCGTACGGCACCATTAAATTAGGCGACAACGGCAAGATGATCGTCAAACCACAGCGTGCGGGCGTCATTGACGCCAAGGGCAAGTTTACTATTCCGATGATCTACGATTATTTACAGAGAGTGGTTGATGTTCGCAGCGGAGTTGTGTATGCCGCAAACAAAGGGTTGGGGGCGAGTGCAGTTTACGGGATCGTCAGCAGAACCGGCAAAATCATCGTTCCTTTCCAGTATAGCTCCCTTCGCTTTAATGCCTTGAGAGATGCCCCCAATCTGAAACTGACGTTGAATGGCGGACTTATTATTGCGGGGAAAAACAAAAAATACGGAGTCATAACGCTTGGCGGCCAAACCATTGTCCCGTTAGCATACGATGATATCAGGGCCGATAAATATTTCGGCAATGAGTCAGCGGGAAGCGGTTATTTCGACAACGGTCAAGCCGTCGTCAAGAAAACCGGGAAATACGGCGTTATCGATCAAAAAGGAAAAGTGATTATTCCGTTTCAATACAGCGATATCGCCAATGTGAAGGAGGTAGTGTGGAACGAGGACATTCGAATTGGCAGTGTCGAAACGGATATCGGCGTTTACAAAGTCAGGAGCGGCAAACAGTACGGTTTAATCAACAATAGAGGTCAAAACCTGGGCAAATTCGAGTGGGATGAAATCGGCTCGTTTTCGGGAGGAATGGCGCCTGTTGTGAAAAACCGCAAAGTCGGTTTTGTGGATAGGAGAGGGAAACTGGTCATTCCGTTGAAGTATGATTTGCCATCTGACAAAAGCGTAATCGACGGGCTCACATTTGAGAAAGGAATATTCATTGTCGCCCGGAATGGAAAGTACGGCTTTGCATCTGACGCCGGCCGGGAAATATCGGAGCCGCAGTGGGATCAGGTGGAACCGTTTCACAATGGGATCAGTAAGGTAAAGAAAAATGGAAAATACGGATACTTGGATAAAACAGGGAAACTTATCTCGGAACCGCAATGGGATAGCGCTACAGTATTTGACAATGGATATGCGGTGATTACAAAGGGCAAGCTGAGCGGCGTAATCAATGCTCAAGGAGAAATCGTATTGTCTATCGATATGATCCGAGAAGAGTTATCCAAGAATGGGATTAATCCAGATCAGAAAATGAGCCTTTCCGTCTTCGACCAAGCAGGTTTTGCGGTGTTGAGAATGGGAGAAGGGACAAATACTACAAGCTATTATATTGACAGGTCAGGCCATCTTGCTTTTGCAAACGGGTATGCATTAATCGGTGAATACGAGAATGGCCTTTCCCGTGTATACGACGGGCCTGTAACCGATGAGAAGCTCGTCGATTGGGACGCTCCGGACGGAAGTTTCCACATTATCGACGTCAAAGGAAATATCGTGCTTACCTACCCTAAGGAATTGGAAGCTGGAACCATTCTGGACAGCGAACCGCTGACCTGGGACCAACACCAAAAGTTCCCGGAAAATTATATCGGTTTTATAGACGTTAAGGGGAAGATTGGCGTCATTACCTTAAGAAATAAGGCTTCTTGAATGATCGTTGCGATTGAGTATATAACTTACGCGCTTTTCATCAAGTTTATTGGGAGTGGACTACATGGGATGGGGAAACTCATTCGGCTTGCGTGATGTGCCTAACCAGAGGTATCCTCGTAAGTTGATTGCTCCACCGTCCGAGCACCTAGTTATTCTCGAAAGAGAAGGGAAGCTCTTGGTAGCTGTTGGTGATGAGTTTATTCAAGGCCAAGTCGAAGAAACTTTCAAGGACTTGGCATAGGGCAACAGACGATACAACAGGTTCTAAATATCGCGTTCGGACAGTTAAAATTGCACAGAGTCAGCCTCGGTGTATTTGATTTTAATGTCCCGCGATCGCCTATTACGAGAAGGGCGAAAATTCGACGACGAATTCTGGAATCTGTGGGATCCTCAAGTTTCGCCGATAGACCCGTTAAGCTGAGCCGTATCATAAGTAACGGCGAATAATTGGCATTCCCCATTTAACCCCAACTAGCCCATCCATTGCCCGTATAACGTAAGTACCGTCGTGAGAAGGCCTGCACTTATAACCGTTCCTGAAGACCATTATTCTTATACTCAACATTGACGTCCCCCTTTTGGATCAGGGCACATCCAAAACATAAGAGCCGGGTTGGATTTATCCCCCCCGGCAGATTTCCTCTTTTACTGGAATGATTGCATAAAGGCGGTCAATTGCCTTTGAAGCTCTTCTCTAACCCTGTCGATGCCGGCTTTCTTGAGTTCGTCCTTGAACTTGGCAAGATCGGCGTCGAAATTGCGAGTCAACCCCGTTGTGAGAATGATGCCCGACGATTGATAAAGATTGCTGATTGCGGCCATCTCGTTGCGCACATTGGTGTCATTGAAGGCGAAGGAAACGACCGGGCTTGTGGATGATTTGTTGTCGCTGATCCATCTCGTCTCGGTATTGATCAGATCATCCGGAACAGAAACGTCATAACGCATGAACGATTTGTTCTCCCAGCCCCAAGGACTATTTGCTTTAGGCGGGAAGTTCTTGTCTCCAAGCTCCGTGACCTTCAGCCTATTGTCTCCGACAGGCTCGAAGTGCTTGCCGGCAATACCGTATGTGGTCAGGTCATAATACTCCTTGTTGCTGCCGAACAGGTTGAGTACCAGCATGGCCCGTTCCGCGTTTTTCGATCTGGCATTGATGGCCATGCCGCTTCGAGCGGCCGAGCTGGATTCATGGATAACATCCGGATACAGATCAACAACTTCTAGCTTCCATTCCGGATGATTTTGCATGATCGTGGTGTGCGTCTGTATTGAGAATTCGATGTGACCTCCGTTGAGTAAGACCTTGCCTTCGTTGAATAGCTGAGGGCCTTCCGTCTTTTGAGACAGGATGCCCTTAGACCACATCCCCGCATCAGCCAATTCCTTAGCCTTCTTCAGCGCATTAATGTAATTCGGATCGTCCAGTGCATAAACTACCTTGCCGTCCATGTTCGCCAGGCTCGTCCAGAACAACGGAGCGTTCGATGTCAGCCTATGCAAGTTTTGCGGCATCTTGTATAGGCTATCGTTGATCAGACCTTCGACCATGACCGATCGACCGTCATAACCTTTGATGGATTTATCGTTCGTATACACCGTCTTGATATAGTTCAAGTAATCGTTCAAGGTTTGGACCGGAGGAATATTGTATTTCTCGCGCAAATCACCCCGGACGAAGTACAGTGGATGACCAACGACTTGCTTGTTTAGATAGGGGATCATGTAAATCTTGCCGTTGACCTTGATTTGATCGTAAGCGTCCGGGGACAAATACTTTACGTAATCAGGCATATACTTATCGATCATGTCCCGAGTGAGTTCTTTGAAGGCATTCTTGTTAGCATTTTCAGAATACCCTACCCAGTCGCCTGCATAAATCATGTCGAACTCTTCCCCGGATGCGAACAGCAAAGGGTATTTTTTATCCATATCGGCCCACGGGATGTACTTGACCTTAAGCGTCGTGTTCAGGTCCTTTTTCAGCTTCTTGTTGACCTCTTCGTAGACAAGCTCCGCATCGGGTTGGGGATCGCCGACCAAATACATCGTCAGTTCCAGCTCTTTGGAGATATCCACTCCGTTTACCAAAGTGGTCGAATCGGATGAAGATGTGGGCTCCGACAGCGAATTGCCATTCTCCTTTGTTGAATTTCCATTGCTGCAGCCAGACATGATCAGTATCGCGACTACCAGTAAAGCCAATGCTGGTTTGAAATTGAAGCGTTTTAATTTCATTCTTTGACCTCCGTCTTTATATAGTTTCATCATTATCGATAAACCGCTTGCGCGGGCTTATCCAGATCGATTCGCGTTGTTGCCTGGGCTTGTTTATCCCTTGACCGCCCCAATCGTCAGTCCCGACACGAAGTACCGCTGCGCAAAGGGGTATAGCAAAATGATCGGTCCTGTCGCCACCACTGTCATTGCCAGCTTTAACGTCTCTGTTGGAAGTTTGGTCACATCCTTACCCGGAATATTCACAAGCTTAGCCAAGGCCTGTGCGCCGGCAACAATCTTATAAAGGTAGAACTGGAGCGTATACAAATCCTTATCCTGTACGAAGAAGAAGCTCATCGTCCAGTCGTTCCAGTATCCCAGGGCGATAAATAGTCCAATTGATGCAAGCGCAGGTTTGGCCAAGGGCAGGATCAACCGTACAAAGATCACAATATCGTTGGCGCCATCTAGCTTACCTGATTCGGTAATGGCATCCGGAATGGCTTGCATGAAGCTCTTCATGACCAACAGATTGAATACGTTCAAGAGAATGGGGAGAATAAGTACAAGAAGTGTGTCGCTCAGTCTCAAATATTGGGTAATCAGAATGTACCACGGGAGCAATCCGCCGCTAAATAACGTCGTAAAGTAGAAGAAGAACGACACCCTGTTCCTCCAGGCGAAGTCCTTGCGGGCAAGGACGTAGGCTGTCATGGCCGTTATAAACAAGGCGGTCAAGGTACCCAGTACCGTCGTTGCGACTGTCACCAAGTATGCTTGTGCGATCTCGCTCGGGCGAGAGAAAATGAGGTCGTAGGCAGCCAGTGAAAATTCGGATGGAATGAGCCGATAGCCGTAATTAATGATGGAGTGCTGGCTGGATAAGGATCCCGATATGACAAGAATGAAGGGAAACAGGCACAAGACGGAAAGCAGCGCGATGAATGTATAAGCGATGAAGCGCATTAATCGCGTATCCTTAGAAACGGGCATTCTTTCGCATCCTTTCGTTCAGAATAAGGAATAATCGCGGTTGATCCTGCGGACCGAAGCGTTGGCTATCAGAATGATGGCGAAGCAGAGGACCGACTGGACTAATCCCGCTGCACCCGCCATTCCCATTTCGCGGGAACTGAGCAAAGCCCGTGTCACAAAGGTATCGATTACGTCTGTATGGCTGTACACCAAGGCATTCTCGCCGACAATCTGGTAATACATCGAGAAGTCGCCTCGAAAGATGCTGCCCAAATTCAAGAGCACCAGAATAATCGCGGTGGGGACCAGGCATGGAAGCGTAATGTACCAGATTTTCTGAAAAACGTTTGCTCCGTCTATCCGGGAAGCTTCATACATTTCCTGATCGATGCCGGCAATTGCCGCCAGGTATAGAATCATCCCATATCCCAATGCCTTCCATGCGTAAAAGAAGATGATGATCCCTACCCAGTACATGGGCTTATCGAAGATGTCCACCGGATCCATGCCAAACGCCTTCCGCATCGTGTTGAAAAAGCCATAGTCAGGATTGAATAAATTGTAGACAAAGGCGCCGACGACGACCCAAGAGATAAAATACGGCAGGAACATGGCTGACTGGCTCAACTTCTTGAACCACTTCCCTGCGACCTCCGAGATGGCAATGGCCGCCGAGACTTGAAGTACAAGACCGGAAGCAATAAAGACCAAATTGTAGAGAACGGTGTTGCGAAGGGCGTTCCAGATTTGATCGTTGATAAACAGGAAACGGAAATTTTCCAAACCGACCCATGGACTGCCCATAAAGCCTCCCGCGTAGTCATACCGCTTGAATGCAATAACTGCCCCAACCATAGGCACATAACAGAAGATAAAGTAAAACGCGATTCCCGGCGCAAGCATCAGAATCAAATATCGGTAGTTCCACCATTTCTGCCATCTATTCCGATTCTCCACTGTCGTTCTCCTTCCGTTGTATATCCCAAAAGATAGCACGATCGTTATTACCGGGCTCTAGTAAAGTTTTTAGATCATAGTAAAATTCTTAGAAATACAGGAAATCCGCATTGCGTCAGCTTTGAAACCAACCGTCTTCATGTTACATATAGAAATAGATTGGGAATTATGCGGGAGGGTCGTTATGTGTAGAATGCTCATCGTTGATGATGAAGTGATCACCAGAGAAGGAATTACAGAAAACCTCAACCTTGAAGAATTAGGTGTAAGCGCAGTAGCCTATGCGGATGACGGCGTGAATGGACTGTTCAAGGCTCGGGAGTGGAGGCCTGACATCGTTCTGGCAGACGTTCGAATGCCGCGGATGAACGGAATTGACATGGCCATTGGGATTCAAGAACTCTTTCCGGATTGCGCGATCATCTTTATGAGCGGATACTCCGACAAACACTATCTAAAGGCGGCCATCCAATTGAAGGCGGTCAGCTATGTAGAAAAACCAATTATCATACAGGAGTTGGAGGAAGCCGTTCGATCGGCGGTTGATCTTTGCAGAGAGGTCAAGGCAAGGAGACGGAATGAAGCGAATCGCCTGACAGCGCTCCGGAAGGCGTTGTGCCTCTCTATGACCCGGCCGAAGGAGCCTGTTCAGCTAAGGGAACAAGCGCAAGCTGCGGATGTCCCGCTTGACGATGCAAGTCATCTCGTAACGGTGCTGTTGAAAGTATCTGATCGAGCTGGAGATCCGAAACCAGAGGAATGGGAGGAACGATTGTCCCAACACGTGCAATGCTGCAGTGAGGCGAATGGTTTTCATTATTTACTCGCGCAAAAAGACGACCTGTACACCGTGATTCACTTATATCAGGACAGATCTTATGCTTACCGGCTTCAACCGGCTACGCTGAGACGGTTCTGCGATTGCCTATCCGTAAGCTTGTCTGGACAGACACGTTTCGCACTGGCTGTCGGACGGCCGGTTGAAGGCATTGCCTCCGCATACGATTCCTATCAATCGGCAGTTGTGGTCCTGCAGCAAGCATTCTACAGAGGATATGATTGCGTGTTGCTCGACGAAGGGCTTGCGGAGAACGGAAAGCCCTATCCGTTGGACCAGCCTATACTGAAAGAATGGACCAGCCTGTTGGAGGCCAGGGATTGGATAGAAGCGGAACGTTTCCTGAATGCCCTGTCGCAAGCGCTAGCGCAGCGTCAGTCCAATTTAGTAACGTCCGTGAAACAATTTTATGCCTTGATGGCATTGGCGCTTAATAACCTCGCGAAGAGCCGGGGCGTCGATCCATCGCATGCCGGGCAAGATGGGAATCTCCTGTTTTGGGAACTTCTTAGTTCAATGGAGACCCTGCAAGAAGTCAACGAGTTCTTGCAACATCAGCTAATGGATGCCAGACTCGCGCTGGAAGATACGCGATCCCCGGGGAATTTCGTCGAAGAGGTAGTCCGCTATATCAAGCAGCATTACGCCGACGAGGACTTGTCCGTCGCGATGTTGGCGGAGCGGGTTCATCTGGCCCCTGCCTATCTGTCCTTCCTGTTCAAAGAGAAGAAGGAGGAGAACCTAAATACGTTCATCACCCGCACCCGAATTGAAAAAGCCAGCGAATTATTGCAGAATCGCAGCCTCTCCGTTGCGGAAATTGCCGGAATGGTCGGTATTCGGGATGGGAACTACTTCACCAAACTATTCCGTAAGATTACTGGGGACACGCCCAAAGAATACAGAATGAGGTTTCGCTCATGATTCACAGCCTTCTTCGCTTGCTTGCCGAACTGGCTTCCCGCGCCAGACTGGTCCATAAGCTGGTGCTGTCGTTTTTTTTCCTGATGCTTCTATGCCTCGGTATGCAGGCAGGTATATACTATTCGAACGCTTCGCGTATGCTGGAGGATAAACTGATTTATTCAGCTCGTCAGTCTTTCGAACAAACTTCGGCCCTCCTGTCCTTGAAAATCTCAAATATCATCGAGAAATCGAATATCCTGATTGAAAATTCAACGTTTACGGAGGCGTTGGCTCATAATACCGA
This sequence comes from Cohnella suwonensis, assembly GCF_042655365.1. NCBI lineage: Bacteria > Bacillati > Bacillota > Bacilli > Caryophanales > Paenibacillaceae > Cohnella > Cohnella suwonensis. The sequence continues at coordinate 157,371 of NZ_JBHSMH010000007.1, read as the reverse complement.
TTCCGCAAGCCTTCATGAACAATTGGTTCTTTTTCAGAGCTTTCTCCCTTATGTGGCAGCTCTTGAGGACGGTACCACGCTTACGCGAGTCCGTGTGTATGTTCATGATTTGACCATTACGTCCAACGATCAACGCAATTTTTTTCATATGGATCAGATACACGATGCCAAATGGCTCAAGAGACTCACCCAAGAGGGTCTCCTAGTCGTCTGGATCACTGGCGACGATTGGCAAGGTGACGAGACCCCGCCCTTGACTCGCAATGAGAGTCCCAATATCGGGATGTTATCTTTGGGCAAGTTTATCGTAGATCCCTTTGATTATTCGCGTATCGTAGCGGCGGCTCGTTTCGATTTCCCCAAATCGAACATTTCCGAGATCCTAAAGAAGGCGAATGCAACTCCCAACAGTGTAACCTGGATTCAGAATCGACAGGGGCATTTGGCGGCAGCATCCGACGAATCAAAACTGAAGGAAATGAATTTTCCTTACCTGCAAGACAACGAAATGTCTGCTCCTGCGCATGATCCTATCCAAACCGTTACTCTACAGAACGGCAAAGAAGCATTTATGGTGCGCCAATGGCTGGAGCAGACAGACTGGCAAATGGTTACAGTCATTCCTAAGAGTGATTTGGCAGCTGACAGCCAAATCATTCGTAACCAAGTAGCGTGGCTGGCAGCCATTGTTGGACTCATTGCGCTGGCTCTTGCTTACTTTATCTCTTACTCCATGACACGGCGGATTTCAGCCTTAGCTGCTACCATGAAAGAAACCCAGAACGGCAGGCCAGTGCCTTTCGAGGGGCACCTGGGAAGAGATGAGTTGGGCACGCTAGGGCGAACGTATAATTTAATGATCAAACGGATTTCGGAACTTATGAATGATCAACTGGAGGCAGGAAACCGACTGCGAGAGGCGGAGTTGCGTACGCTTCAGGCTCAGATCAATCCACATTTTCTGTATAACACGCTGGATATGATGAACTGGTATGCCCGCCGAAACTCAGGGAAGGAAATCGTGGAGATCCTGGAATCTGTCTCCCGTTTTTACAAGTTAGTCTTGAACCGGGGAAACGACGTGGTCAGCTTAAAAGACGAGATCGCGCAGATCTCAGCCTATTTTGCCATTCAGAATAAGCGTTTCAACGGATCGTTGAAACTGGTGCTTAAGCTGGACGAAGAACTGCTGCAATATATGGTGTTGAAGCTAATCTTGCAGCCATTGGTTGAAAATGCGATTCTCCACGGAATTCTCTGTAAGGAGGAAAAGAGCGGTACCGTTACGATAAGCGTCAGCAGAAGGGCGGACGACCTGCTCATTCAGGTGGAGGATGACGGAGTTGGAATGCCAGAGAAGGTGTTGGAAAACTTCCGACGCAACATTCCGGCAGTAACGGATTCTAGTGAAACCACCGGAAGCGGCTTCGGCTTGCGCAATGTTCAGGAGAGAATCCGACTGCATTATGGAGGAACTTACGGCATTGAAATCGCCAGTGAGGCAGGTGTCGGCACAATAGTAGAACTTCGGATCCCTACCGTGCGTATCTCTGACAATCAACCGGAAGATATGAAAGTGTAAAGATACCGCTGACGATATCGAGTGATAAGATCCATAATTTTCTTAGCTCAATGTGATCGAAGACTTAAAATGCCACGCAGTTTCCTCCTGCGTGGCATTCGGGTTTCATCCAAAGCTGAGATAACGGAATGTATTGAACTCCACTTGCTTATTTTGTATCCGCGCTTTCTTCAATGATTACGAAGCACCAGCGGTCCAGTTCTATCCGCTCTCCCCTGTGAACGGGCCGGTCCGCTAGCAACTCCATGCCGTCCCCGTGTGGATAGGAGAAGGACTTCGGTTCTTCCGAATAGTTGAAATAGTACCGGACCGTTCGTCCCGCATTATTCGTACCAGACTTTACGATTAGAGGGAACTGGAGCTCCTGGTCGGGGCTCCATAAACCTGCGGACCGACAGACCCTCTCCAATACTTTCCCCATAACCTCGGCACTTATCAAGCAGCCAATATAAATCGCGGTGCCTCTTCCGTAATGGTTTTCAGTGATAGCCGCATAAGCGCCCCAATGCGGATGATCGTACCACGCAAGCACTTCAGCCGTCGTTGGTGTAAGAAGTTCCATCCAGAAGTTAACGCCGCTGTGCTCAGCATCTACCCCGAGTAGATCCCCCTTGAGAGAGACTGAATTGGGTTCGACGAATTGGCTATATTGAACGCCGCAAACCTTGCTTATAAACCCGGGCTGGACATCGGTCCGGACTTTGACATGTCCGTTGGCGAATCCGCTCTTGAACGTGTACACGATGTGACCGCCGTTCTCAACGTACAGGTTCAAACGTGAGAGCAGCTCATCCGAAGCCGCATACAACGTGGGCACTAGGATCAAGTCATATTGCTCGAATGAATCAGAATCCGGATGCAAAATATCGCAACCGATGTTCATTTCATACAGCTGATCGTACATCAGACGGACGATATCGTTGTAGCTGACCTTCCTGCCATGAATCGGGAACCAATGCAGCGCCGTCAAAGCATCGTTGCTGACGAGTACTGCAGCGCGGTTTTTCTTCTTCAAGTTGATCAGCTTTGGGGATAGCCGCGCGAAGTCGCGCCCGATCGTCGCCGCTTCTTCATAGGTCGGATTCGAGCTAAAGTCGTGGCTCAACAAGCCTTTCCAATACGTCTCGATCGAATTGTGAATCGAATGCCAATGCCAGTATTCGACCATGTTAGCGCCGGAGGCGAGATGGCTGAACGCCTGAAGACGCAGTTGACCGGGATAGGGCGTCCAATGGGGGAAAGCTTGCGCCTGCGTCTCCAGCACGAAGTAGTTCATCCCCTTCAGCGAACGGGCCGAATCGCCACAGTAAGAGATTTCCTTCCCGGTCAGCAGGTCTTGCGAAGGGTGATAAATATCGACACCCGCGATGTCGAGTGCTGCGGCCGCCGAGAAGTGATCGACGTCCGGCTGCACGCCGTACGAGCCGTCCTTCCACCCGTAGTCGAAATTGTGCGTGACGAATTGGTCCGGACGCTTGTACTCGTTTACGATGGACGCCTGCCAAGCAAGAAACTCGGTGACGAGCTGCCGTTGGAATCTTGCAAACTCCGCGCCTAAGCTGCCATTGATCGTGCCGACGACGGAGGGAAAGTCCTCCCAGCTGTTAATTCGATTGCTCCAATAATCGAGCCCGAACTCCTGGTTTAACCGCTCCACCGTGCCGAATTTTTCCTTCATGTATTTAACGAACCGATACTGTACATTTGGGCCGCTGGTATGGTAATGCTTTGTTTCGTTGTCAACCTGGTAGCCGATGACGGCAGGATGCCCGCAGACGCGCCCAATCAGCTTGCGAATGATACGTTCGGCGAAGAATAGATACGTCGGATTGGCGATGTCCATAATTTGCCGGGCGCCATAACGGCCGGGACCATTCGGCGTCTCTGCAAGGATGTCGGGATGCTCCTTGACCATCCAGGTCGGAACTGCATAGGTAGGCGTTCCTACGATGACATGGATGCCCGCCTCGTGCATGGCGTCAAGCACCCGATCAACGCTTGAGAAGTCAAAGACGCCGTTCTGTGGCTCATGGGTACTCCATGTCGATTCCGCAATACGGACGAGGTTAATGCCTGCCGCCTTCATCATGCGGATATCTTCGTCAAGCCGCTCGTGTGGCATATACTCGTCGTAGTAGGCGACACCATAGAGCAATTGTTGCATGTCCGTCACTCCTTATTTAGTAATCATTTCAGAAAGTCAACAGCTCCATTTTAGAGGATGAACGGAATTATATAAATGACAAAATCGTGCGACTTGTATTAAAATATTGTCTTAAGTACTTTAATCATCAACAGGTATGACGATCGAATTTTAAGAGATATTTCAATATATTGCGTATCAGGAGGCGGTTATGCGGGAACATATCTTTCTTCCAAAACCGTTATTTCCAAGACAGTTATGCTTTCCGGATTTTATCGGCGGGTATAGCGATTATCCCGAACATAACGTGGACCGTCCGTATCGTACGACGGAGAACAATTTGGACCGCTGCTATAATTTGCATATCGTGCTTAACGGTAAAGGTTACCTGTACACAGAAGGTAAGCGATACGAATTATTCAAAGGACACGGCTTTTTATTTGGACCTGGCATGCGTCAAAGATATCACTCGGATTCTTATGAGCCCTGGAGCATCCGTTGGGTTCATTTCTTCGGAGATCGACTCGAAGAGTTTTTGGACGGCAAAGGACTTGACGAACCTTGGCTGTTCGCTATATCGGAGTTGTCCACTATCGAGAACCTATTCAATAGAATGCTGACAATCGGGCGGACATACCGGATTGAGGACGAACACAGGATGGCCTCCACGTTGTATGAGCTCTTGCTCCTGATGCAGACAACGTCCGATCGGCTGAACGTCCCCATCAACCTAGCCGCCGATAAGATCCGCTCTGTCGCGAATTACGTGCGCGCCCACAGCGGCCAGTCGTTTTCCATCGAGCAAGCGGCAGCTCTTGCTGGATACAGCACGCATTACTTCAGTCGAAAGTTCGGGCAGATGTTCGGCAAATCTTTTCCCGATTTTCTGTTAGAATCCCGTTTGATTCAAGCCAAACGTCTTCTAGCCTCCACACCATTATCCGTCAAACTAATCGCGCTGGAGACGGGTTTCTCCCAGGCTAGTTATTTCAGTTCATGTTTCCGGCGTCTCGAAGGGATGACGCCCATGGAATTCCGAAGCATTCACAGACTGAGAGACCATTAACACAAGTAGGGCTGCATTCCTTCGCAATGAAGAAATGCAGCCTCTCTGCCACCCTTATGTCCTCATTTCGATTTTATTCGTGCGGCGAATCTGGGATCGATACGTCGATCGGCGGATATACCCTAAAGTAATGAACTTATAATGTTTACTGAGGAGGCAACCATAATGGTGCCTTAAATTCGCCGTTAGAGTGATACGCTGAACCGTATCATAAATAAGGCGAAAGCAGTACAAGTGCCGGTTAACCTATATCTTTCAGAATTTGTTTAGAAGCCCCCTATACAATATTGTCCTACTCTATCATTTACCTAAGGGGCTTTGAAATGATGATTCGCAAACTAATGAAGAGCGGATTGGCGCTTATGTTATTGTTACTATCGATTTTACCGAGCAATTTGGTATTTGCGGATATTCAAACGCCAACTCCGGCAGCATGGCCAAGTGTGTTTTCGCCTTATACGACGCTTCTAGATGGCAGTGCCGTTTATGATCCGGCTGGGGATGAACACCCGACGAACGTCGATATTACGAGTGGAATTGATCAAGGGGTTGGATTATTACCGTCGATGTACGTTGCGGGTGATTCCAACAACTTCTTTGTCAGATTGCGCGTAAAAGGTGAACCGTATGACCGTAAAGGAGGATTTTTATCTTCTGTATGGCTTGTACAGTTGGCTGTAAATGGCCAGCATAAAGCAACAATCGGTTTGAACGGTAAATCGACTACGACGGACTATGTTTACGTAGCGAATGCAGACGGATCTATCGTGAATAAAATTTACGAAACAGACGGTACCGGAACGGCAGTGCCTGGTACGCGTATTACTTCTGCGGAAAATGGGCATTATTTCATCGATTTCCAAGTGCCGATTACCAGCATTATTTCGACGATTAATGACCCAAGCATGACTTCCGCATCTTCATTTCGGTTATTTTTCGGAACATCCAGATCGGCGAATTTATCGGTGATTAACAAGGAATACATGGACACCGCTTCAAACGGCGGGACAAGTGTCGATTTCGCAGGTTCTGCCCTTCCATTAAATGAAACGCCACTGGCCGTTGGGATTGATGGCGGGTCGAGTAAAACTTATAGTACAGCTAGCAACATCATGACAGGTACAAGCACATTGGCAGCAGGAACGGCTTCTATCTCGATTAATGGCGGAACACCTGAAAATGTCGCTATTGCAAATAACGCATGGTCATACGCATTGCCGACAGCTGTTACGGGTACAAATGGCGTGCACAAGGCTGTCGTTACATTGAGCGATAAGGGTAAAACCGTTACGGCGAAGCAAGACATTATGGTAACAGCGAGTGTGGATACGTTATTCATTAACGGGGGGCCAATTGCATATACCAGTTCGGCTAATCCAGCATTATCCGGAACCTTCTCATCTACGGTTACAAGGAACAATTATAAAATAAACGTATACGTAAGCGAAACAAAAGACGTACTAGGAACGTCTTATGCGGCAACGGATTCATCAGGAACTTGGAATCTGGCATCCGTTGCATTACCTAGTCCTATTAACGAGAAGAAATACTATATTACAGCGGAATGGATTGAGAATGGCCAAAATAAAACGCCATTCGCAACCGCTCAGCAAACACTGATCTATAGATCGGACATTACGGTATCACCTGTTACCGTAGCCATTAATGCTCTTACAGCCGGAGATGCCCAACCTATCATTTCAGGTACATCTAGCGGAGCAAATAAAGTAGAGGTTCGTGTCGACGGCGTGAGTACGGCTTTTGCTGCGCTCGCAGGAGATGGACAGTGGACGGTACCGGCATTGGAGAAACCTCTTTCCATGGGTTCCCATACCCTTACGGCGGTTGCGACGAATGCTTATGACAATACAGCTGTAGCCACAACTACGCATACCGTATCGGCTGCAGTCATTACGATTGATAATGGCGCTTCGCTAACGATTAACGATCCGAGTCCAACCATCCGCGGCAACACGAATGCTTCGAACGGGGCGACCGTTACGCTTCAATTAGGCGGAAAAACGTATACAACGAACGCGAACAATGGCCGTTGGAAAGTGGAAGTGCCGGACGCTTTCACTGACGGACTCTACACGGTAACCGCGTCGATTACAGGTGCTTCAGCCACGCAACAGTTAACAATCGATAGCTCGACAACCGTTGCCGTTACGACGCCAACCGGAACCATAACCAATTTGAAGCCCTCTTTTACAGGAACGACGGAACCGAATAATTCCGTATCGCTAAGAGTGGAAGATTCCGCGAGCAGTGTCGTATTTATTCAAAACTTGACTGCGAACGGAAGCGGGAACTGGGCATATACGCCTTCCGCGGATTTAGCTTTAGGTAGCTATTCGATAATAGTAACCGCTGCGGATGACTTTGGGAATGAAGCGACTGCAACCGGAGCTTTTACAGTGGAAGCAGCGCCTTCTCTAACGGTATCCAGTGCAGCCCCTGTTTCACGGACAGTGGCATACGGAACGGATTTAACTGCCGCGAAGACGAACTTGCCGTCCCAAGTAACCGTGACATTATCGGATAGTTCGACGAAAGATGTCGACGTAACATGGAGCGCGGAATCTACACCGACCTATAATGGAACTCTCGCGGGCAATTACGTTTTCACAGGCACATTATCCAATCTGGGTGCAGGTATAACGAACAGCGGAAGCGTTACAGCTTCGGGAACCATTACGGTAAGTCAGGCCCAATTAAAAACGGGCAATGACATCTTAACGTTTGTCATTAACGGAACTGCAGCAACGGTCAACTCTACGAACCATACCGTCACCATCGAATTGCCGGCAGGAACGGATGTAACGAATTTGACGCCAACCTTCACGCTGTCCGAAGGGGCCAGCGCCAAAATCGGCAATAATTCACAAACAAGCGGTACAACAGCCAATGATTTCTCCAATCCTGTGACTTACATCGTTACTGCGGAGAACGAAGTTGCGCAAAGCTGGACAGTGACCGTTACGGTAGCACAACAAGGTCAAACAGCAGCCCCAATGGTGAATCCGGTCTATGTCGGAGACACGACGATTTCGGGGACAGCGGATTCGAACGCGGCGGTTGCCGTTTCAACATTGGGAACCGCAGCTGCCGACGCATCCGGTAATTGGACCTTTACAATGGAAGAAGACACACCGTGGAATTTAGATGCAGGGGATCTTTTATCCGTTACGGCTAAAGCGGCGGATAAAACGATCAGCAATGCGGTTACAACAACCGTTCGCGTCAATATCAAATCGTTCGCTCCGATTGCGATCACGGTATTCAAAGGTACGAGCGCTGCGGATGTTCAATCTCACTTAAGTACGTCCATGGCGGCAACATTGGACGATGATACCTCGACGAGCGCGATTTCGATTTCATGGGATCTATCCTTGGTGAACTTCGATTCGGCTGGCAGCAAAGCGGTGACAGCATCATTAGGGGCCTTGCCGGCAAACGTATATAACAATCGCAATGTATTTCCACAAGCGACGATTGCCGTACTGGATAACTTATCGCTTGCGGGAAGCGGCGGCGGTACCCAAACGATCACCGTAACGAGCGCACAACCGAGTGCGTCGATTCAACTGTACGACAAGAATGGGCAAACGATTGGTTCGCCGCTAGCCGCTAATGCATCGGGCTATGCGCAATTCACGAATGTCGCATTCGGAACAGATTATTACGTAAAGCAAACGACGACCGCGAACTTAACGAGCCAGCCGTCCAATAAAGTGAACGTAACGGCAACTCCATCCAACAAATTGTCGATTGCAGGAAGTATGGATGGATTGAAGACAGTCACCATCGCAGGAGCAACTCCGGGAGCTGCAGTCAAGCTTTACGATAAAGATGGAGTCGTCGTACAGACAGCCGTTGCGGCAGCGGACGGAACCGTGAAGTTTACGAATGTGCCGGAAGCGGAAGATTACTATGCAACGGAAACCGTCGGCGGACAAGAAGCGGCCCCTTCTCCCACCGCTGATGTTTTGCCGAAAATTCAAGTACGGTTTCAACAAACGGATATTTGGGAAAGCGTAACCTTGCCGGTATTTGCGGTTGATCGGCTTCTGCCATCCATTCCGATCCAATGGTCATCGAGCAATCCGCAAGTTTTAAGTGTTTCTCAGAACGCTTCCGATAACGAATTTGAAGTCAGTGTCTATCGTCAGGCACAAGATATTTCGGTTATTTTAACCGCAACATTATCGTTCGAAGGAAGAGAAGTGAACCGTACCTTCTTGCTTGTCGTAAAGGGAACGAACTTCACCTCGAAAACAACAAGCCCCGCGGACAATACCGTAGGACTTAACGGCAATTCGACTTTAACGGACTATACGGTTAAACGGACAACGTTAACGAGTACAGCCGGCTCCGAGTATGTGGACAAGCTTTTGATTGGGGACAATGCCAATTTAAGCGGGAATGTGTTGATTACGTTCGATAATCAATCCAGTGGAACCGTTGCAGATGAGCAAGCTGTTGAATTAACGTCAGGCGCCTTGAAAAAAATCACGGGCGATTTAACCGTCCAAACACCTGAAGGAACGTTTAGTCTGTTGCAAACCAATATTCAGCAGCTTACGGGAGACGGAAATGATTTATTCTTCCGCATTGTGCCGATGCGTTCAGATGCGGAAAAAACGGCTGTTATCCAACGTACAAACACTGCAATGAATGATGAGGCGAGTAAACTTGGCAGCAACAAGCTTGCTGAAGTTGTCGACATCCCTCGTGAAATTGAAACGAACTATTCTGGAGTCAATACATGGATTACGCTGCCCATCAAAAACATTACGCTGACGAAGAAGCAAGCGGTGGATACTTTGCGTTTGTATATCGAGCATACGGATGGTACCAAACAGGTTGTTGAACCGGGCCAAAACGGTGCCGTAATCGTTGATGCAAATGGAAATGTTGTTACTGACGATAATGGGCCGGCAGTCGGCTTGAAGTTCATGATCAGTCATTTCAGTACATTTACGTTCTTCAAAATCGCCGATGCACCAACGAACTCCGGAGGAGTTACGCCAACTCCAGCACTGGAAGTCACAGTGGATAGCATTATTGGTGACCTCGTGGAAAATGAAGCTTTCACTGTAACGGGGGAAACTTCTGCGTCGACAGCAGTTGATCTTTACGTAGGCGATAAGCTCATCACAACGATTACATCGGACTCGAAGGGTCACTGGGCATATTCAATCACGGCTGGTTTAGCTGCAGGAACGTATGAAGTAAGAGCGGTAGTGAAAGATGCAAAAGGAAATGCGATTTCCAGTCAAGTGATGACACTTGCCATTCAGGCTAAGCTTGGCTCGCACACTCGCTATATTTATGGTTTTGTGGATGGTACGTTTGGACCGCTTAAATTCGTGACGCGTGATCAAATGGCGGCCATGTTGTCGCGTAATTTGACGGATAACCAAATTCCGCGCGCAAATGAGATCGCGTATAAGGATACGGATAAATCGTGGGCCAAAAATGAAATCGAATACGCACGTGTTGCGGGTGTGATGAAGGGTTACGACACCGGCAACTTCGGACCGAAAGATCATGTAACGCGTGCACAGATGGCTGTAATTGCAGTTCGCTGGCTGGATAAACAATGCAAAGAGGATTTATCTTATAGCCAATATTGCAAAGCCGCAGATTCTGATGCAACATTTACCGATATCCAAGGCCATTGGGCGGAAGAACAAATAAAACGCATTGGCGCGATAGGTATCATGATTGGTTCAAGCAACGGTACATTCCGTCCGGACGATAAATTAACCCGAGAAGAAGCCGTTACCATATTGAACCGGTTATTCTTGCGGGGGCCTCTGGAAGGAGTTTCATCTGCAACTTTCCCTGACGTCTCGGTCAATGATTGGGCGTTCAAAGAAATTGAGGAAGCCGCAACGGATCATCGTTATGAATTAAAAGGCAGCAAAGAGTACTTAAGAAAATAATGCTCTTGATATGCCATCCGAAGCTATCAGGACATCCTGTAAATGGATGTCCTGATTTTTTCGTCTTCAGACCCGTTAAGCTGAATCGTATCACAAATGACGCGAATTTTGGTTGAAGAAGGATAGGAACATGCAGAATAAACAGATCACGATTCAAGCGTTGAACTATGGTAACCGTCCACATTATGAATGAGCATATGGAAGAGAGTTACATCACCATACAAAGCAAAAGGCGATCAGGCTGCTCAGCATTTGGGCGCCGCTGCGCATCAGCGGCATAAACACCGCCGATACCAGTGATTCGGTCTGGTTCAGCATGATACCATGACTATTCCACTTCGATCGCTTTTACTGTTTCACCCTCAATTAATACGGGGTGGTAGTAGGTGTTGGTTGGCAAGTCTTTTTTGCCTTGTAAATTCTTAATGACCCAGTCCGCTGCGTCGCGTCCCATTTGTTCTTGGGGGTGCGTCAGCGTCGTTAGTTTGATATTCGCGTTTTTGGCGATATATGAATTGTCCTGGCCAATGATGGATAGCTCGTCCGGAATGGAGATTCCCAGCTTTCTGCAGATATGTACGACTTCCAAGCCTACCTCGTCGTTGTAACATACAAGCGCAGTCAATACATCCCGATTGTCTTTCAGATACACTTCCAAGTTAGCGGACAGGTCCGACTTCGTCGATGTATCGAAAGAAAGCACATGCTCTTGCTGGAACCGTAATTTGGCTTCCCCAAGAGCCTTGATAAATCCCTTCATTCTATACTTCCCTTGCAAATCATCCATTTTCGCGATGATGCCGATCTGGGTATGTCCTTTGGCAATTAACTCCCGGGTTGCGAGATAGCTGGACTGCACGTCATCGAGACAGAAGAAAGGAACTTCCAGCTCTTCATAATAGGCATTGATCATCGCGAACGGAACCTCCTGCTCCTTAAAAGACAGGTAGTAAGCGATATTGGGGTTGAATACATTGCTTCTGGTAGGTTCAATAATCAGTCCATCCACGCCGTAGGACAGCATCATTTCCAACGCCTTTTTTTCCTGGGAGATATCATTATTAGTACTGGCTAACAGCAAGGAATAGTTATCTTCATTTAGTCGGCTTTCAATGCCGCGGATAATGGAGGGGAAGATGTAATCCGAGATATAGGTCGTGATGACGCCGATCGTTTTATTCATGGCCTTGGCACCCGTTCTGGAGCGGTACTGGCTGCTGACGTACGTGCCGGATCCCCTCTCGCTTCGCAGGAACCCCTCGTTCGATAACTCCAGAATGGCTTTTCGAACCGTTTGCCGGCTAACGTTATAGCTCATCTGCAAAGCGGACTCCGAAGGGATTTTCTCGCCTGCTTTGTACGTTCCAGAGAGGATATGACTTTTAATATCTTCAATAATGAGCTGGTACTTTGGCTTCATGCCATCCACTTCTTTCATCGTTGTTCGATAAAGTTGTACGTACACATTCTAGCATGAATGGCGTGAAATGCAAATGCAGTGATACTTATTTATGATTTCAACCGTACAAATTCCATGTTTATCCTTAGGAAGACAATTGGATGAGACGAATAGGGAGGGCATTGCAACTTATGTTAGTATAACTATTAGACTATATTGACAAATGTACGTACAAAAAATATACTAAGGCTGTCAGTAAGGGAAAGCGCCTTCTTTTACCACGAACAGAGAGGGGACATACGTGATTATGAATCATGTAGACTTGAAAGAAGCGATAACCAAGGGTGAAACTTCGCTAGGGATCGAATTCGGATCTACGCGGATCAAAGCGGTGCTGATTGATCGTCGTTTCGAGACCATCGCATCGGGAAGCTATGAGTGGGAAAATCTGTTGAAAGACGGATATTGGACGTACAACCAGGAGGATATTATTAAAGGCCTCCAAACCGCTTATCATGAAATGAAGCAGGAAGTGGAACGGAAATACGGAGTCGCCCTCCGAACCGTGGGATCGATCGGGTTTTCCGGTATGATGCACGGTTATATGGCATTCGACGGCACGGGTGAGCTGCTGGTGCCGTTTCGGACTTGGCGCAACGCAACAACTGGCGCGGCAGCTAGGGAATTAACCGACTTGTTCCAATTTAATATCCCAGAGCGCTGGACTATCGCGCATTTGTACCAAGCGATTTTAAACCAAGAGGAGCATCTGCCTCGCATTGATTACGTAACGACGCTGGCGGGATATATCCACTGGCTTCTGACCGGAAATAAAGCGATCGGCATCGGCGATGCTTCCGGCATTTTCCCGATTGATGAAGCAACTCATAATTACCATCCAATGATGGTTAAGCAATTTGATGAATTAAACGCAGCCAAAGGCTATCCGTGGAAGCTTGAGGATCTTCTTCCTAAAGTATATCTCTCCGGCGAGCAAGCTGGTGAACTGACGGAAGCGGGAGCCCGCATTCTGGACCCGGCAGGGGATCTGCAGTCCGGTATTACGCTTTGTCCTCCGGAGGGCGATGCCGGCACAGGCATGGTTGCGACGAATAGCGTCAGGAAGCGTACGGGAAATATATCCGTGGGCACTTCGATTTTTGCGATGATTGTACTGGAGAAAGAATTATCCAAGGTTTATCCGGAGATCGATATGGTCACGACGCCGAACGGCAGTCCGGTCGGCATGGTGCATGCCAACAACTGCTCCAGCGATCTTAACGCCTGGATGGGACTGTTCCGTGAATTCTCCGAAGCGATGGGATTCAATGCGGATTCCGGCAAATTGTTCAGCGTGTTGCTGAATAAGGCATTGGAAGCCGACCCGGATGGCGGCGGTTTGCTCAGCTACGGTTATCTCTCGGGCGAGAATATTACGGGAATCGACAAAGGCCGGCCGTTGTTTGTTCGCTCGCCTGAAAGCAACTTTACGCTGGCGAATTTCATGCGGACGCATTTATTCACGGCTTTCGGAGCATTGAAGCTCGGCATGGACATTTTGACCGAAAACGAAAATGTAGCGATTGACAGCATCTTGGCTCATGGCGGTTTATTCAAGACTCCTGTCGTCGGGCAAAAAATCTTAGCGGGCGCGCTGAACGTACCGATCTCGGTTATGTCCACGGCCGGCGAAGGCGGAGCATGGGGCATGGCGCTTCTCGCCTCGTACATGATCAACAAGGATCAAGAAGAGAGCCTTGACGACTTCCTCGAGCAGAAGGTCTTCCAAAATGTCGAAGGACAGGAGATTGCTCCGGATAGAGCGGATGTAAAAGGGTTCCAAGCATTCATCAAACGATATCAAGCAGGGTTGGCCATCGAACAGGCCGCTGTAGACCATCTGCTGGAGAACGGGAGGGACTAACGTTGTTAGAACAACTGAAAGAAGAGGTATATCAAGCGAATCTGGATTTGCCGAAGCACGGACTCGTGAAATTCACTTGGGGTAATGCGAGCGCCATCGATCGGGATAGCGGCCTGTTCGTCATTAAACCGAGCGGAGTCAGCTATGAGAAAATGAAACCGAGCGATATGGTCGTCGTGGATCTTGACGGCAATGTGGTCGAGGGAGATCTGCGACCTTCCTCCGATACCGCGACTCACGCCGTATTGTATAAGCATTATCCGCAAATCGGCGGCATCGTGCATACTCACTCGACTTGGGCAACCATCTGGGCGCAAGCGGGTCTGGACGTACCCGTCATGGGAACGACGCATGCGGACACCTTCTATGGCGCTGTACCATGCGCGCGGTTCTTGAACCAAGAGGAGGTTGACCGGGGTTACGAAGCGGAGACCGGACACGTTATTATCGAAACGTTCGAAAAGCGTGGATTGGACGTCATGGCCATCCCGGCCGTCCTACTTCAGGGACATGCGCCTTTCACTTGGGGGAAAGACGTGAAGTCGGCGGTCGTGAACAGCGTCGTGCTGGAGGAAGTGTGCAAAATGAATCTGTACGCGCGGCAACTGAACCATTTTGCCAAAGAACTGCCGCAGGGCATTCTGGATAAGCACTATCTCCGGAAACACGGGAAAGATGCTTACTACGGGCAGAAGTAATAGCCTCACCAAATTACAGAAAAGAGGATGATTGGGATGTCAGCAACAGCAGCTAAACAATTTTGGTTCGTCGTAGGTTCGCAGCATTTGTATGGAGAAGAAGCGCTAGCTGAAGTAAAAGCTCACGCGCAAACGATGACCGATGCGTTGAATAATAGCGGTGTTCTCCCTTATCCGCTGGTCTTGCAAGACCTGGCCGTCAGCGCGGATAAAATTACAAGCATCATGAAAGAGGTCAACTATCGCGATGAAGTAGCTGGTGTTATCACGTGGATGCACACATTCTCGCCTGCAAAAATGTGGATTCGCGGTACGAAAATGCTGCAGAAGCCTCTGCTTCACTTGGCGACTCAGTACAATGAAAGCATTCCTTGGGCAACGATCGATATGGACTTCATGAACCTGAACCAAGCTGCTCACGGCGACCGCGAGTACGGATTCATCAATGCCCGTCTGCAGAAACAAAATAAAATCGTCGTGGGCTATTGGGAGCGTCCGGCAGTGCAGCAGCAAATTGCGGATTGGATGGACGTAGCGGTTGCTTATAACGAAAGCTTCAACATCAAAGTCGCCCGTTTCGGCGACAACATGCGTAATGTTGGCGTAACGGAAGGGGACAAGGTCGAGGCCCAAATTCAATTCGGATGGACCGTCGACTACTACGGCATCGGCGACCTCGTGCAATACGTGAATGGCGTTACGGAGCAGGAAATCGATGATTTGATGGGTCAATATGCGGAGCTCTACGAATTCGATTACGGCACGAACAGCAAAGAAGACTGGGAAGCGAGCGTCAGAGTCCAAGCAAGCTATGAAATCGCCCTCAAACGTTTCTTCGACGAGAAAGGTTATAATGCCTTCACGTCGAACTTCGAAGATTTGCATGGCATGAAACAGCTTCCCGGTCTTGCCGTCCAACGCTTGATGGCGCAGGGCTACGGCTTTGCCGGCGAGGGCGACTGGAAGACGGCCGCGCTCGATCGCTTGCTGAAAGTGATGAGCCGCCATCAGAACACGGGCTTCATGGAGGATTACACTTACGAGATGGCTGCCGGCCAGGAAGCCATTCTGCAATCCCATATGCTCGAGGTAGATCCGTCCTTGGCAAGCAACAAGCCGAAAATCATTGTTTCCCCGCTCGGAATCGGCGATCGCGAAGATCCGGCGCGTCTCGTATTCGACGGCAAAGCCGGCGATGGCGTAGTCGTATCGATGGCTGACTTCGGCACTCATTATAAATTGCTGATCAACGAGGTTACCGCATTCGAACCGACGGTTCCGGCTCCTAACCTTCCTGTAGCTCGTGTCCTGTGGACGGTGAAGCCGAACTTCCAGGATGGGGTAAAAGCTTGGATCGAGAATGGCGGCGGCCATCATACCGTCGTTTCCTTGAACCTGACGACGGACCAAATCGCAACCTACGCCAAGCTGGTTAACTTGGAATACGTCGTCATTAAGTAAACCGGACTAGCTGGAACCGCCATAACGTCCCAAAACCGTTTCTTTCGTAAATGGCCGATCGCATGCCTATTTACTAAGAAACGGTTTCTTTGTTTTTCAGAGATGATATGCTGAACCTGGACCGCAAAGCATCTGAACTATGGGGTATGGATATATCGGAAAAAAATCGAAAAGCCGAAATGATTGAGGTCCGCCAAGGAACCGAAGTCGATTTGATCGTAGGAGATGATGCAATCGTGTTGTCGCCAAAAGCATTTAATGATACGACGGGTTTTGTTTCTGTTTGTCCAATCACTCATACGGTCGGACCAAATCAAAAATCTCGATTGGCGAGCTCAACGCATTGATATCGTTGGTAAAGCTCCCGATGGAGTAGTCGATGAGTGTTTAGACAAAATACATACATTTTTGTAAGCGGCTCTATCCTTCAGGAGCTGTTTATTGTGATAGCTTGTTAATAAAATTCGCCTTTTAAGAGGTTAAGTTGAACCGTATCATAAGTAGGGCGAATAAATAAAATCAAGCCAGTGGATGCCTGTGTTAAATGCATTCTCTGGCGTAAACGGATCATATTTCTGTAGAAAAGTGCATCGTGCAGATTTGTTTTTGTTCATGGGTTTAACTCAGATTGCATAAAGTGCTTTTTGCATATCGTCTACGTCTTCCTGGGCAGCCTTTTCCCCAGCCAATTCGGCAGCCGCGGCAGACGAATCTGCCCGCGGCTGTTCTCGAATTAAGATGGCTTCTTCGACAGCTCCGCGAGCTGCGATGGCGTGAACGTGCCTTTGAACACTTGCAGCTCATCGAGCTCGCCATTGAACGGCGTATCCCACCAGTTGACGCCGAGACTGAATACGGCATCAGCTCCGGAGAAGATGTCCGGGAAGTTGCTGCCCGTGAACTTCAGCTCCCCGTTGACGTAAACCGTTAGCGTGCCGTTATCGACTGCATAGGCCAGATGCGTCCATACGCCTGTCGGGATCGTGAGGCCGGTGACGCCGTCGTACCAGACGCCGCTGCCGGACCATACCATCGTATTGTCGGCTACCGGCCCTTTAGGTACGAGGCTTACCCAGTTGTTGCCGTCCTTGGCTCCGAAGAACGTCGTCGTGAAGGAGGTGAGCTGAGCGGGCTTCACCCAGAGCGATACCGCGTACTGGTTGCTGTCGATCAGCTTGTTCGGCAGACGAACGCCCGACGCGCCGTTGAACACCGCCGATTGACCGTAGACACCCGTCGTAAACGCGATGGAACCTTTCGTATTGTCGATCCGATTGCCTGTCACCTTGCCGGCTGCGAAGTTGCCGGTAGCATCGTCCAAGTTGTTCTCGAATGAATATTTAGCGGTCAGCTGCGCATCCGCGAAAGGAATGACGGTTACCGTGAAGCTCTTCGAATCGGTGACTTTACCTTTCGTCACGGTCGCGGTTAACGTTACGACGACCGCTTCCGAGCCTGCCTCCGGATGGTTCACGACGCCTTCCGAGGATACGATATCAGGATGGCTGGACGTCCATGTAATCGCAGCTTGGTGCGTCCCGACGACTGGAAGCTCCAAATTCGTCATGACGCGATCGGCGCCCGCAATACTCAGATCGGCAATGACGTCCGCCACGATCTGTTGATCGTTACGCTGTTCCTGATGGCTGCCCCATACGGTGATGCCTTCGCGCGACATCGCGGTGAAGGACATGACGAAACTCTCCGTTTGCGGGTCCCAGCCTTGAACGAATACGCCTTTATACGTGGTACCATTCAGCACAAGCTCGGCTTCGTTCTGACTCGTGAGCTTCCATGTTCCCTTGATGTCACCCGTTACCTTATGGTTTTTGTCTAGTTGGATATAACTGGATTCGACGATTTCGGACGACGTCGCTTTGCCGTGGTTAATGAATTTGTATTCGCCGATCACGTCCTGCTGTTTCACTTTGTCCAGCGACTCGCCCGCATAACGGTAAGGCGAGGCGACAAGCCAGCCGTCCTCGTTCATGAACATCTGGTGCACGCGAAGCTCATGCATTTCACCCTGTTGCGGGAAACGCGTGTGGAACACGAGGAACATTCGCCCCGTCTTAGGGTCTTGATAGAACGAGTTATGCCCCGGCGATACGTAGCCGTAGCCGATTCCGGTTCCCGGATCGCCGACCTCGCGCTTGAACAGGAAGTTGCCCATCAACTTGTTGCCGAGCGTCGCTTCATCGATATTGCCCGGTAACACCGCGCTTTGGCCGGCGGCATCGACGAACGGACCGAGCGGGCTTGCCGAACGGTACAGTCTCATGTTGTAGCCGCCGTCGGCGCCGAGCCAGCCGAGCGTCTCGAACAGGTAATAATATTGCGTTTCCTCGTTGTAGACCATGTACGGGCCTTCGCCGGACTTGAAGTATCCGCCCGCGATTTTCGTGCCGAAGTACCGGTCGACGAGCCGACCGTCGGCGGTC
Organism: Cohnella suwonensis; assembly: GCF_042655365.1. Lineage (NCBI taxonomy): Bacteria > Bacillati > Bacillota > Bacilli > Caryophanales > Paenibacillaceae > Cohnella > Cohnella suwonensis. The sequence goes on along the minus strand of NZ_JBHSMH010000007.1, from coordinate 138,706 downwards.
ACCGAATCTTTGCCCGGGTAGATCGCCTTGCCGGTGGACGGATCGATCTGCAGGGTGAAGATGCCGCCGGACCAAGAGCCGTAAGACATCCAAAGCTTGCCTTGCTGGTCGAACATCAGCGCCGGGTCGATGGCGTTCGGATACGAACTATTGGCGTAGGTGCCGTCCACGTTGAACCAACTGCTGCTTTCACCGCTCAGCTTCCCGTCCTGGATGAGCTGAGGGATGTTCGTGTTCGTCCATTGTTTGTTGATCGAGCTGTTCAAGTCGTACGCCTCATCGGCGGTAAATCCGGAATAGACGAGCGTATTGACGTAAGTATAAGGGCCTTCGATGCTGCGCGAAACGGCGAAGCCGATCGCGGAGCGAATGTACGTGGACGAAGTGCAGTAGTACAGCATATACGCGCCTTTCGTTCCGTCCGCGTTCACGTAATGCGGATTCCAAAGCACGTCCGGCGCCCAGACGGAGAAGCCGCCCTTGCTGTCGGAGTCGTTCTCTCCCGCCCAGCGGAACGAGGCGGCGAGATTGCCCGACAGGTCGCCGTACAGTATGTTGTTCGGCGTCGTATAGCCGTTCGTGAAGCGGGTCCAGTTCATCAGATCGGTCGATTTGGCCGCTTCGATGTGAGAGCCGAACACATAGTAATTGTCGCCGTCTCTGACGATCGAAGGGTCATGGACGGATACGTTGGCGAATGGAGGCGCGGGTAATAGGCTAGATGCGTCTTTCTTGGAGGCATAGGCTACGCCCCACGTGGCGGTTGCCAAAATCGCGAAGGACAAAGAGAGAGGCAATAACAGGCGCTTAAATCGTGTGATCATCTATTTTATTTCCCCTTTCGAAAGTTATTCGAAGATCGGCTTGCCTTCTGCGCTCCACCGAAGCTTGCGAACGAACGTATGGCGGTTCGGATCGTACAACGGATCGCCGACGATCTCTTTGTACGTTCGGGCGTGGAAGACGAGGATGTCGTCTTGGCCGTCCTCGGACTTCGTGAAACTGTTGTGGCCAGGACCGAAAAGGCTGCGCGACTCGTCCATCTTCAGCACGGGCTGAGCCGATTTCGTCCAGGAAGCGGGGTCCATCGGATTCGCGTCCTCCGACGCTTCGAGCAGGCCCATGCAGTAATGATGGTTCGTCGCGCTTCCCGAATAGGAGATGAAGAGTCGGCCGTCGTGCTTGATGACGGCAGGACCTTCGTTCACGAGGAAGCCGATCGTTTCCCAATCGTACTCCGGCTTCGTCAGCATGACGCCATCCGCCGCGAGCGTCCACGGATTCGCCAGCGGTGCGATGTACAGGTTGGAGTTGCCTTGGATGTCGGGGTCCTTCTGCGCCCAGACGAGGTAGCGGGTACCGCGGTGCTCGAAAGTCGTCGCGTCGAGGGCGAACGATTCCCACATCGTCTTGATTTGGCCCTTTTCCGTCCATTCGCCTTCGAGCGGATTGGCCGCCGTATTCTCCAACACGAACATACGGTGGTCGAACAAGCCGTCGTTCGTCTCCGTCGTACGAGCAGCGGCGAAGTAGATGTACCACTTGCCGTCGATGCAGTGGATTTCGGGCGCCCAAATGTTCGCGCTCATCATGCCGGCAGGGCGCTTCCGCCAAGCCGTGACAGGCTCCGCATCCGCGAGTCCCGCGATCGTGCTTGCCCGCCGGACTTCAATCCGGTCGTATTCCGGCACGGATGCCGTAAAATAATAGAAGCCGTCCTCATGCTTGTATACCCACGGGTCCGCACGCTGCAAGAGGAGCGGCTGTTCCGTGGCCATCGTCTGTTGTTGTACAGTCATCGTTCTCTCTCCCTCTCTATCTCTGAGTCGCTGGCTGCGCTCGTCGACGCAGGCGCAGCACGTTGCGCGCCCCACAGGGCGACGCCTTCCTTGGACAACGCGGTGAAGGAAGCGGTCCAAGCTCCCGCGGCCTGATCCCAAGACTTCAGCCAGTATCCGTCGTACGCGATGCCGTCCACCGTCAGGCGAAGGCTCGATTGCCCGCTCAATGCCCATTGGCCGCTGCCCGCACCCGAGATGGTGCCGTCCGCCTCAAGTCGAATCGAGACGGATTCTCTCAGCTCGGCGGAGATGTCCAGGCCGTGGTTCACGAGCTCGTAATCGCCCGCGGCCGCGTCCTCTTTGACTTCCCCCAGCTGCTCGCCGGCGTACCGGAACGGGGCGACGACGGGCCAGCCGTCCGCATTGAAGAAAAATTGGTGTACCCGAATCTCATGCTTGTCTCCGGTATACGGAAAGCGTGAATGGAAGATCAAATAATAACGGCCGCTTTCCTCGTCATAGTAAGTCGAATTGTGACCCGGCGACACGTAGCCGTGTTCGCGGCCCGCGTCCGCCGGATCTCTCCACATCACGTTGCCCATCAGCTTCATACCGTAGGGCTCGATGGACTTGTCGTCGAACAGCGGGAGCGACGGATCTGCCTTCGCATCGATCATGTCGTGGCCTTGAGCGTCGACGAACGGACCGTCGGCATTTTTGGACCGCGCGACGCGGATGTTGTAGCCGCCATTCGCATCGAGTCCGCCGTACGACAGAAACAAGTAATAGTAGCCGGTGTCCGGGCTATATTGCATGTAAGGGCCTTCGATTCGGCTATGATTGCCGCCGAGCAGCTTAGTGCCGTAGCCTTGATCCGGGAGCGGCTTGCCTGTTGTCTCGTCCATCTTCAGGATGAAGATGCCGCCCGAATACGAGCCGTACACCATCCACAGCTGGCCGTCCTTATCGTAGAAGACGTCTGGATCGACGACGTTCGGATGCACCGTCGCGTCGTAAAGTTCCCCGTCCTCGCTCGGCTCGCCCCACATGCCGGATTTCAGTATAATGCCGAGATTGCGATACGGACCTTCGATGTCATCGGCCACCGCCACGCCCATCGCGGAGAGCGGCGAGTCGCCGCGGCACGCGTTGTAGTACATGTAATATTTGCCGTCCGGCAGACGGATGACGTCGGCCGCCCAAAGCGTGTCCGTCTGCGCCCAATCCAGCGTTTCGCGCAGCTCCTCGGTGACGTTCGGAATGAGGGGATTGCCGTCGGCTACGCCGGACGCGACGATTTCCCATTGCATCAAATCTTTCGACTTCGCCGCCGCGAGGTGTGAACCGAATACGTAATACGTTCCGTTCTCCGCTCGAATGACGGATGGATCATGCACGGATGCATTCATGTACACGGGAACGACCTCTTTCACGCCTTTGCCTGAATCGCTGCAGCCCGCGAGCAGCCATGTGGCAGCCAACACGGCGAGGCCGCCCGACCGCAGCCCGGGGCGTCTATTGGCTCCTTGCGCCATCATGCTTGCGGGCTCAGCCGCACAATCGCCACCGATGCAGGCGGCAGCTTGGCGGACAGCGTGCCGTCCGACCACCTTGCTTCGTCGAACGAACGCTGCACGACCCGATTCGGCTGTTCGAAGGTGTTGTGGGCGTGAATGTCATCCGCAGCAAGAAGGGTGCCGCTTGCCGCGTAGCTGGCGGAAGCGCCGCGAAGCTCGATGCTGACGTCGGCCGCGTTCGCCGGATCGAGGTTCGCCAGACTGACGCTGATGATACCCTCCTTGATCGATGCGGACACTGTCACTTGCGGCATTTTCTTGCCATATCCTTCGTATCCGCCAAAAGAGCCATGGATGGCGAGTGCTTCGGCGTCTTGATGTACCTTGAACATCTCGAGCACGTGGTAGGTCGGCGTGAAAATCATCCGATCGCCTTCCGTCAGGATGACCGCTTGCAGCACGTTCACCATCTGCGCCAAGTTCGCCATGCGGACCCGATCGCAGTGCTTGTGGAAGATGTGTAGGTGGATCGCCGCGACGAGAGCATCGCGCATCGTGTTCTGCTGTAGCAGGAAGCCAGGATTCGTGCCAGGCTCCGGCAAGAACCATGTGCCCCATTCGTCAACAATTAAGCCGACGCGTTTCACCGGGTCGTACCGGTCCATAATCGTGCTGTGGCGTGTAATCAGTTCGTCTATATGGAGCGCCTTCGCCATCGTCTCGGCCCATACTTGCTCGTCGAATTCAAGAGCGGACTTCTTGTCTTCCCAGCAGCCCGGGATCGTATAATAATGCAGGCTGAGCCCGTCCATGACGTTGCCTGCCTTGCTCATGAGCACTTCCGTCCAACGATAGTCGTCGATGTTTGCGCCGCCCGCGATTTTGTAAATTCGGTTATCGCCGAATTGCCGGACGTACGTCTGATAATTGCGGTATAGATCCGCGTAATATTCCGGGTGCATGTTGCCGCCGCAGCCCCAATTCTCGTTGCCGACGCCGAAATATTTCAGCTTCCACGGCTTCTCGCGGCCGTTTTCTTTCCGCCAGTTCGCTATCGGAGATTCGCCGTCGAACGTCATGTATTCGACCCACTCGCTCATCTCCTGCACGGAGCCGCTACCGACGTTGCCGCAGATGTAAGGCTCGGTGTCCAGCAGCTCGCACAGCTGGAAAAACTCGTGCGTCCCGAAATGATTGTTCTCTACGACGCCGCCCCAATGCGTATTGATCATCCGCTTGCGCGATTCGCGTGGACCGACGCCGTCCTTCCAGTGGTACTCATCCGCGAAGCAGCCGCCCGGCCAGCGGAGGTTCGGGATGCTGAGCTTCCGCAGCGCTTCGAGCACATCGTTGCGGATGCCTTTCGTATTCGGGATCGAAGCGTCTTCGCCTACCCATAACCCTTCATAGATGCAGCGGCCAAGATGCTCCGCGAAATGTCCGTAAATATGGCGATTGATCGTGCCGACCTTCCAGTCAGCGTGTACGACTACGTTGTGTTTGGTCATGTGCAGGTTTCTCCTTAGTCTATCTTTGTCTATGTGTTTGAGAGAGGGAGGACGCAGCTAGCCTTTGATTCCCGTCATGGCAATGCCTTCGATGAGGAACCGCTGCGCGAACGCGAACAGGATAAGCGTCGGCACGAGCGCGACGACCGCGGCGGCCATCAAGAGCGTCCATTCGGTGACGTAATAGGATGAGAATGATGCAAGTTCCAGCTGAAGCGTATACTTCTCAGGCGTATTCAAGTAGATGAGAGGGCCAAGAAAATCGTTATAGCCCGCGTTGAACGACAGAATGCCTTGCGTGATGAGTGCCGGTTTCGTGAGTGGAAGAATAATTCTGACAAAGATGCCGAACGGGTTCATCCCGTCGATCTTGGCCGCGTCATCCAGCTCGTCAGGCAGCTGCTTGATGAATTGGCGCAAGAAGAAGATCGTCATCGGCGCGCCGAACATGCCCGGAATGACGAGCGGCTTCCAGCTGTCCGTCCAGCCGAACGACTTGAACATGATGAAGGCAGGGATCATCATGACTGCGCCGGGAATGACGAGGGTGCCGACCAGGGTCATGAACAGCTTGTCGCGGCCCGGGAACCGCAGCTTCGCATAGGCGTAGGCGGATAAGGCGCAGACGAAGAGGCCTATGATCAGCGTCGGAACAACGACGAGCATTGTGTTGGAGAAGCCGCGAACAATATGTCCTTCAGTAAAAATGGTTCGGTAGTTGTCCCATGCGAACGACGACGGTATCCATTGCGGCGGATACGTAAATACTTCACCATCCGGTTTCAGCGACGTCGACAGCATCCATAGGAATGGCACAGCCATAGTGGTACCGCCAAGGATCAGCAGTGCATAGACAATGATGTTGGTGAATAAGCTGGAGCTTTTGTTGCGACGGGCTAACGCATGCGAGCTCATGTATGTGTATCCCCCCCTTAGTTGTAGTGGACCCAGCGTCTGGACAGCAGGAAATTTAGGACAATGACGACCATGATGACAGCGCCTGTGAGCCAAGCGATTGCAGAGGCGTAGCCCATCTCGCTGTAATCGAACGCCACGTTGTACAAGTAGTACACAATCGTTGTTGTAGAGTAGTTCGGGCCGCCGCCTGTCAACAGCTGGAACCGCGGGAAGTCCTGCAGCGCGGCAATGAGCGACGTCACAAGAATGAAGAACGTTACTGGCGAGATACCTGGCAGCGTAATATGCCTGAATTTGTTCCATGCGTTCGCGCCATCGACGATCGCTGCTTCATACAGCGAAGTTGGAACGTTGCTGAGCGCCGCGAGATACAAAATTATGCTGACGCCCATGCCGCCCCAGATGCCTTGGATGATGATCGCGATCATCGCCCAGTTCTCGTCAGCGAGCCATGCTGGCGGGCTCATGCCGAGTTCGCTCAAGTAGTAGTTCAGCAGGCCGAAGTCAGCATTAAAGATCCATTGCCAGATCATCGCGAGCGCGACAATCGAGCAGATCGTCGGCAGGAAGAACAGCATGCGGAAGAAATTTCGTCCCCGCAGCTTGCGATCGAGCAGCATCGCGATGAAGAGGGAGATGATCATACCGATCGGTACGCCGAGCGCCGCATAGAACGTGTTCCAGAGTGTCTTCCATACGAGCGGATCGTTCGTGAGGGCGCGCTCATAGTTGTCGATGCCCGTAAATTCGGCCGGTTGGCCGAAGCTGAACGACGTAAAGCTCATGTAGAGCGAATTGAGCAGCGGGTAGAGCATAAAGACGAGCACGCCGATGAACGGCGGGACGATGAACAGGAATCCCCACCACATCTCTTTGCGGTATAGCGATTTGGGTTTCGCCGGCTTAACTGAAGGTGTATTCATCAGAGCGGGCTCCTTTCAAAATTTGTTCCTTTAAATAAGGAAGCGCAACGCATGCGCGTTGCAGCTTCCCCTTATGCGTGTTGGCTTACTTGAAGAGATCCGGATTGCCTTCTTTCAAATCCTTCTCGACGAGCGGCTTCAGTTTCGTGAAGAAGTCGACCGCGGACTCTTTGCCCGTCCAGAACTTGCCGAGGTTTTGGTTCAGCGTATCGAGCCACTTGCCGTTCGGCAGGTACGTCCATAGACCTGGTTGTTGGCCTTCGCCTGCTTTGATGAACACTTCCGGATGCGCTGGCTTCTGGCCAGGCTGCGTGTACACTTCGTCATCCGCCATCGACTTGAAGTTCGGAATTTGGAAGCCAAGCTCCGTCATCTTCGTCTGGCCTTCAATACCCGCGAAGAACTCAACGAGCTCGAACGCTTCCTCCGGATGCTTCGATTTGGCATTGACGCCGAGGCCGACCGAGCCGGACCAGCCGTTGTTCCATGTGCCGTTCTGGGAAGGAATCGGCGCGACGTCCCAGTCGAATTTCAGCTTGCGGTATGTCGGTACCATCCAGCGGCCGCCCGTAATCGTCGCGAGTTTGCCGGCTTCGAACATTTGGCCGTCATTCATCGACTGCAACGCCCGGGAATCCGGCACGACCTTGTGCGTGTTCGTCAAATCATAGATGAATTGCATCGCATCCGCTCCGGCCGTCTCGTTCAGCACGAACGACTTGCGATCCTCGCTCAGGATATTGCCGTCGTTGCCCCAGACGAAGCCTTCCCACCAGATCGGGCCTGCACCATAGATGTCGGTTTTGCCGTCGCCGTTCTCGTCGACCGTCAGCTTTTTCCACATCTCCAGCGCTTGGTCCCATGTCATCGGCGTTTCAGCGCTTGGATAAGGAACGCCGAGCTTGTCGAAGATCGCCTTGTTGTAGTACATAACCGTAGGGCCGATATCTTTCGGCAGCGCGTAATAAGCGCCTTGTCCCGTAATGCTGCCGTCGTAGCGGTAGCGCTTCAGTCCGCCTTCCCACATGTCGGCAAGATCCAGCTTCGGACTTGCTTCAACGAACTTCGTAATATCGAGGAACGCACCTTGCTTCACCCAAATGGGAAAGTCGCCGTCACTCGTGAAGATGACGTCAGGGGCGGAGTTGCCAGCGATCATCGTGTTCATCTTCTTCGTGTAATCAGCTGGGATATGAATGAATTTGACTTTGATATTCGGATTCGCTTTTTGGAATTCGTCCAGCACCGCTTCGAATACTTTGCGTTCGTCCGGCGCACCCCAAGACGAAATGGAGATTTCGACTTTCTCGCCCGACGGCGCTTTGGAAGCTTCGGGAGAAGCGCTACTGCTAGCGGCTGGCGTCGTTCCCGCCGGGCTGCTTTCCGCCGCATTATTACCTGAGTTGTTGCCGCACGCTGTGCTTGCCAGCGCCGTTGTGAGCATGAGGAGCATAATCAAACTTTTTCTCATCTGTGTGTAACCCTCCTTGTAATGGGTGAGACAATGGATAAGATCTCGTTAAGCGCTTACATTATGAACTCTTTAAAAGGCGTCCTCCCTTCCCGGTACGCAGTACTGCTTTGTAATTAGTTCCAACATTTGCGAAGTAATTCTCTTATACAACAATGATTCATAATTTTGCGAATTACTTCACATTTAAGTGTTATATTCTGCATGATAAAGCGGTTTCATTGGTTTGTCAATAAAGTTTTATTAAGTATTTCATGTTTTTATGAAATTATTTGATTAAAAATGAATCATTTTCTGTCGAATAGCCTCACTCTTGTCAAGTATTAGGGCGATACGTTATATTTAATAAAAAAACGAAATATATAAAAGAGGTCGTATGGAGACAATCGTATCGGAGAACAATCTCCCCTTATTCGAGGCATTGGCCAGCAACGTTCGGATCAAAATTCTAGAGCTGCTCGGACAGAAGCCAATGATCATGAAAGATTTGGCGTCCGCGCTTGGTCTCAGCAACTCGATCATTACGGTGCATATTAAGAAGCTGGAGAAGGCCGACTTAATCCGCACCGAAATGATTCCCGGCAAGGGAGCGTCTCAGAAGCTTTGTACGCTGATCGCTGATCGGATCGAGCTCGTGTTCCCAAGCAAAGGACTCATTCCTCGCAACTTCCATATCTCTAACACGTCGATCGGTCATTTTACCGATTTCGACGTGAAGCCGACCTGCGGTCTGGCGACCAAGTACAAGATCATTGGCGACGGCTTCGATGATCCGCGGTACTTCCTTGACCAGGAGAGGGTCGACGCGAAGATCTTGTGGTTTTCCAAGGGCTTTATTTCGTACAAAATTCCAAACTACCTCATGCCGAACGAAGAGCCTGAGGAGCTGGAGATCACGATGGAGCTCGCCTCCGAAGCGCCTCTCTCCAATGCGCATTGGCCTTCCGACATCTCATTCTCGTTCAACGGTTTTCCGGTCGGGAAGTGGACGAGCCCCGGCGATTTCGGCGGCACACGCGGCAAGTACACGCCGGAGTGGTGGAATATCGAGATGAACCAGTACGGTCTTCTTATTCATATCCGGATCAATGGCGACGGCACGTTCATCGAAGGCACAAAGGTGTCGGACTATACGATCAACAACGTCGACATTCGTCGGCTGCAATGGGATTTGAAGCTCGAAGTGAAGGAAGATGCGAAAAACATCGGTGGATTGACGATTTACGGTGCCGGCTTCGGCAACTACTATCAGGATATAGTGAGCAAGTTGACGTATATTGATCAGAAGCATTTGAAATGATGGCAAGGCGACACGCGAAAGGTTCGGAACGAAGTTCGTTTCCGCGGCTTTTCGCGTTTTGATTATGTAGAGGGAGATTCGACGGATGGGGAAGGAGAGTGTGTGGCCGGTTTTGCTATGCGACAAGAAAGGCAAGCTGGCGGAGGGCAGCATTGGCCGGGCGCGGCAACCACTCGTAACGTGCAACGTGAAGCGCAGTTGCCGCAGATCGTGCAGGGAGTATATCATCGACACATTCGTAGAGGATAAAGAGGGATACTGGTACAATTGGAGGGAAATGTTCGATGCTACGCTTCTTGAGCGGGAGTTCTTCGAACACTACTCTTCGAACACTACTCTTCGAACACTACGATAAGGAGATGGAGGCCCGCATTCCTTATTGCGAGGGGCGGCCGTTGAATTCGATGGACGATCTGTTCCAGACTTCCGTCAGAAATGGTTTCCGACGACTCTCGTGAGATCTCCACCGTGGAACATGGGAGCGTATGTGGAGTTTACTTTCTCCCAAACGAAGTCCGTTACTTGTCGACTGCGAGGGAAAAGTCAGAGCCATCAATGTAAGGCCCTGTCTGGGCAAATGAGCGGGTATGATTAAATCAGATCCCTGCGCTATGGCCACTATGTTATAGGGAGAACGATAGTTCAGTATTTTGAAAAAAAACAGGACCCCCGGATGGAATCCAGGAAGTCCTGTTTTTTCGCCTATTTCCGCAACTGAGCAACTCGCGATCGTCAACTTAAGAGGTCATTTGGCCGGATGCGCGACGAGGTTGGTTTCTTAGTTGTCCGGAGCGCGGGAGTGCACCTTCTCGCCTTGTACCCATACTTCGCGGATATGTTCGGGGCGGGCGAGGTACATGATTTTCTGGAAGATGTCGTGCAGCGGCTCGCTGGCGCTGAAGATCGGCAGCTTCGCTCCCGGCATGGTCGTGTCGATGAGCTGCGCGTCCCAAGCGTGACCTTCCGCGAGCCGGCCGATCGGCAGGCTTAAGCTCTCGCCGCCGCCAGCCGTCGCCAGATAGAAGGCTTCGTCGATCGTGATTCGGGATTCAGGCACTCCGCGCCGCCCTGGCGGAAAGGTCGCGTTCACGCCGTCTTCCAGCATGCGGGACGAGATGACGGCTTGCCGCGCGTTGTCGAACAGGCTGGGGGAGAACCCGCCCGAGAGATCGGAGCCCAAGCCGATCTCGACACCTCGGTCCAGCCAACGCGCGATCGGAATGACGCTGTTGGCGAAGTAGGCGTTGGAGATCGGACAGTGGCTGATCGCCGTGCCTGTCCTGGCGAACAGAGCCGCGTCCTCGTCGTCGAGGAAGTTGCAGTGCGCCATGACGGACTTGTCGCCGAGCAGTCCGAATTCGCGAAGCGCAAAGGCGTCGTGCTTGCCGAATCGCTCCCGGACGTAACCATGAGCCCAATCGCTCTCGCTGCAGTGCGACTGAATATGCGTATCGTGCCGAGCGGCCAATTCGCCCAGCCCCTTCAAGGCTTCGTCGGTGCAGCTCGGGATAAACCGGGGCGTGACGACCGGGTATACGCCCTGCTTGGCGGTCGGGGCCAACCGTTTGACGGCGAGGATGAATTGCTCGGTATCCGCGAGCGCCGTCTGCGCGTCGGCATCCCGATAATACTCGGGCGTCTGTCCGGGATCGTCCATGACGACTTTGCCGATCAAGCCGCGCTGTCCCCTCTCCGCGCAAATCTCGGCCAGCAGCAGGCTGGCTTCCTTATGGATCGTCGCGAAGTAGAGCGCGGTCGTCGTCCCGTTTGCGAGCAGCGTACCGACCAGGTCCCGGTAAACTTCTGACGCAAAGCTCAAATCGGAAAACTTCGCTTCCAGCGGGAACGTGTACGTATGAAGCCAATCGGACAATGGAATGTCCAGCGCCGTGCCGGCCTGCGCCCACTGGGGAGCGTGTACGTGCAAATCGATGAAGCCGGGCAGCCAATATTGCCCCGGGGCCAGGCGCTGGACGGGATTCGAATCCCGCACCGCTTCATAGTCGGCATCCCCGGGAGGCAACACCCGCTCGATGATGCCGGATTCATTGATGCAGAACAGATGATCCTGCAGAATGGCAACTTCTTTGGGGGATCTGCTCGTAAACGCCGTCCCTTGAAAAACCCGCGCAAAAGTGTTCATATTTATCGCAGTATCATTCCTTTTCGGTGCTCTCAAGCTCGGCATTGATCCGCTGTACGACTTCCTCCATCTTCTCGTACGTGATGACTCCCGCCGAATTCATGTCCATATAGGACTGAATTCCCCAGAAAGCCTTTTTTAACGCTTCATCCAGCTTGTCATCTACCATGTCCGGCGTGATTAAGCCGTTCTCGACCAGGAACTGGTAAAAGGTCTGTTTGGCCGCCTCGGACTCGAACAACTCGGTAAAGCCGCTGTCCGTTCGGACCTTCGAAACATAGCTGGCCGGGTTGACCACTCGAACGTCCGCCGTCAGCCGGATATCCCGGCTGGAAGCGCCGATCCGAATCGCATACGCCGACGTCTCGGCCACCCATTTACCGAATTCGGGGTTGTACAAGGCGAAGTCCCGTTCCTTGAGCTCCAACGTGACCGTCCGGGTCTCCCCGGGCAGCAGCGCCACTTTGGCAAACCCCTTTAGTTCCTGCGGCGGCCGGGGCAGCTTCGACTGCGGCTGCGCCAGGTAAAGCTGCACGATTTCCTTCCCGTAAACCGGCCCTGCATTGGTAACGTCCACGGACACCTTCAGAACGCCGGGAAGGTTCAATTCCGTATGCGACAGCACTAGATTGCCGTACTCGAACTGCGTATAGGACAGTCCGTAGCCGAACGGATAACGGGGAGCGATTTGCTTCTTGTCATAATAGCGATATCCGACATAGATTCCTTCGCTGTAGTGCAGCTCCGTCTGATTGCCCGGGAAACTCAGAAAAGCCGGCGTATCGCTTAATTTCTCCGGTATCGTCACGGACAGCTTGCCGGAAGGATTGACTGCGCCGAACAGGATCTTGGCCAGCGCCTCGCCCATCCCTTCTCCGCCGAACCAAGTCTCCACCACGGCCTTCGCCCGATCGGCCCAAGGCATAGCTACCGACTCTCCGTTAGCCAGAATCAGCACCGCGTTCGGGTTCGCCGCACAGACGGCTTCGATCAGCCTCTCATGCCCGGGCTCGATGTTCATATCCGTGCGGTTATAATCGTCGCTCTCCTCGGGCAAGTAGGCGCCTGCGAAAACCAGAACCGCGTCGGCTTCCCGCGCGATCGCCGTGGCCTCGCTCAGCAGCGACGGATCGGCGTCGCCATGGGAGGAATAGCCGGACGCATAGAGGAGCTCTATCTGCCCTTGGCACAGGCTGCGGATGTGATCCAGCGGGATGTCCACCTCGCGGGCGTTGACGATCGCGCAGCCCGTACCTTGATAGAGGGGCTCGGCGGCCAGCCTGCCGACGACCGCCAGCTTCTTGATCTTGCCGGAGCTTAACGGCAACAGCCCGTCCTCGTTCTTGAGCAGCACGATGGATTCCTCGGCGGCCTCCCGGGCGAGTCGGTGATGCCGGGCATAATCGACTTCGGGCAGCGGGCTGAATCGCTCCGTCAGACGGCCGACGAGCTGCAAAATATGCTTAACCCGAAGGTTGAGAAGCTCTTCGTCGAGTTCCCCGTTGAGTACGGCTTCCTCCAGATAAGCGGACGAACTCAAGGATAACGGCATCTGCAGATCGAGCCCCGCCCGGGTAGCGGCGACAATGTCCTTGATCGCTCCCCAGTCGCTGACGACGACTCCGTCGAACCCCCACTCCTCGCGCAGAATTTGGTTTAGCAGCAGCGGATCTTCGCTGGTCTGCACTCCGTTAATCTTGTTGTACGCGCTCATAATGGTCGTGGGCTTGGCCTTGCGGACAACCCGCTCGAAGCCGGCCAGATAGATTTCGCGCAGCGCCCTCTCCTCGACGGTGACGTTCACGCGCGTTCGTTTGGTATCCGAATTGTGGCAAGCGAAGTGTTTGGGCGAGGTGCCGACGCCGTTTGCCTGTACTCCGTTCACCATGGCCGCCGCCAGCTCGCCTGTCAAATAAGGGTCCTCCGAATAATATTCGAAGTTCCGGGCCGTCAGCGGATGCCTGCGGATATTCATGCCGGGACCGAGCAGCAGGTGGATGCCCAGCCGCCGGCATTCGTTCGCGATCGCTTGGCCGATCTCGAAGATCAGCTCCGGGTTCCAGGAGCAGGACACGGTCGAGGCGGAAGGGAAGCAGGTCGCCTCGTGGGTCATCGCCAACGCCTCTTCGCTGTCGAAACTCCCGCTGATCGACTCATAGAAGGATGCTTCCCTATGAACATCGGAACCTTTCTGGAACCGAACGCCGCTGGAGCCGTCGCTCATCAAGATGGAGGGGATTCCTAAGTCTTCAAGCGATTTTGTCCTCCATAACCCGTCTCCCGTACATAGCATCACCTTATCGTGCAATGACATCCGACTTACCAGCTTGTCCAATTCGCTGTTCATGCTCTTCCTCGTTTCCTTCCGATGCCGATCTTTATTTTACAAGCCTGTCCCATTCATTCTGCAATTCTTGCAAGAAGCCGTCCGTATCCGCTTTGCCCGCTACAAGCTTCTGCACCGCTTCGCCGAAGGCTTGCGCGACGCCGTCCGGATAATAAGAATTGTAGGAGCCGTATACTTTGCCTTCCTTCACATAGCGGGAGAGATCCGTTCCCAGAGAGCCGATGTCCGCATCGTTAGCCGTAAAAGTGCTAAAGGCCGGAATCATCTTCATATCCTTGGTGATATGGGCTTGGCCCTCGGGCGTGGTGACCAGCCAATTCATGAAGTCTTTGACTTCTTGCTTCACTTTGGAATTTTTGCTGATCGCCCAATAGCCGGTCACGCCCACATACAATTTGTCGTTCTCATCGGCCTTGTCATTGACCGGAAGAGGCATAAGCCCCATATCGGGACCTTTATTCGCGCTGTCGAACGTCGGTTGCAGCCAGTTGCCGCCCAGCGTCATGGCCGCATCGCCATTCACCATCGCGGTCGTCTGGGCGTTGAAGTTGGTGCTGAGCCCGTTCTTGCCCTGACTATAATCGTACTTGATAAATTCCGCTACTTGCTTAAAAACGTCGTTGCCTACGAAGGTAGACGAACCGTCATAGAGTCCTTTAATAAAGGCCTCCGGGTCCGGCTGGCGGGCGATCCCCATAGTCACCAGGAAGTTGCCGGCTTGGTACCAGTCCATGTAGGCCCCGATCAACGGCTGAATGCCGGCGGACTTCAATTGATCGACATCGGTTTTGAGCGCGGTCAGCGTGAGGGGCACATCCGTAATTCCCGACTTCTGGAAAAGCTGCTTGTTGTATATATAACCGTAGCCTTCCACCGATACCGGCATCCCGTAAACTTTACCGTCATCGCCGGTAATGCCTTTTTTGGCGATATCGATCATGTCCTTTGTCCAAGGTTGATCCGAAATATCCTCCAGCTCGGATTGCCACAGCTTCAAGTCCTGATTGCCTATAATCGTAAAGACGTCGGGCAATTCACCGGAAGCCTGCTTGGTCTTTAGTCCCGTCGAATAATTGTCGCTGATCGAATCGATTTGGAATTGCACGTCCGGATGAAGCGCCGTATAGGCTGCCGCCGTTTTTTTCAGCGCCTCGTCAATTTCGATTTTCGACTGATAAATATGGATCGTCTTGACGGCGCTTGCCGATGAAGCGCTCGCCGTCGCGCCTTCCTGCGATTGTTCTCCGCACCCCGCCAGCAGCAGCGGCGCTCCCAAAACGGCATATAAAACCGAGCGTGACTTGTTTGTTCTCTTCATTCTCCAAACCTCCCGTTTTTTTTTGTAAAACCTAACCTTTGACAGCGCCCGCCATGACGCCTCCGACAATCCTCCTTTGCAGCAGTACGAAAACAACGATTATCGGAAGCATGCTCATGGATAGAGCAGGCAGGGCGACATCCCAACGGCTGTTATACATGCCGAACAAGCGGTTGACCGCGAGCTGAACGGTACTATGCGTCTCGTTGTTCAGCAGGACTAGCGGGATCATAAAATCGTTCCATACCCAGAACATGTCCATGATGAACACGCTGAACGCCGTCGGCGCAAGCAGCGGGAACGCGATTCGGAAGAAAATGTAGATCCTCCCGCATCCGTCCACTTGGGCGGCTTCTTCCAATTCATAGGGGAGGGTCTTCACTCCGCTTCGGATCAGAAAATAAGCGAAGGCAAAACCGATGCCCCAATAAGTCAGTACCGCGCCAAAGAGGGTATTGTTCAGATGCAGGAACTTCATTACCCGAACGAGCGGAAGCATTATCGTCACGAAGGGAATCAGCACCGACAGCATAATCAAATTACCGAAGATGCGGGAGTAGATCGTAGGATGCCTCTCCGACCAATAGGCGGTCATGGTGGACAGAAGCAGAATGCCGCATACGGCGCCGAGTGCGAGGATCGCCGTATTTTTGACCACATGGGGAATGTTCAGAACCTTCCAAGCTGCGGTATAATTATCGAATTTCCATGCCGACGGCAACCCGAGAGGATCGGCGATAATGGCATTGAGCGGCTTGAAGGAATTCATGAACATGATCCACAGCGGGGCGATGAATAGGAGGGCTCCCACCGCCGCGAGCAGAAATCCGATCGATGTAGACAGGTGTCTGCTCTTCATAGTAGCTGCTTCTCCTTCCGCTGACTGATATACATCTGGACCGAAGTGAACGCTAATATGATCACGAAAAACACGAACGCTTCAGCAGTGGCAAGCCCGTACTTATTGTTGGAAAAGGCGTCGTTGTATATGTTCAAAGCCATCGAAGTGGTCGAGCCGTAAGGGCCGCCTTTGGTTAGCGACAAATTGATCTCGAACATCTTTAAGGCGCTGGACAACGTCCAGAAGAGGGCAACCGTCATATAGGGGAGACAAAGAGGCAGTTTGATCCGTAGCAGCGTGTGAAGCGAGCTGGAGCCTTCTACCTTGGCGCTCTCGGTCAGCTCGGAGGAAATACCGCTCAGACCGGCAATCATAATGACCATGACATACCCCGCATTTTGCCAGACATTGACGATGACCAAGGCGGCGAACGCGTGGTTTTCCGTCCCCAACCATTGTTGCGTCAGGAAATTCAGATGCAGCTTGTCGCCGATCGCCGGAAAGCCGGACACGAATATAAACTGCCAAATAAATCCGAGAATCAATCCGCCCATCGTCTGCGGCAAATAATACGCGGCCCGCATCGAGCTCTGGAACGGAAGCCGAGAGGTCAAAGCGACGGCCAGCAACAGCCCCAGCAAATTGATGAAAAATACGCTGACGACCGTCAAACGCAAGGTGAACCAGAGGGAATCCAGAAATCTGACTTTGCCGGAGAAAATATCGCGGAAATTGTCCATTCCGACGAATCGGATGTCATTGGATATGCCGTTCCAATCGGTAAAGGAATAAACCAAGCTGATGGCAAAAGGAATCGCAACGACGATCAAAAAAATAACGATCGAGGGGCCCAGAAACAAAACATGGTCGCGCAGCATGCCGTTGTTTCTCGTCTTCCTCCGCTGCCTCATCATCATGCGAAAGACCCCTTTATTTTCCTGTGTCATGTTTTATTACATATACTTTACTTGCTTAATTTCATTATATAAAATGGAGATCAAAATTCATTGCTTTTATTAGCCCGTTTATAGCAATAAATTGATATTTCCGAGGTGATAGCGTTGAACTACGATCACGAAAATATAAGAGTTCCCGAAGGTTTCCTGGCTTGGATGTATTTGCATTCGGAAAATGGGATATCTATGGTAAAAGAGCATTGGCATCGTAGTTTGGAATTAACGTTAATGCTTGAAGGTGAGAGTATATACCATATCGATGGAAACAAAGTTGTCGTTCAAGAAAAGGAATTGATTCTGATTAATAGCGGAGAGCTGCACAGCTGCCAGGTTCTTGAATCGCAAGCATACGAGGCGATGACCATTATTTTTCCGTTCGATTTGCTGAAGCAGGCCAATCCGAATATTGAAAAATATGCCTTTAGCTTAGACGTTGCGTCTCCGGACTATGCGAAGCTGGTTACTCTGTTTATGGAAACATACCCGTTATTCAAAAAGCGGGCTTCCGAACCGTTTTACCAGTTAAAATTAAACGGCGTTTTTTATGAAATTTTGTATATTCTGATGCACGGCTTCATGACTGAAAAAAAGCCTTCCTTGACCTTTAAATCCCAAAAATACTGGAACCGCTGCCAAATGATCATCCAATACATCGACGATCATTATAACGAAACGCTTACGCTGGACTTGCTATCCCGCGAATACGGGATTTCCAAGGAGCATTTGGCACGAACGTTCAAGGAATATATGGGATCCACCTTCAAAAAGCATCTAACGCGCGTAAGGCTGTTCTACGCTTATCAGCTGATGGTGTACACCGATATCTCTTTGTTGGAAATCGCAATGAAGGCAGGCTTTAATGACAGCCGTTCCCTGATCAAGTGCTTTAAGGACGTGTACGGAATTACCCCGCAAAAATACAGAAAAACCTCGGTGGACCACCACATTCTACGTCATAAGCGTTATATGTCGTGACAGCCGTGGGGCATAAAAAGGCGATAAGGGGCATAATGACAGCAGGATCTCATGAGATTGGATCCTATGTGAATGATCAAAGAGGTGGATCGGTGAGATGCAAAAGATATTGCGATTGCTTACTTACGTGCTTCTTATGTTGCCTGTAATCGTTATATGCAGCTTCATTGGCCAGAAGGGCGCTGATCACGAAGCGTTGGCTGTGACGAAACCCGAATATAAGAATCCGATTATTAAGCAGCGCGCCGATCCTTGGATATACAAGCATTCAGACGGCTACTATTATTTTACGGGATCGGTTCCGGAGTACGACCGAATTGAGCTACGCCGTTCGAAGACGATTCAGGGCTTGGATAAAGCGCAGCCCGTCGTTATCTGGACGAAGCGGGAAAGCGGCCCATTGAGCAAGCATATATGGGCTCCCGAGATTCATCGTATTGATGGCAAATGGTACATCTATTTCGCGGCAGCGCGAGTGGATGCGCCGTTCGATCACCGCATCTACGTACTGGAGAACGATTCGGAGAATCCGATGTTAGGAACATGGGTCGAGAAAGGTCCAATCAAGACGAAGTGGGAAACGTTCTCGATCGACGCGACTACTTTCGAGCATCGCGGCAAACGGTATTTGGTGTGGGCGCAGAAAGACCCGAATATTTATGGAAATTCGAATTTATATATCGCTGAGATGGAAAATCCATGGATAATAAAAGGAGAGCAAGCGATGCTGTCGAAGCCGGAATTCCCGTGGGAAATCATCGGTTTCTGGGTGAATGAAGGTCCGGCTGTGCTGAAACGTAACGGAAAAATCTTCATTACTTACTCCGGCAGTGCAACGGATGCGAACTATGCGATGGGAATGCTCATGGCTGACGAGTCAAGCGAATTGCTGAATTCGGCTTCCTGGGGTAAATCCAAATCGCCCGTGTTCCAAAGCAACGCGGAAACGGGACAATACGGACCTGGACATAACAGCTTTACGGTTACCGAAGACGGCAAACGGGATGTGCTTGTATACCATGCCCGTAATTATAAAGAAATCGTAGGCGATCCGTTATACGATCCGAATCGGCATACGCGCGCCCAAGTATTTATCTGGAACAAGGACGGTACACCGAATTTCGGAGTGCCTGTAGCGGACAGTCGCTAAGGAAGCTGTACAAAAAGCGCGGAGAATCGTATGAGACGATTCCGACAATCATTCCATCTCAGGAATCTCCTGAAGTTGGTATCCTTCAAAGATATCGATCAAGATGGCAAAAAAGATGTTATTGTGTTGGCCGATTACTTAACCGGCCCAGGTTCAGAGGGCAATGTTCCATTTACGGTTCCAACGGTATTTATACAGAAGGATAAGGAGTTTATCTCGGATCTTGATTTGGATAGCAGCCTTTACTCCTCTGGGGACATAACCATGGTCAGTGACGTTGTTGCTTATTTTAAGAAGAAAACTACCCAAGAAGAAGTAAACATCCGACTGTGTCGTAAAGTGCTGGCCCCTAACATGGAAGAAGGAATGATTGAGGAGACTTATGGTGGCGGAACAATGTGGGGGCATAACGGTAACAGAGAAATCGGATTCTTAAAATATTACATGAACAAGTATGTGAAAATGAAGCAAAAAGGCGCTGCAGCCTCCTCTCCAAAGGATGTTAAAGAGGCAGAGAAAGAATTTGATGACGAATTACAAGGTTTAAATACGGAAATTCAGAAATTCAAAAAACTAACCTCTGAAAAAGACGATGCAGGCCTGCTCTTATTGAACCATTTGGTGGATCGAGTGGGTTCTTCCGTCAATGAGTAGTACAATGGAAGAGGCGAAACAAACATTTGCTCTCGAAAATTGGCACAAATACACGTAATAAAAGGAGTGATAGGCATTGAATTTGTTTGATCGGTGTTTTGAAAAGACTTTATGCCAGGAATTGAAATGGATGAACGAGCCCGATACTTGGAGCTTTAACGCGAACCGATCATTGGAGATCACTGCGCCTTCAAAGACGGATTTTTTCATAGATCCATCAGGAGAATCGGTTAGATCAACCGCGCCGTTTCTTTATACTTTGGTCCACGGAGATTTTAATATGGTAACAAGGGTCGGCGCGGAGATGAAAGCTCCCTATGACTCCGGATGTTTGATGGTTATGTCGGATGATCGCCATTGGGCGAAAATTTGTTTCGAGTATTATGAAAACAAACCCACCATTATAAGCGTTGTCACAAATAACAATTCGGATGACTGTATCTCGTGCAAGGCGGAAGCGAGCAAGCCCTATCTCAGAATAGCCAGAGCAGGGAACTGCTTTACCTTTTATTATTCGGAGGATGGACAAAAGTGGGAATTCATCAGATATTTTGGACTGGAATGCCAGGAGGAGTTAAAGGTGGGCCTTGTTGCGCAATCCCCGACTGGGGAAGGTTGCCGAGTCACATTTGATCAATTGGTCATTAACCAAAATATAACCGGGAACCCATAAAGCCGGAATCTAATGTTCCCTGACCGTCCGATTCTGGCTGCTATCGTCGGATCGAAGCGAACGCTTCTGATGGATGCGGGCAACTCGCCGGCTCATGCCATGCTTTTCCGGGAGGGGCTTGCAAAGCAAGGGGTCAGGCCGCCTGACCTGCTCGTTCTGACTCACTGGCATTGGGATCACTCGTTCGGCATGTCCGAGTGGGGCATTCCTTCGATCGCGCATACGGAAACGGCCCAAGCCCTTCGCAAATTAAAGGGCTTGGATGGGTCTGATGACACGTTGGAATCGTTGGTGAAGAAGGAAATCATCAGCGACAGTTCAGTCGCCCACATCAAGCTCGAGTACGGGGCGGATCGCCGGATTCAAGTGATTGAGCCGGATATCGTATTCGAGAGTCGCCTTAGCATCGATCTTGGCGGCGTCGTCTGCGACATTGAGCACGTAGGTGGAGACCACGCGGAGGACTCCTGCTTACTGTACGTGAGAGAGGATCGAACGTTATTCCTCGGTGACGCGTTAGGACCGTCGGTCTACGGCGGCCCCCGCTCTTACACAAGCGCCAATTTTCTGAGGCTGATCCGCCGTATGTACGAATATGATGCCGAGATTTATGTCGAATCCCATGGAGAACCCGTCGATAAGGAGGCTTTTCGTCTGGATATTCGAGATTGGGAGCACTTGGCCCGACTGGTGGAGCGCTTCGGCAGCGACCGGGAGCAAATCGCCCGCGAAATGGCGGCTTACCTGAGGGCAACCGCGCTCCCGCTCGATTTCGTGCAAGCGATCGAGTGGTTTATGGTCGGGCTTGAACTTAGGGACCCGATTCGGTGACTAGCTTGGAAATGGGGACGCGAATGATCTTCGAGAAGTAGATGGCTTGCCGCTTCTACACGCCATTGCAATAATTCGGAGAGGAGGGCGGTCATCTATACGTTGCCTATCCTAAGAAAGGGAATAAAGTCTATCCGACTTCGCGACATGCTGATCATGCCAGTCGTTTGCTTCAGCCGGACTTCCTCCCATCTTCACCATCAAACCTCTGGAGATGGATAGGCCGAGTCCGGAGCTGAGCCCGGACCGGGACTCGTCGGCCATATAAAAGCCATTGAACAACAGCTCAGGGTCCGATCCGCGAAGGTGCGGAGCGCTGTTCGCCAGTGACAAGACAGCCGTTCCCTCCTGCACGGCGAGGCCAATATCCAGTTTTCCGGAGGCATGCCGAATCGCGTTCACTCAAGGCTGCGGACCTCTTTTTTGACCAAAAGCAGTCGGAGCAGGCAGAACACTGCCGCCGCGACGGATAATGCTGCGATGGCGATCGGCATGTTCTGTTCCTCCTTTTGTTATTTGATCTCTTTGCGTTGGAAGACGGCGATCCCGATTCCTACGAACGCGATTGCGACCAGAATGGGAATATAAACGGATTACGCGAAGTCGGAACCGCTCATAGACGAGTCGGCATAACGATTGATAAGGTTAAAGATAGAATACTTATAGAGCGTATCGACGAACGGAATGAACTTGCCGGCCGCGATATCGAAGGTATTGTTAAGCCGAGAGCGATTTATCACTCATAGGAGTCTCGATTATGAGGTGCAGATTTATATTGCCAATAAGTAGACAACAAGGGACGCCGGATTTCGGCGTCCTTTGCTTTAGAGTGTCAGAAAGTATAAGTTTTCAATTTCCTTTGTACTCATCTGATACCTACGCAAAGCTGCTTCAGCGTCTAAGTACGACGAAGGCGTGTTTGCTTGTTTGGTGAAGTGCGGAAAGTCGTACAAAGTGGCGTTCGAGGTAGTCCGTCGTAGAAGTTTTGTTCGAAATATCGTACAAAGTGGCTTGCGAGGCAGTCCGTCGCAAAGTTTTGTACGAAATATCGTACAAAGCGGTGAGCGAGGTAGTCCGTAGCAAAGGTTTTGTACGAAATATCGAACAAAGTGGTGAGCGAGGCACCCCGTCGCAGAAGTTTTGTACGAAATATCGCACATAGCGGTTTATGCAATCGTTCGATTCAATACGTCCAAGGACGTCGGAGACGTTTTTGCTTGCCCGAAACTTGCCGTTACAGATAACGCATTTTTGTAACGGGAGTAACAGAATTTTGCAAATGCGCCATGTACAATGAATCTCAATGCAGTGTATTTACGAGGCATAGATCCTATACGCAAAAGGAGATTCATGTATGTTGTTGCAACGGTTCACGCAAGCAAGGCCGGCGAAGCTGATTTTCGCCATCGTACTCATCGCCGCCCAGCTTTTATCTTTCTATCCTATTGGAAAAGCGAACGCGGCTTCCGAAATTTCCGCGAAAGTCGAAGCGAGCGCTCAAACCGCAAAGCCCGGCGACACCGTCACGTTAAATGTCGCCGTTGCCTCCGCGATTACCCGCTCGATTCACGTTCAGTTCCAAATCGTCGGAGCGAGCGGAGCGGCGGTCTATCAGAAATGGCTCACCCAGCTGCCGGTAACGGCAGGCGCCACGACGGCATATCCGGTCGAATGGGTCGTGCCGGACAGTCTTCCGGCGGGCAAATATAGCGTCAGCCTTGGTATTTTCGGGGCGGATTGGGACCGGATGTACAGTTGGGATTCGGGCCTTGCGCCCGTAACGATTCAGTCCGAATCGGCGCCTCCCGGATTTACCGCGACCGTCGACGCCCCGTCCGCGGCCGCGGCGGGCAGCACCGCCGCGGTCACGGCCAACCTCGTCAGCGACCGGGCGGCCAGCGCTTCGGCGAGCATGGCGATCTTCGACGCCTCGAACGCCAAAGTGCATGAAGAATCGTTCGCCGGCTTGGCCTTCGCGGCTAACGCCGCCAAAGCCGTCACGGCCCAATGGAACATCCCGGCCGATGCGGAAGCCGGCTCCTATCGGATTCAATTGGAGGTGACCAGCCCGGACGGCGCGCAAACCTATTACAGCCATCCGAGCCTGGCGTCGCTTCAAGTGAAGAAAACCGATCCGGCGGCATCCGCCGCCTACGTTACCCGTGCCGTAGCTAGCGCATCGAGCGTAAAAGCCGGCGAAACCGCCGCACTAACCGCGCGAATTACGGCCGACAAAGACGTGTCCGTACTGATCGACGTCGTCGTTAAAGATCCGTACACGAACGCTCCGATCGCGCAAGCGGTGTTCGATCGTCAAACGCTGACCTCCGGCGTCCCGCTAGAGCTTCCCGTGGCTTGGAACGTTCCCGCGAATACCGCCACCGGACGTTATCCGATCGAAATCGGCATTTTCGGAAACAATTGGGAAGGTCCTTACCATTGGAACGCCAGCGCCGGGTCCGTGCAAGTGACGGACGGCTCGTTGCCGCAAATCCAGTTCGTCTCCCAGGCAACCGTCGCCCAGCAGACGATGAAAGCGGGAGCTAGTCAAACCATCACGGTCACGGCCGCAAGCAACGCGGCGACTACCGCTTTCGTCAACGTGAAAGTCGTGAACGCCCAAGGCCAAGCCGTCTTTAGCCGGGACTTCCCGGGCGAGTCGTTCCCGGCGCAGCAGCAGAAGAGCCTGATCGCGGATTGGGCGATTCCTAGCGATGCGGCAGAGGGAGCGTATACGGTCGAAACGACCATTTATAACGCCGACCGATCTCAAATTCTCTTCAGCAATGCTTCCGCCGCGCAGTTCGCCGTGGAAGCCGGCTCTTCGGATCCGGATCAGCCGGACAACGGCGCCATCGCGAATTGGACGACCGGCGCAACGGTAGCGGCATCTGCGGAAGCCGGCTATCCGGTCACCGTTACGGCTAATGTCGTTAGCGACAATTACGCGAAAGCGCTGGTGGACGTTGAGATTTACAACGCGCAAGGCCAAGTCTATCAGTATTTCCTGGACGATCAATATTTCAAGCCGAACGTTCCGAAACAGATTCCGGTGACTTGGAACATCCCGACCTCCCAGCAGCGCGGTCCTTATACGGTGAAGGTCGGGGTTTTCCAAGCGGGTTGGAAAACGGAATGGGGCCATCATCATTGGAACGATAGCGCCGCAACCTTCGAAGTCGACTGGGGAGTCATTCCGGACATTACGCATGCGAGTACCGTAGCCTTCGATTCGATCGAACCGGGCCGGAAACAGACGATCCATACGCAATTGACGAGCAGCGAGACGCTTCCGGCCGCGGTCAAGCTGGAGCTGCTGGATTCGGCGGGCAACGTAGTCGCGGGACAAGAGTTCGCGGATTCGTCGTTCGTCATAGGCGTAACGAACGATTATACGCTGGAATGGACGCCGTCGTCCGAAGCCGTAAACGGCGAGTACAATCTTCGGGTTTCCGTCGCCAAATCGGACGGGGTGCGCGTGTTCTACAGCAATCCGGAAGCCGCGCGATTCGAGCTGACGGGCGGCATCGATCTGGCTTACGCGCTTTCCGCGACGACGGCCCAGAACGAGATCAGCGCGGGACAGACGCTGCGGGTCAATGCCCGCGTAGGCAGCACGGCTCCGTCCGTCGTGTCGATGAAGGTCGACTTTATCGACGTGCTGACCGGCAAGTCGGTCCATAGCGAAACGCTGCGGAACCAGCCCGTGTCCGTAGGCCAAGAAGCGGCGCTGAATATCGATTGGAAGCTGCCGAAATGGATCCGGATGAACGAAGCGAAGGTACGTTCCGGCGAGGAACCGATGATCCAATACGTATTGGACGGCGATTACAAAGTCGACATCGAGCTTTATAACGCCGACATGACCTATAAGATCCTGAACCGGGAAGGCGCGGCTTCCTTTAAGGTCGTATCCCCGGTCGAAGCGGCCGCTCCGCAGCCGGCGGTACCGCCGACGCTGCCGAATACGTTGAAGCTCGGCGTATTCGCGACGAACAACGACGATTACGGTCTGACCGGCTGGATGCCGGAAACGGGACTGCCGTGGGATCTCGCTTACCGCTACCTGAACGGAGGCGTCAACAACAAGGAAGGCTGGACGGCGTGGGATCAGTACAACGTCGGCGACTGGCAAGGCGCTTATGCTTACAGCTACGCGAAAAACGCGACCGATCGCGGCTACACGCCGGTATTGACGTTCTATGAAATGCTGCAAAGCATTTCCGCCGACTGCCTGAACTGCGATAGCGACGAAGCGAAAGACGATATCATCACCTTGAACGACGAATACACGATGCGCTCTTATTTCGAAGAATTCAAGCTGCTCATGCAACTGATCGGCACGGGCAACTACAACGGCAAAGCGGGCATCGGCAAAACGGCGATCGTCCACGTCGATCCCGATCTGGCCGGTTACGCGCAGCAAGCGGTATTGGACAACAACCGCTGCTATGGACAATGCACGGACCAAGGCAACAACCCGGCATTCCTGAAAGCTGCGGTATCCAGCACCCGGATGCCCGAGCTCGCCGATCTGCCCGATACGTTCCAGGGCTACAACTGGGCGCTGCTCCGTCTGCGCGACTTGTACGCGCCGAACGTCATTCTGGCTCCCCACGTCAACAGCTGGGGCACGATGATCGACGTCGGCCGGGACACGAACCCGGATTTGGATGTTGCGGCGTTCGGCAAGCTGGCGGGCGAATTCGCTAATCAGAGCGGCGTGCAGACCGTTCCCGCGGGCATCAAGCCGTACGATTTCATCTTTAACGACATCGACGACGACGATGCGGGCGGACCGAGGGGCTACTGGCTGGACCGCACCAACCTGACGCTGCCGAACTTCCATCGTTGGGAGCAGTTCGTGAAAGCCGCATCCGAAACGACCCGCAAAAAAGTGATGCTGTGGCAAATACCGGTCGGCAACCAGGTGTACCGCGCGATGGACAATACGCCGGGCCACTACCAAGACAATAAGGCGGAGTACTTCTTCGGGCATTTGCAGGAGCTGATCGATATCGGCGTTGTCGGCCTTATGTTCGGTCATGGTCAGCCCGGCTCGACCTCGCATTACAACCGGATGGACGACAACGGCAAAGACGGCGAAGCATCGGAAGACTACTACAATCCCGAGCCGCAGACGTTCTCCTCCGGCTGGGGAGACGGCAGCGTCCATACGAATGACCGGATTGCCGATTCTACCGACGACGACGGCGGATATCTGCGCATGCAAGCCACGGAGTACTATAAGCATCCGATCCCGGTTTCGAATCAGTATTAGTAGACGACAAGAGGCGGTCTCCAAAGGTCTATCAGACCTTGGAGACTGCCCTTTTAATAATCAGTGGCTAATTTGTCTCACCCGTTCGTCCAGCGGGAGAAGTCAGTTAAAGCGTAGAGTGGGAATTCGTATTGAAAAAGGAATGCTATAATAGTAACAACTCTTTAGAAATAGCTAATGGGAGGAAACTTTTATGAAAGAGTCGGAAAATCAAGTTTGGATACAAAATTTTTATGATCAGCGTGGATGGTCCAACTACGGTCCTTTTGAAAGAATTGGATTCCTAATGGAGGAAGTTGGGGAAACGGCAAGAGCAATCAGGGCAATTGAAATCGGAAGAGATCGACCAGATGAACATATCAAATCCAAAGAAAAATTAAAAATGGAATTAATCGAGGAGTTAGGGGATGTCTTGGGGAATGTATTTATCTTGGCAAGCATGTATAATATTGCAATTGACGAAATTTTAGAAGTACATAAAAATAAGCTTAACAAGAGATACATCAAAGAATAGAGAGGAACTTTTATGAAGAGGGTATGTGTATTTGCTGGATCAAACGTTGGATTAAGTTCTGAATATGAACAAAAAGCGATACAATTAGGAGAATTAATTGCTTCAAAAGATTTTGAGTTAGTTTATGGCGGTTCAAAAATAGGTCTTATGGGACGAGTTGCTGATGCGGTATTAACTGCCGGAGGCAAAGTCACTGGCGTAATGCCCCGAAACCTTTTCAAAGGCGAAATGGTCCATTCCGGTTTAACGGAATTACATGAAGTTGGAAATATGCATGAAAGAAAAGCCTTAATGTCGGAACTAGCCGATTCTTATATTGCATTGCCAGGCGGGTTAGGAACATTTGAAGAATTGTTTGAGGTAATCAGTTGGTCGCAATTGGGCATTCATAAAAAACCAGTCGGAGTCTTAAATGTATTAAGCTTCTATCAACCCATCGCCGAAATGCTTAAACAAGCAGTTAAATCGGGGTTCATGCAAGAAACAAACTTGGGGTTGGTCATTTTCGAAGAAGAACCAGAACTTCTAATTAATAAAATCATCAATTATATACCACCAAAACAGGTCAATAAGTGGAATGAACTCACATAGAGATAAAAGTCGCCAATGTGGCGACTTTTATTGCTTTACCATAATTATAAGGCGAACCGTATTACACCATGGCCCGAGCTTGCCGGGATCCTTACGCGATCGCATTCGGACGGTCGAACTCCGCTTGCGTGAGCGTAATGTCCGAAGCCCCGGCACAGTTGACGATGTTAGCGCTGCGGCTTGCACCCGGAATTGGTATGATGACCGGGGAAAGCTGAAGCAGCCACGCAAGCGCGATCTGCTGCGCCGAAGTCGGCAAGAGCGCCTATAGAATCGGCAAACGTCACCTTCGGATCGGGATGGTGAAACTGGTACAAGTCGATCGATTCTGTGCCAAGCGCGCGCAAGCTGGCCTCGCAAGCTTCCTTTAGACGCTCGGGACGCCCGTCGAATGCCCAGCCGCCGTCAGGCCGAAGAAGACCGCCTTTTGTCGTAACGATTACATCAGGATGATCCTTGAGGGCCTTGGCGATAACGCGTTCATTGTGGCCCATCTCGGATGTATTCAAACAATAGGAATCCGCTGTATCGAACAAGGTGATGCCTGCTTCCAGCGCATGATGAATCGTGGCAATCCCGTCTGCTTCCGAGGGCCGGCCCGTAATCGAAAGCGGCATGCATCCCATGCCGGTCTCGCTGACAAGCAATCCGGTTTTACCGATTTCCCTTTTTCTCATCCCTATTATTCCTCCTTAGTGGCGGCCACAACAGATATTGGTTACAATAGTTATACTACTATAATTTGGAAATGCGAACAATTCGTAGTTGGCGTATTTTCTCGCTAACATGCCTCGTTCTTGGAACAGTGGGTTGTCCTCGACAGCCTTGCTCGAACGTTTGGGTTAATAAGGAGGGGCGACATTGGAAAAAGGTGCATTGATAGGAAAAGGTATGAGTGCTGAAGTCTTTGAATGGGGGAATCATCAAGTTTTAAAGCTTTATTACGATTGGTACCAGCCCGATTGGGTTCGTTATGAAGCCGAAATCGGTATGGCAATTAAAGAAGCGGGGGTACCTGCTCCAAGTGTTTACGAGATGTTGGAAGAGGGAGGCCGGAGAGGTCTTCTCTACGAAAGAATCCCAGGGTCGTCCATGTTTACCATGATGCAAGCTTCCCCTTCTAGCATTTTAAAGTATGCAAAAGAAATGGCACGACTTCATCTTAGCATTCATCAATGTTCCACGGCAAAGCTCCCACGCCAAAAAGATAGGTTGGAACAAGCGATTCATGAGGCCAAAGATATATTGGAAGAGAAAAAAGAGATCATTTGTAATTTCCTTCGAACATTACCGGAAGGTAATTGGATATGCCATGGCGATTTTCATCCCGACAATATTTTAATGACGAAAAACAAATCAATTGCGATTGATTGGACTAACGCAAACATTGGGGATCCGCTGTGCGATGTGGCGAGAACTTCCTTAATGTTTCTTTCCCCTTTTAATCCCCCGGGAACACCTTTAGTCATGACTATTCCAATTCGTATAGCTAAAAGAATATTAAACAGAGTCTACTTGAAAGAATACTGTAGGCTAGCAAATATCAGATTCGAAAGCATCAATTCCTGGATGTTGCCTGTAGCGGCTGCTAGGTTACGAGAGAAAATCCCCGGAGAACAAAAGTGGCTTTTAAACCTTATAGATAATCGGCTAAAACAGATTTAGATACGTCGGATTAAAAACGACCTATCGCAACAAATACAGCTAACGCGAAGAAGACGATGTTCACGCCGATTTCTCGATATTCCTTACGTTTAACATGGAGTAATGCGCCGAGGCGCCTTTTGATTTCGCCCTAAAGGCGATTATTTAATAAATGGATTCCTTAATCCAGTCGCCGTCTAATAAAGAACTTCGCATCATCGGAAGATTTAGCTGTTCCACGGCAACGTGCAGAAAGCTATCGTTAATGTAGTGATGATCGTTATTATTCGCTATCGGATAAGGAACAGGATAGTAATGCATTCCGATATTCTTTAATGTCTGCAAGTCGCGGTCATAGATAGCGGCATCCCATCGAATGATAGAGAGTACATGAAAAACAACTTCCAGCGGGAAGTCGGTTACGGATGCTATTAGTTTCGCAACGAATAAAGGGTTGGTTCGGATTAATTGATGAGCTTTCAGGTGAGCCCTCAAATAGGCATTCACGACCTCATTATTATGATTTGCCCAATGATCCTCGGCAACGATCCCCGAAAGATAATCATCGTCTGCCCCTTCGATCGGAACAATTTTCCCTGTTTGATTATATTTGACGAGAGTCGGAAAAGGCTCGCACATGACGCCCGCGTCAATCTGCCGATAATGGATATCCATCATGGTTTCATTTAAGCCTTGGTCTAATAGTTTAATCCCGTCGATTTCAGCGCCTAATGATTTATATAAGCGATACCATGTACTTGAATGTTTGAGCGTTGCGATTGAATAAGAAGAAAGATTCGAAAGGTCATGGATCGAAGAATGATTGGAGACGACCAGCGAAATCCCGTTGTTTTTCTTGCTCTTCCCATCAAAAGCAAGTAACTTGGCTCTGAAATTCGGAAGAAACATATTTATTTTATATAAGTTTGTTAAAGGATAATCTCCAATGGATGCGATTTGTATTCTTCCCGCGATCATTTCCTCTATTAGCTTGGGGCCGTTTGAGGCTTCATACCAATGAACGGGGACTGGAGAAGGGGAGTTCGACAGTTCGGATTCCAGCCACTTTAATTCTTTGATGATCAGGGAACTCCATAAATGGGCATTGAATTTCTGATAACCGATCGTGACCGATTGCGGTTGATTGGCTTTTTGATTTTCATTGCGAGAGGTATGAGAATGGGCTTGTACCCAGAAAGCCAGCCGATCTCCGTCGATAAAAACGTCTTTGCCGATTTTGATAAAGGGAAGTCCCTTCTCCTTGCGCCAACGGTTAAGGGTAGTACGGCTAATTTGCAGCAGATCGGCGGCTTCATGCAAGGTGAGCAAATTTAACGGCTTCTTCAAGCAAACACCCCCAAATAAAGGAAATCAAAACCATTGGCGATCATTGGATGATCATTGCGGTTTATGATATTGATCTTATTCATTCCTTCATGTTACGTTGTTATAAATCATACTAATCCAATCAGAATAAATGGTCAACGAAAAGTGGAAGGACGGATATCATCTTATGGGAAATGAAGCGATCGTAATGGAGTCGGATGTGCTTGTCGTGGGCGGGGGGCCCGCGGGAACATGGGCTGCCTACACGGCGGCTTCATTGGGAGCGAAGGTCGTCCTGGCAGACAAAGGTTACTGCGGAAGCAGCGGGGCAACTGCCCCCTCGGGCACGACGCTGTGGGCGATCCATTCGGACCCGCAACAAAGAGAGGCGGCATTCGACAAAGGTCTAAGAAAGGGAAACGGCCTGGCGAGCAGAAGTTGGCTGGAAAAGCTCAATTTCTACAATGATGCCGGCACGAAAAAGTTGGTCGAGTTTGGTTATCCGTTCCCGACCGACGACAACGGGGTTCCCATTCGCAGAAGCTTGCAAGGGCCGGAGTATATGCGCCTGATGAGGAAGATGGTAGCCAAGTCGGGAGTGAAGATACTGGATCATAGTC
Source organism: Cohnella suwonensis (assembly GCF_042655365.1). Lineage (NCBI taxonomy): Bacteria > Bacillati > Bacillota > Bacilli > Caryophanales > Paenibacillaceae > Cohnella > Cohnella suwonensis. Next base: position 107,424 of record NZ_JBHSMH010000007.1, on the reverse strand, counting down.
CCGCATTAAAGCTGCTGACCGAAGGCGATAGAGTTAGCGGCGCGATCGGGGTGAATTCGAAGTCGGGGGAAGATTGGACCGTGCATGCCGGGGCCGTCATTATAGCTACAGGCGGGTGCGCGTTTCTAAGCAAGGCGCTGGGCTGCAACGTCCTTACGGGGGACGGCAATCTGATGGCTGCCGAAGCGGGCGCGGAGCTATCGGGAATGGAATTTTCGAATGAGTATGGACTAGGGGCCAGTTTCTCTTCCGTTACGAAGAACTACTTATTCCACTGGGCCAGATACTATCGGAAGGACGGTTCCGAGATCGAGAATGCGAATAAGAGAGTTTTGGCAGCCGAGTTAATGAATCAGCCTGTATTTGCTCGTCTTGAGAAAGGAGCCGATCAAATCAAATCGGCCATGCGACAGACGCAACCTAATTTTTTCGTACCGTTCGATAGACTGGGATTGGACCCTTTCGTGGATAAGTTCCCCATTACTTTGCGCCTGGAAGCGACGGTAAGAGGAACCGGCGGGATTAATCTCATCGATGAGACGTGCGCGACGTCCGTGCCCGGGCTCTATGCGGCAGGGGATGCGGCTACGAGGGAGTTGGTAACGGGCGGAACGACCGGTGGCGGCAGAATAAACGCATCATGGGCGATTAGCTCGGGCTGCATGTCTGGAGAAGCGGCCGCCCAATATGCATTATCGCATGGGACAGCGGGAAGGAAAACGACCGGAACGTTAAAGCGCGAACGTTACGCCTCCAATGGGACGGACAGAAGCTTCGATACGAACGAGATCATCGGCCTTGTGCAAAATGAGGTCATGCCCTATAACAAAAATCTGTTCAGGACGGGGAAGGGTCTCGTCCAATCTTTAAACCTGCTAGACGCGCTATGGAAACATACCGGAAATGGACTGGTTAAGCATCATGACGTGAAACACGTCATTCGAGCCAGAGAAACGGCCGCCATGATCGCGACCGCCCGATGGATGTATGCAAGCGCGTTGGAGCGGAAAGAGTCGCGGGGCATGCACGTCCGGGACGATTATCCCGATGAGAATCCTGGCATGCGATATCGATTATTGGCTAAAGGAGTAGATGAGATCCGGTTTAGACCGCAGTTTCACTAAAATGGAGAAAGTTGGGCAGCGTCCATATGATTCAGATTATTAGCAAAGAGCGTTGCGTGGGGTGTGATCTGTGCATCAAAGTGTGTCCGACGGACGTGTTCGATAAAGAGGGTGACTATCCGGTCATCGCCAGACAGTCCGATTGTCAGACTTGTTATATGTGCGAGCTATACTGTCCGGCGAACGCCATGTATGTCTCCCCTTTGCCGGAGGAGAATCAAGTCTTACAAGAGGATACGCTTATCGAGAGCGGATTGATCGGAAGTTATCGCGAAACGATCGGTTGGGGTAAGGGACGTAAGTCGGCCGCTTCGCTTGATCGATTTCATTTTCTAAACGAACTCAAAACGAACGACGCCTAATTCATGAACAAAGGTTACAAAAACAATACATGGAGGGTTATTCAATGAAAAACGCATTTCAAAAATCGGCAGTGCTCGCTTCTGTTCTCATCCTAGCTTCTTCTATCCTGCTAACGGCATGCGGGAAAAATGAACCGTCAGCCGCAGCCGCAAGCGCATCGAACGACGGTAAGCCAGAAGTGACGGAACTTCGTTATCAAGGCGGCGCCGGATCCGTTACTTTCCCCGAATTGGCAGAAGATTTGGGATACTTCGGGCCGTTGAAATTGAAGTATATCGGCAATACGATCAGCGGTCCTCAAGATATTCAAGCGACGGTTACGGGAGATCTCGATTTTGGCGCAGCATTTAACGGCGCGATCATCAAATTGATTGCCGCTCATGCGCCCATTAAAGCGGTCGTAGCAAAATCTGGCGTCGACGAGAATACATGGGGCGGATACTTTGTATTGGACGGTAGTCCAATCAAGAGCGCTCGCGATCTCATCGGCAAAAAAATAGCGGTCAATACGCTCGGCGGACACAGCGAGTTTATGATCAAGGAATATTTGCGCAGAGGGGGATTGACCGAGGATGAGATTGGCAAAGTGACGCTCGTCGTCATTCCGCCGGTGTCTTCGGAACAGGCGCTGCGTGCCGGGCAGGTTGACGTAGCTACTTTGAATGGCGTTTTGCGGGATAAAGCGCTAGAGCGCGGAGGCATTTATCCGTTGTTCAGGGATATCGATCTGTTCGGCAAATTCAGCGGCGACAGCTATGTCTTTACGGAGAAGTTCATCAAAGAAAACCCGAATACGGTGCGTATATTCGTTGAGGGAACCGCCAAAGCCATCGAATGGGAGCGTGTAACGCCCCGGGATGAAGTGATCGCCCGTTTCGAGAAAATCATTAACATTCGCGGAAGAAAAGAAGACGCCTCCGCCGTGAAGTATTGGAAAAGTACGGGAATCGCCGGCAAAGGCGGGTTAATTGCCGAGTCTGAATTCCAAACGTGGATCGATTGGCTGGTCAAAGACGGGACGTTAAAAGAAGGCGATTACCAAGCGAAGGACCTATATACCAATGAATTCAATCCGTATGTGAATGAAACAAGCAAATAAGGAGGGGGAGGAATGACCGCGAAAATCAGCATCCAGAATGTGCACAAATCGTTTCGGATTAACAGAAATTTAAATCACCTTAACGAAGCCTCGAAGCCGATGTCGGCATTGCAGGATATCAATCTGGACGTAAACCCCGGCGAGTTCATGGTGATCGTCGGGCCGAGCGGGTGCGGCAAATCGACGTTGCTTGATTTGTTGGCTGGTCTGACGAAGCCTGACAGCGGCCAGATTTTATTGGACGGCAAGCCGATTAAGGGGCCGAACCTCGACCGCGGTATCGTGTTCCAGCAATATGCGCTTTTTCCTTGGAAAACAACGCTCGCGAACGTGGAGTTCGGCCTGGAGGCCAAAGGCGTAGGCCGCAAAGAGCGAAGGCAGATTGCGAAGGAGTTCATCGAACTGGTCGGTTTAACCGGATTTGAGCACCGATATCCGCATGAACTATCCGGAGGCATGAGACAGCGCGTAGCGATTGCCAGAAGTCTGGCTTACGACCCCGAAGTGCTGCTGATGGATGAACCGTTTGCCGCGCTGGATGCACAGACGCGCGAGACGCTGCAGAGCGAGTTATTGCGTATTTGGGAAGCCACGAAAAAAACGATTATTTTCATTACGCATGGCATCGACGAAGCCGTTTATCTCGGGCAGCGTGTGGCCGTAATGACCTCTCGACCGGGACGAATCAAGCAGGTCGTAGAGATTCCTTTTGAATCGCGAAGTACGGAGGAAGATCTGCGGTCAGAGCCGGAATTCGCCAGACTGCGTCATGAAATCTGGGGTTTGCTGAAGGATGAAGTCAGCAGAGCGCAGAAGCAGGAAAAGAGCAAGAGCTTGGACGGGGTTCCAGTCGGAAGATCTTCCTTAAAAGGGGTGACGGTCGATGGCTAACGGAAGCTTAAGTGAAACCGCGCTTATTCTTCGCGAGAAAAAAAGCTTCGATCTCGCAGGCTGGACACTAGCGAAAGCTCGTAAGTTATTCAAAAATACGATCGTGATTATTGCCGCTCTTGCGCTTTGGGAAGTTGCCCCGCGATTAGGGCTCGTAGACAGGGTCTTTTTTCCCCCGTTCTCCGAAGTCGCGAAGGCCTGGTGGCAGTTGCTGCTTTCCGGCGACTTGGCGGAGCACACCATTGCCAGCGTAACGCGCTCCCTTAGCGGATTTTTCCTTGCTATCCTGATCGGCGTTCCGCTGGGGCTTGCGATCGGTTGGTGGAAGCCCGTGTCGGAGTATCTGAATCCGTTATTCGAGACCCTGCGGAATACGGCCGCGCTTGCCCTGCTTCCTGTCTTTATCCTGTTGCTGGGTCTTGGCGAGACGTCGAAGATTGTCATCGTGCTGTATGCAAGCACCTTCCCGCTATTGCTTAACACGATCAGCGGCGTAAGGAACGTAGATCCGCTCTTGATTAAATCCGCGCGTTCGATGGGGTTAACTTCATTCCGGCTATTTCGCAAAGTGATCTTGCCCGCATCGATTCCAACGATTTTTGTCGGCATTCGGCTGGCCGGGGCCAATTCGCTCGTCGTGCTGGTGGCCGCAGAGATGGTCGGCGCGAAATCCGGGCTCGGTTTCTTGATTCAGTACACTCAGTATAACTTTCTCATTGCGGATATGTTCGCCGGCATTATCTCTATCTCGGCGCTGGGACTAATTTTTAATTACTCGTTAGTTTACTTGGAGAGACGCTTGACGCGTTGGAAGCCGACCTCCGGCGAGTAGGGGCTATGGTTTGGCCAACTATGCTTAATTCCCTTATTATTCGCCTTTAGAGTGTTATGCTGAACCGTATCATAAGTGAGGAGAAAAATTACGCTTAAGCTACCTACTGGGCGCGGAATGTTGCCCGGGAGGGCTATCTTGTTTCCCCTTTGTGCAGACGGTGATCTGATAAGGCCAAGTTAAATAATCTTTGCTGCCAGGAATCCGGATTGTTGCCGGATTCCTTTTTGTGTTGGCAAGCGAGATTATTCTGACTCGGCAAGTACGCTTGTCGCTACAAGCGAAGGTATTAGTAATTTATGTTCGATTGGCGATGACATCACGATGAGGATCGTGTAAGTTCCATATTTATCGCATTGGTTTCCGAACTCTTCGAGAGAGCGTGTGGAGTCGGTCGTTACTTTCAATAAGTAGTTGTGTTCTCCGCTTATGCGGTAGCATTCGACAACATCAGGAGATGAACGGCAAAAATCAAGGAATGCATGACAATCCCTTGTACGAAACAGGATGTAGGCCGCTGCGTGTTTCCCGATTTTTTCAGGGGAAATCATAGTGCGGTACTCCTCGATGATTCCTTTTTCCTCCAAGCGTCTTACTCTCTCCGTTACTGCGGGTTGCGATAAACCGACACACTTGCCTAATTCCGTCATTGAAATTCTTGCCTGACTTTGAAGATAGTATAGGATTTGCTTATCAGTATGGTCCATCGAAATCGGCTCCTTTAAATTTAAGGATTTCCTTATCAACTAACTCGTTTTTCTTTGTTCTAGGATAGATATAACTTGAATGCTTGATGTAAATCACCCAACTTAATTATTATAATAAACTTACAATAGTAAAGTAATCAAGGCTTTAACTGTTGAGAAAGGATGAAGAAAATTGAGTAAGAATTTGGATAATAGCATAGATAAAGTCATCGAGCGTACTCTTGCCGATAATCGGCTGGCTGGCGCTATTGTTAAGGTGGCGGTAGACGGAGTGCTGGTTTATAACCGTGTTGCCGGTTTTTCTGACCGTGAGAGGAACAAGCCGATGCAAGAAAATGCCTTGTTTAGGCTTGCCTCCGTATCGAAGCCAATCGTATCAACGGCTGCCTTGGTACTCGTATCGCAAGGTCGGCTCCAACTGGACGACCGCATTGATCGATGGCTTCCATACTTTCAGCCGCGTTTGCCAAATGGCGAAATAGCGGAGCTCACGATTCGACATTTAATGACCCACACGGCGGGGCTAACTTACCGTTTCTTTCAGGAAGAGAATGGTCCCTATCACCGTGCAGGGGTATCGGATGGGATGGACCAGGCCGGTATTACATTAGAAGAGAACCTGTGCCGTATTGCCTCAGTTCCGCTCCTTTACACGCCAGGCACCCAATGGAAATATTCGATCGCGACAGATGTGCTCGGCGCCGTAATCGCCAAGGTTACTGAAATGCCGCTTCAAGAAGCCATTCATTCATTGGTACTAAAACCGATTGGCATGAATGACACGGGGTTTACTGCCGTTGACCCGGAGCGGCTGACTACAGCCTATGCGAATGATGTTCCAATGCCGAGGCCTATGCATGATCCCGACAGTCTGGCATTCTTGGAAGGCACGGCGGGCTTCAGGCTTGCCCCCGGCCGGGCCCTTGACGAATCGGCTTTTCCTTCCGGTGGAGCCGGCATGGTCGGGAGCGCCGGCGACTTTTTGCGGCTATTGGAAACATTGCGTAAGGGAGGATCGCCCCTGCTGCCGGAGAGTCTGGTTCGCGAGATGACGACCAACCAGATCGGCGATCTGCCGATGGCTTATTGGCCGGGCAGAGGATTCGGTCTGGGATTTACGCTGCTTAAGGATCCTGTCGCCGCAGGCACGCCGGAATCACCGGGCACCTGGCGTATGGGCGGCACCTATGGCCATTCGTGGTTCGTTGATCCTGAGCGGGAGCTCAGCGTTGTGGCGTTTACCAATACCGCGCTGGAAGGCATGTCGGGCCAGTTTACCGTTGATCTCTGCAAAGCTGTATATGACGGAATCAAGCCATAAGGTACGAGCATAAGAGCCTAGTACGGTATGATCCGGACCAGGCTCTTTTATACAAGGGAGTGGAGAGGTTGGTTCAATCCAGTTCTGGTAAAAAGACCATTAACCCTATATTTTTCATTGCACTGGGTTTATTTGGCGTATACACCATTGAATTTGGCGTTGTCGGGATACTGCCAGCAATAATTGAACGCTACAGCATCAGTACATCTCAGGCCGGGATGCTCGTTGGCGCGTTTGCGATTGTCATCGCGTTGTTTGGTCCCTTTATGGTATTGCTATTTTCCAAACTTAACCGCAAAAATGTGTTGATGACATGTTTGTTCATTTTTTCCGGGAGCAGTTTATTGTCAGCTTACGCTCCGAATTTTTATGTTTTGCTGGCGCTTCGCATGATACCGGCTTTGTTCCATCCCGTCTATTTTTCTTTGGCTTTTGTCACGGCTATTTCACTGTATGCTAAGGAAAAAGCGACGCAAGCTTCCGCCAAAGCATTTGTCGGGACCAGCATGGGCATGGTGCTTGGAATTCCGATAACAACCTATATCCAGCATCAATTCTCATTCGAGGCCGCTTTTCTATTCTGTACCCTTGTCAACATCGCTGCTGGTATCGGGATCGCCATCATGCTTCCGAAAACGCCGAAAGCGGAGAAAGTAACTTATGGGAAGCAGCTCGGTATATTGCGTAAAATCCCCATTTGGATCAATATTGGCGCTGCAACTTTTATATTTGCGGCAATGTTTTCAGTCTATAGTTATTCTGCCGAATATTTGAAACAAGTGATGGGTATGAGCGGAGAGACCGTCAGTATCATGCTTGTCGTATTCGGTGTCGGGGGGGTGGCTGGCAACTTGCTCGCGGGGAGACTGATTGGAATCAATATGGCGAGAACGACTGTGTTCCAACCGATCGTATTAGCGCTCTCTTACTTTTTGCTTTACTTAGGAGAAACGTCGTCTATAGTACCTATTATTTTGATCATGGTCTTGTGGGGATCGGTTCATACCAGCGGACTCATTATAACGCAGATATGGTTAACATCCGAGGCTCCGGAAGCACCTGAATTTGCTACTGGACTGTATATTTCTTTCATCAATCTTGGCGTGTTCATCGGTTCGGCAGCAGGCGGGATGTTTATTGATTTTTTAGGCGTGAAAGGGACCATATGGAGCGGCTTGCTGTTTATTGTGTTGGCCCTTGCTTGTATTGTAATAAAAATATTTTTCTTTAACTCAAAAGGTATAAAGGAAAAAGGGGTATCCAAACGAGAACGGCGGGAGGGTTAAAGCCCCAGCCGCCTTGGCGGTGGGTGCTAGAAGCAGAAACACTCCTGCGCTTAGCGCGCGATTGTACAAAGATGGGACTCCGAAGCGGGTCTCATCTTTTTTATGCGCCCAGCAGCAATTTTTGATCGCGAAGTGGATATGCTAAAATCTGGACATGAATGAAATTCAACTCTTGCAAGGAGGTTGAAGGGATGATAGTAAAAGAATGCACGATCGCTGAGATACAACATCTAGTCGAGGAATATCTTCAAGGGTTATCTTCGCCTTTCGATTCCTTTTTAGAGGATCATATTCTTTCGTCGACTTTTTACTTGATTCAAAACGATTCGTTAGATGTCGGCTATTTTGCGATACATAACAACGAACTGCTTACTCAGTTTTATATCCGCCGCTCCTATCAAATGCACGCTCAGAAATTGTTCCTTCAGGCGCTTGAACGTCATACGGTCAATTTTCTTTTCGTTCCGACCTGCGATGAATTATTAATTAGCTTAGCCATGGATCAAGACTTTGCAATAAAAAAACAAGCTTACTTTTTTCAGGATAGCCAAGCGAACGCTTCGACGACGGGGTTAAGGGATGGCGAAATATTTCACCTTGCGACGACAGACGATCTTCAAGAGATACGACAAGTATGCGAGGACTTTCTCGACGACTATGATCGGTGGATTGCAAGAAGGGAGTTATTCGTCTATTACAGAGACAAGGTCTTGCTTGGGATTGGAGTGGTCGGAAAGTCCAAAATGTTCGATGGGCTAGCCAGTATAGGAATGTTCACTAATAACGCTTATAGAAATCAAGGGGTAGGGAAAACCGTAATCGTACAGTTACGAGAATGGTGCCATCGTCACGGCATCATACCTATAAGCGGCTGCTGGTACTATAACGAAGCCTCTAAGAGAACGTTGGAAAGCGGAGGCATGGTTACGAAAACAAGGCTTCTGAATATCGAGGTCACCATGCGAAAAACAGAATAATACCTTGCCAGCTAACGAGAAGAAGACGATGTTCACGCCAACCGATGGGCTGCTCGCAAAAAATCCGAGCATGATCCGCTCGGATTGATTTCTTAGTTGTCCGTTATTATACCTTCCAATGATTTGCCTCAACGCGAATGGGCAAACCTGGTTCAGAAAACGCCAGTTCAATCGTTTTCCCTTGATAGGATACTGCGCAGCTTCCCTGACGAACAGCGCGGATCGTTCCGCTTAGCAGTCGTCCGTCTCTCCATTCGATATCGACCTCGAATCCCCCCCGCGCCTTCAAACCGCGAACTCGCCCGTGGGGCCACGCGCCTGGCAGCGCCGGAAGCAGATGAATCTCTCCCGAGTGGCTTTGCAGCAGCATTTCCGCGATGCCTGCCGTCCCGCCGAAATTCCCGTCGATCTGAAAAGGAGGATGGTCGCAGAACAAGTTCGGCAGCGTCGATGAGCGAAGCAACTCCATCAAGTTGTCATGGGCGAGTTCCGCCTCCTCCAACCTCGCCCACATGTTCAGTATCCACGCCCGGCTCCAACCGGTGTGTCCGCCTCCATGCTTCAGCCTTCGCTCCAGCGTCGTTCTGGCTGCGACGGCGAGTTCCGGCGTCGTCTTCATCGCGATCTGGGTGCCGGGGTGCAGCGCGAACAAATGCGAGATATGCCGGTGGCCCGGTTCCAGCTCCTCGTAGTCGATGCTCCATTCCTGGATCTGGCCATATTTTCCGATGGCGGGTTGCGGAACCCGCTCCAGCGCTTTGCGTAGCGTCTCTGCGAATTCGAGATCCTCCTGCAGGATTTCACTGCTCTTGATGCAATGACCGAAGAGTTCCCGAATGATCTGGCTGTCCATGGAAGGACCATAACACAGAGCTCCCGACTCCCCGTTCGGAAGGACGTACCGGTTCTCGGGCGACGAGGAAGGGCAGGTCACCAGTTGATCTTGCGGATCTTCTACCAAGAAATCGAGAAGGAAGAGAGCCGCATCTTTCATCGTTCCGTACGCTTGCCGGAGAAACTCGACGTCTCTTCCATACTCGTAGTGATCCCACAGATGCAAGCATAGCCAGGCGGCCCCCATTGTCCAGAAGGTAGATGTGATGCAAACATCCTGAGGAGCCGTATCCGCCCAAATATCGGAATTGTGATGGGCCACGAACCCCCGGCAGCCGTACATGACCTCGGCCGTTTCCCTTCCCCGAACGCGAAGTCTCTCGATAAAATCGAACAGCGGACCGTGGCATTCGGACAGATTGCAGCTTTCCGCAGGCCAATAGTTCATCTGCGTATTGATGTTGATCGTATATTTGCTATCCCAGATCGGCAGCATATCCTTGTTCCAGATCCCTTGAAGGTTTGCCGGCAATGATCCTGGGCGGCTGGAGGAGATAAGCAAATACCGGCCGAACTGGAAATACAGACCGACAAGATCAGGGTCTTCAGATCCGGCCCGGATTCTCTCTAGGCGCAGATCCGTCGGAAGCTCCGATAAAGAATGGACGGCATCGTTGCCTTGCAAAGACAACTCCACTCGGCCGATCAAGGAGCGGTAGTCGCTGATGTGATCCGCCCGCAACTGCTCGTAAGATTTGGCCGCGGCGCGATCCAACCTTCGGACGCACTCGGCTTCCATATCCTCCTTCGATACCCGGAAATCCGTGCAAGCCGCGACCAGGATGGTCGCGGCATCCGCTTGTTCCACGCGTAGCTGCCGTCCGGTATCTACAAGCCGGCCACCCTCGACCACCATCCGAATGGCGCAACAGAAGCGAATCCCTCCCTCGCCGCCGCTTCGGCCGCGAATGATCATGTCCCCCTGCGCATTCGTCCCGATCCGGTCCAGGTATGCATGAAATCCGACCGGGTGCTTCAGGATATCCGACCACGGGGTCGGCTCCAATACCGATCCCCTGCCGAATAACATCGAGAAGGATAGGCTGCCCTGCAGGCTCGATGTCAGACGAACCGCCATGACTTGGTCAGGGTAGCTAGAGAAGAACTCACGAAGGTATGTAGCCCGATCGGCGGAATAGGTGACGCGAACGATGCCTTGCTCGAGATCCAATTCTCTCCGGTAAGCTTCGACGTTCGCATCGGACAAGCCGCTATCCAAGTATAAATCGCCCACAGGCTCATAATGTCGCTGTCCGTCCGGCACGCCGATTAGAACTCTCGCCGCCAGGCCCTCCGCCTCTCGGATCCGGCCCGCGAAAACAAGCTCCCGAATTTCATTCAAATGTTCAAGCGCGTCGGGATTGTTCCGGTCCATCGGCCCGCCATACCATAGACTGTCTTCGTTGAGTTGGATCCGCTCTATGTCGACTTTCCCGAATACCATGCCGCCCAGCGTTCCGTTGCCGATCGGAATCGCTTCTTCCCAGCGATCAGCTGGCCTGTCAAACCATATTTTCGATTTGTTCAATGCGTAACCCCCTGCCGCAAATCGTTTGATTGATTATCTCTATTGTAGTGCCCAAAATATAAGGGAATAATCGCGTATATCTGCATCTTTATACCTGATTTTGATATTACCGTTCATAGATCCATTCAAAATGAAAATCCGCTCTACGTCGACTTTCCCGAAAGCCATGCCGCCCGACAGTCAAGTGCTGTTTATATGCAGTTTACATTCAAAGGATATCTTGTTTCAATGAATGCATAATAGAAAAGGCGAACGGAGGAATACGCATGTCCAGGCTCATGATCGTCGATGACGATGCTTTTATTCGAGAATTGATCGCTGTTCATTTACGAAGAGAAGGTTTTCATATACTTGAAGCTGAAAATGGCCAGCAGGCTTTGCGGATTTTCGAAGAACAAACGATCGATTTGGTGATACTGGACATCATGATGCCCGAGATGGGCGGATACGAGTTATGCCGTCGTTTGCGCGCGGACCGCGATATCCCCATCTTGATGGTGACGGCCAAAAGCGAGTCTGCGGATAAAATGAAAGGATTTCAATTGGGGACCGACGATTATTTGGTCAAGCCGTTTGATCCGATGGAGATGGTGATGCGCGTTAAAGCGCTCTTAAAGCGGTACCGGATCTCCGCGTCGCAGTCGATCCAGATCGGAAACGTTCAACTGGATCGGAACAGGCTTGAGGTGAAAGTACGAGGCGCAGCCGATGAGGAACGGATTTCACTGCCTTTGAAAGAATTTGAACTCCTGTTCAAGCTGGCAAGCTATCCCGGACAAATCTTCACTCGGGAGCAGTTGATCGAACAAATATGGGGAGTCGATTATCAAGGCGTGGACCGTACGGTCGACGTTCATATCAATAGACTGCGCGAGCGATTCACGGAAATAACGAACGATTTCCGGATTGTTACGATCCGCGGTTTAGGTTATCGGCTGGAGGTTGGCGACGGAAGATGAAAACGATCTATTTCCGGGTTGTCATTACTTTTCTAGGGATTATCATGATCAGCATCATTTTTACTTATATTGTGTTAAGGCTGCTATTCACCAACTATTTTATCTTCAAAATTCAAGCGGATTCATTAAACGCGAGCAGGCAGATCGTTAACTATTTGACTCAGAATCAAATCCAGGATATCCATGGTTACATCGAAAGCGTGGCTGCCGTATCGAAATACAAGCTGAGTTTGTATCATGGCGATCTGACGAGCCTGAATCCGATCCCCTCCATTCAGCAAGACGATGTAAACAAAGTACTGCATGGAAGCATTTATAAACACGCCGATGTTGTCGGACTTCCATTAAAGATTCATGGAGAGACTTACGCGCTTTTCACGGAATTCAACATGGACAATTACCTTCAACGATACGATCAAGTCGCTTTGACGGCTTTTGTCGTCTGTTTGATCATAGGGAGCTTGCTTATCGTTGTCGCATCGCGCTATCTGGTCAGACCGATTAAGATGTTGACGAAGGCTACGAAAAAAATCGCGGCAGGCGATTACCGTGCTCAAGTTCAGGTCAAACAAAAAGACGAGCTCGGCATCCTTGCGGGCAGCTTCAATCGGATGGTGAGGGAACTGAGGCAAATCGAACAGATGAGGCAAGAGTTCGTATCGAACGTGTCCCATGAAATCCAGTCTCCGATCACTTCCATCCGCGGATTTTCAACCACTTTGCTGCAAGAGGATATCCCCGCTGACGACCGCAAACGGTATTTGTCGATCATTGCCGCCGAGAGCGAGCGCTTGTCCCGTTTAAGCGAAGATTTATTGAAGCTGGCTTCGCTGGAGTCGGAGCATCATCCTTTCACGCCTGAGTCTTTCCGTCTTGACGAACAGCTTAGACGCACGGTGATCGCGGCAGAGCCGTTATGGTCTCAGAAAAATCTGGACATTGATTTAGAACTTCAGGAAGTATTCGTGAATGCGGATGAGGATCAACTTGCGCAAGTATGGACGAATTTGTTAACGAATGCGATCAAATTTACCCCTCCAGGCGGGCGCATCTCCATCGAACTGACGAAGCGGGATAAGGAGTCGACCGTTCGAATGACCGATAATGGCATTGGCATTGCCGAAGAGGATGTCCATCGTATTTTCCGCAGGTTCTATAAATCCGATAAAGCAAGGAATCGTTCTCAAGGGGGAAGCGGTCTCGGACTTGCGATCGTACAGAAAATCGTGTCTTTGCACCAAGGCCGGATCGATGTGCACAGCCAATTCAACCATGGCACGATGATAACCGTTACTTTACCCGACCACGAGCGCTGATGCGTATCGTGGTTTTTTGTTCTTGTTTATATTCAGTTTATAAAAGGGGGCTAGGATGTGCTTATTCGATAAACAAAGGAGAGAAACATTACTGTGTCAACATTTCTGTACAAAGTGGGCAAATCGGCCTATAACAAACCCTGGTATTTCATTGTTAGTTGGATCGCCATCCTTGGAATTGTCCTGGCCCTATTTGGTGCGAACGGTATGCATGTAAGTTCCGAGATGAAGATCAAGGGCACGGAAGCACAAAAAGTATTAGACCAATTGGTGCAAGAGCTCCCGCAGGCCACGGGCGGAGAAGCCCGCGTCGTGTTCACGGCACCTAAAGGCGAACGGCTGGATACGCCGGAACGTTCGGCGTTAATCAATAAGGCCATTCATGACGTATACAACCTGGACTACGTGGTGAATCCTGCCGAATTGGCCGGGGAAACCGGCGCATCGGAAACGGCGGCAGCGGCCGAAACGCTTATGCCCGACGTAACGCTCTCCTCCGACGGGAACGTGGGGCTCTATCAAATTCACTTCACTGTTCAGGATGAATCGATACCCAAATCGATCAAGGACTCCGTGGTGAATGCTGTCACGTCAGCCCAGCAGAATGATTCCGGCATTACGGCTTTGCCTGGCGATACGCTTATATCCGAAAGTTCAACCACTCTTACGGAAGCCATCGGACTTGTTGTCGCCGCCATCGTCCTATTAGTGACGCTCGGCTCGGTTGTTGCCGCCGGCCTGCCTCTCTTGACAGCAATCCTCGGGGTCGGCATTAGCTTGCTTGGCGCTTTCGCATTCTCGAAATTCATTCCTATGAACGGCTCCACCCCCGCCTTGGCACTCATGGTCGGTCTGGCTGTCGGAATCGATTACTCCTTATTCATCGTGAATCGTCAGCGCCGAATGATTCTTGAGCAAGGACTTAGCGCTCGCGAAGCTGCGAGCAGAGCGGTTGGCACAGCCGGCAGCGCCGTATTTTTCGCAGGCTTAACGGTCATTTGCGCTTTGTGCGGCTTGCTCGTGATTGGAATCGAGTTCTTATCCACGATGGCTCTTGTCGCCGCAGCGAGCGTCTTGGTCAACGTACTTATTGCCCTAACTCTGCTGCCGGCACTGCTTGGCTTAGTAGGCGAACGCATTTGCTCTAAGAAAGCACGGATGAAAAACAGTAACCATGCGAACAAAGCCCGCCATGGGGTTGCGAATCGTTGGGTTAAGGGGACGGTAAAGTACCGTTGGCTTATCATAATCGGTACGATCGCGGTACTAGGCGCAACGGCGATTCCGGTTGTCAAAATGAATCTGGGGATGCCCTCTAGCGCCACGGCCAACTTGGATACGGAGGCCAGGCAGAGCTACGACGCCATCTCAAGCGGTTTCGGCGAAGGGTTCAACGGTCCGCTGCTCCTTGTTGCCGAGCCCAAAGATTCCTCGAACAAAGTCACTTCTGAAATGTTGAACAATCTAGTCGTTGATCTCCAGAAGCACGAGAATGTTTCGCTGGCGACGCCAGTACTCATTAATAAAACGGAGGACTTGGCGATAATAAGCCTCATTCCCAAAACGGGGCCTACGGACAAAGAGACCAAAAACCTCGTACAGGATCTGCGCGATTCCGATTCGAGCATGGCGAAGACTTACGATATGACGATCGGCGTAACCGGGTTTACGGCAATCAACATCGATATGTCGTCTAAGCTGGCGCAGGTGTTTCCTCTCTACGTCGGGATCATCGTCATCCTCTCGCTAATCATCCTGCTTCTGGTGTTTCGGTCGATTATGGTCCCGATTAAAGCCACCATCGGTTTCCTTCTCAGCATCCTTGCCACGTTCGGTATCTCTACGGCGGTGTTCCAATGGGGATGGCTGCATTCTCTCTTAGGCTTTGATACCGGCGGTCCGATGCTCAGCTTTATGCCCATCATGGTCACCGGTATTCTTTACGGACTTGCTATGGATTATCAGGTCTTCCTTGTCAGTTCCATGCGCGAGGCCTATGTTCATGGGCATCGGGGAAGGGATAGCGTCGTTCACGGGTACGGGCAGTCCAGCCGCGTTGTCGTAGCGGCAGCCGTGATTATGGTGTCCGTCTTCGCCGGCTTCGCTCTAAGCCCGGATATCAATATCAAACAGATCGGTTTCACGCTAGCCATAGGCATTCTTATCGACGCTTTTATCATCCGTATGGCGCTCGTCCCTGCCGTCATGGCGGTCTTCGGCGATAAAGCTTGGCACCTGCCGAAATGGTTAGATCGCATCCTGCCGAACCTGGATGTCGAGGGCGACAAGCTATTATCCGAACTGAAAGCCAAGGAAAACGGCGACGATATGCAAAAAGCGCTTCAGGTATCCTGAGTTAAAGCCGCGAAGAAAAATAACGCCAGAGAAATACCTGCGCTCAACACGGGTATTCTCTGGCCCTTTTAATGGAATAAATGGACCATCCAATCGCCATCATGATTAGCGGCGATGTTGTTGACACTGCCTCCCGTGTTGTAGATTATTTTCCGCATAAACGACAAATTCTGTTAATCTGCAAACTAATAAACATTTATAATAAAGCTGTTGTTTGTGAAATGTAAGAAAGATGAATATAATATTTTACATTGAGTATACTATACGACATAGTGTTTATTATAGAATTTCCGGATAAATCCGAGTAGGAGCAATCTTCTATGAAAATCAGCGTAATTGGAACGGGTTATGTTGGATTGATTCAAGGAACGGTGCTCGCAGACTTCGGACACGAGGTCCTCTGTATGGATACGGACAACGACAAGATCAAAGATTTGCAAGCCGGAAGCATCCCCTTTTACGAGCCTGGGGTTCAATCGCTGCTGCATAAAAACATATCCGCGAACAAAATATCGTTTACATCCGACATCAAACAAGCCACGGAGCATGGGGATATCCTTTTCATTGCGGTTGGAACGCCATCGGAAGAGGACGGAAGCGCGGATGTGCAACAAGTGCTGAAAGCGGCAAGCGAAATCGGAAGCTTGATGAACGGAAATAAAGTCATCGTGATCAAGTCGACGGTTCCGATAGGGACAGGAAGACGAGTTGCCGATCTGATCAGATCGAAGCTTACGGAAAGACGGGTCGAATTCCATATCGATTTCGTATCGAATCCGGAATTTCTACGAGAAGGAAACGCGCTCCAAGATATGCTCCGGCCAACCCGAGTCATTATTGGAACGGACAATCGCGATATTGTCCCTCTAATGAACAAGTTATATTCTTTTTATGAATCTTCCGAAGTTCCATTCGTTATTACCGATATCGAAACCGCGGAGATGATCAAATACGCTTCCAATGCTTTTCTGGCGGTTAAAATTTCCTTCATTAACGAAATCGCTCTGATAGCCGAAAAGGCCGGGGCGAACGTATTGGAAATCGCGGCGGCCATGGGGATGGACGAGAGGATTTCTCCGCATTTTTTGCAGGCGGGACCGGGTTACGGAGGAAGCTGTTTCCCGAAAGATACGAAGGCTTTTGCCTATACGGCCAGAAGTATGGGAGAGATGACCTACGTGATCCAGGCCGCCATCGATGCGAACGAGAAACAGAAACTCAGAATGGTAGACAAGATTACCGCTGCATTATCGTCCGACGGCAATCTTCACGGCAAAACAATTGCGGTGCTGGGGCTTTCTTTCAAGCCTGAAACCGACGACATCAGAGAGGCTCCAAGCATCGATATTATTTCCAACCTCATTCGCAAAGGCGCCATCATTCGGGCATACTGCCCGGGGGCAATGACGCAGGCCCAAAGAAGATTAAAAGAAGTAACGTCCAGCGTGACGTACGCGAAAGACGAAATCGATTGCGCTGCCGGTGCGGATGCTCTCGTCATCATGACCGAATGGAAGCAGTTCTTGCACATGGATCTGGAACAAATCCGGTACCGCATGAGCGGCAACGTTTTGCTCGATCTGCGTAATATACTCGTTCGCCGTCCGGAAGTCCGCAGGTTGTTCGACTATCGGCCGATCGGTCTGAAATGAGGGGTATTGAATGTCTACCTACCTGATAACCGGTGGAGCGGGATTTATTGGATCGCATGTATGCGAAGCTCTTTACCGAGAAGGTCACCGCATCATAAACGTGGATCAATTCTCTGATTTGTACGACTATCGGTTGAAAATAATGAATATACTAGAATCGATAGGATCGAAGGCTTCTTTCGACTTTACCGTGAAGTCGAAGGATCTAGAGCGGTTGTCGGAAAGAGTGAACGGAAGCCGTTACCGGTTGGTCATCGCGGATATTCGGAATGCGGACTCATTAAGCGCTCTATTCCAAGAGGAGAAGATCGATGCGGTCGTTCATTTGGCCGCCTTGCCGGGAGTAAGGGCGTCCATTGATCAGCCTCAGTTGTTCGAAGCCGTCAACGTACAAGGCACCCTAAACATACTGGAGGCGATGAGGGGGTTCGGAGTACGCAAGTGGGTATGCGCTTCTTCCTCGTCCGTATACGGGAACAATCGCAAGGTACCGTTCGCCGAAGAAGATGCCGTCGATCGCCCCATATCGGTCTATGCGGCCAACAAGAAGAGCTGCGAGCTCCTAGGATACACCTATCGTCATCTGTACGGAATCGATACCCTGATGCTGCGTTTCTTCACGGTGTACGGGGAACGCCAGCGACCGGATCTGGCCATACGAAAATTCGCGACTCGAATCGATCATGGCTTGGAGCTGCCCTTCTTCGGAGACGGGTGTACCCGAAGAGATTACACCTACATCGGGGATATCGTGAACGGAATTCGACAGTCCATTCGTTATGTAGAAGAGCATGCGGACGTATACGAGATCGTGAATCTGGGCGGCAATCGAACGGTATCGCTGAGCGAATTGGTGGAGCTGCTGGAGAATGAACTAGGCAAGCCGGCGATCTTGAACCGTCTACCCTTGCAGCCTGGAGATGTTCACAGTACTTGGGCAGATCTGACCAAGGCGCAAGCTTTGCTGGGGTATGAGCCCCAAACTTCGATTGAAGAAGGAATTCGTAAATTTATCGCTTGGTATAGGAGTGACGAACATGGTCGAACTGTCGGTCGTCGTACCTTTATATAACGAGAAGGACAACTTGCATCGGCTTTATCAAGCCGTTACGGATGCGGTGCAAGGCCGTATCGAGAGCTATGAGATCGTGGGCGTGAACGACGGGAGTACCGATGGCAGCGCCGAATGGCTGGATCGGATGGCCGAGGCGGATAGCCGTCTCAGGGTCATCCACTTTGAGCGGAATTGCGGTCAGACCGCGGCTATCTATGCAGGAATCAAGCAGGCTTCAGGCCGGTATATTGCGCTAATCGATGGAGACTTGCAGACCGATCCCAATGACATTTTCACGCTCATGCCGTACATGAAAGACTATGATTTCGCGAACGGGATGAGGGTTAGGCGCCAGGATACGCTTGTGAAGAGAGTATCTTCAAGAATCGGCAACGGAGTGAGAAACAAGATTACCGGAGACAAGATCAACGATACCGGTTGTCCGATGAAGCTGTTCAAACGGGAAGTGGCCTCCAGCTATTTTCTATACGAAGGCTTCCACCGATTCCTTCCTACGCTTGCGCGAATGAATGGTTATCGAGTGATCGAGGTACCCGTATCCCATCGGGAGCGGGAATTCGGCGTATCCAAGTACGGGGTCTGGAACCGGGCGCTCGTCGGACTCATGGATGCGATCGTAATCGGATGGCTGAGGAAGCGAACCATCCGATATCGAATCAAGGGAGAAGAGCGGGTGGACGTCCATGCTGCAAAACATTAGCACCAAAGAAGCGATGTGGATCCTATTTGGCTTAATCGGCCAACTCATGTTCACGGGAAGATTCGTCATTCAATGGATCGCAAGCGAACGGGCGAAGATGAGCGTCGTAACCAAGTCCTTCTGGCTATTTAGCATACTGGGCAGCAGTGTTCTGTCGGTCTATGCGATCTATCGCAAAGATCCCGTCTTCATCCTCGGGCAAGTTCCGGGCATCTTCATCTACATCCGCAATTTGGTCATTATGCGCAATAACGAACGCAGTCGGAGAGCAGCCTCGGCGGCAAGCAACACCCGGGATATGTAATCCGCGCGGAAACATTTGACAAATAAACGAGACGGCGTATAATCAGTCCAAGCCATTTATAATTAAAGGGATTGGGGAAAAATGGAAATGACGATTATAAGCGCCATACTAGTCGCGCTTGTCGCGATAGAGCACGTCTACATCTTAATACTGGAGATGTTCCTGTGGACCACGCCTAGAGCGAGGAAAGCATTCGGCACCTCTAAGCCGTTCGCGGAAGACACGAAATCGCTCGCTGCCAATCAAGGGCTTTATAACGGTTTTTTGGCGGCAGGTCTGTTCTGGGGGCTGATTTATCCCGAAGCCGCGATCGGACACCAGATTCAAATCTTCTTTCTGGGGTGCGTTCTCGTTGCCGCCGTCTATGGCGGCTTGACGGCGAAGAGATCGATCCTGTTCGTGCAAGGACTCCCTGCATTCGTAGCTCTGGCGTTCGTGTCGATATCGTAAACAACAGGCAGCACTTATAGAGTGCTGCCTGTTCCTTTTGCTCGATGTAAGCATATCATGATCTCATTACTGGCTAAGTGGAGATGAAGATATGTCCGTCCTCGGCAAGAGTCGACTAAGCAGCAACGCTAAAATAGATGTCTTGATCCCTGCAATCGAGAAGGATTTAGAGACACTGCCCTATGTGATTGATGCCGTCAAAAAACAGGTGAAGCATCCTATTGGCAATATTCTAATCGTAGCTCCGATGCGGAAAAAAATAAGGGAACTGTGCACGCGAAAAGGCTGCAAATTTGTCGACGAAAATACGGTTCTTCCCCTCACTAAGAAAAACATTCGCTATCGCTCTAAGAAATGGGAACGATCAGGATGGCTATTCCAGCAATTATTGAAAATGAGCGGCGATACTTTAAGTAAATCGGATTATTTTTTGGTTATTGACGCAGACACCGTATTAATCCGCCCGCATGTTTTTAGAACAGGTCGTAAGACGTTGTTTTATTGCAGAAAATGGAGCCAGCCCGAGTATTTTAAGACTTATCGCAAGCTTCTGGGAAAAAGGGCTACCGCACCCTCATCCTTCGTTACTCACTATATGCTGTTCGAGAAATCGAAGCTGCGGCAGTTGAAAAAAGCTATTGCATCGAAACATCATATGAGCTGGCATTCGGCGATATTAAGAAAGATGGACAAATCGAAGCCATTTGCTTTTTCCGAATTTGAAACCTACGGAAACTTCCTCTACTCTGGAAATCCCGGCGGGCTAGTTCTCAAGAGCGCGTTGAATAAGAGTTTAAATACGAGAATTGCGCAAATCACCCCAGAACGAATCAAGACGCTATCGCAAAAATATCGATCGATCTCGTTTCACAAGCGTAAAGGCTATGCAAGAAAAGCCGATGCGGTGAGCCGGTGACTCCTTATCAAGTCGTATGGAAAGGACCGGTTAACAGAGCATCCGGTCTTGGAATCGCGAGCAGAGAGTATGTTCGGGCGTTAAAACGGCAAGGGGTAAATACCGTAGTTGGAACCGCGAGGAAGCAGGCACCTCGACATTCAAAAAGACGCAGGGTCTTAATCTATCATTACCCGCCCAATACCCTTAACGTAAAGAAGGAAAGAAAGCATTTCAACGCAATTATCATCAATACCGTCTGGGAAACTACCCGGATCCCTCATCGATGGCGGTCTCCTATCAATCGAGCCGATGCCGTGTGCGTTCCCTCGTATCAGAACAAGCAGGCCATGCGAAACAGCGGAGTGAAGGTTCCTATATTCATTGTTCCTCATGGAGTGAATACCCGAACGTTTACCCCGAAGAATAAGAAGCTGCCCGTAAAAAACGCAAATGGGAAATTTATCTTTGTTTCTGTATTCGGCTTTCAGCACCGCAAAAATCCCGAAGCTTTATTAAAGGCTTATTGGGAAGAGTTTTCCTCCGCGGATAAGGTGCTTTTGATCATCAAAACGAACGGATACGCTCCTAAAGAAAGCGAAAAATGGATCCGAAGCCAAATACAAACCTACAAAAAGAGACTTGGAATTCACAAGAAAACGGCACCGGTTATCATGATGGCCCGACGTCTAAATCCCAAGAAACTGAGAGGGATTTATACGCGCGGTCATGCCTTTGTTCTTCCTACTAGGGGGGAAGGTATCGGATTGCCGTTTTTAGAATCATTGGCCAGCGGTATTCCCGTAATAGCGACCGGCTGGGGCGGACACATGGACTTCTTAACAAGTAAAAATTCATTCTTTATTAACTATAAATTAAGATCTCCCGTCATTGGAATGAATCGTAAATCATCCATTTCACGTCAATTTCGCTATTTGTTTGCGGAAAAAGATCAGCGTTGGGCGGAACCGGATATCCGCAGCTTAAAAAGACAGATGAGAACAGCTTACGAAAACCCTCATCTATGCAAGAAAAAAGGGCGACAAGGCAGACTTGATGCGCGTAACCTGTCTTGGGACCGTGCGGGTAGATCATTGAAAAAAGCGGTAGAAAAAGCGATCCGGATTAAAAAATAAGAATCGACGCTCTAACGTTCGAGGGGAGGAATGTTCTTGCGGATTGTTCTATTGAGCGGCGGTTCCGGAAAAAGACTTTGGCCGTTATCCAATGAGATTCGATCCAAAATATTTCTAAAGCTCCTACCGTCGGAAGATGGCGGCAAGGAATCCATGATTCAGAGGGTATGCAGACAATTGGATGAAGCAGGATTGCTTCCATCCACCTCTATCGTTGCACATAAAAGCCAAGTTGAAATGATACAAAATCATGTGGGCGACAAAATCCCTATTATCGCTGAACCTCATAAAAGGGGAACCTTCACGGCTGTTGCTTTAGCCGCAAGCTATTTACATTCCAAGCTGCCGGCGACTCCGGATGAAACGGTATGCGTTATTCCGGTTGATCTATTCGTCGAGTCGGAATTTTTCGATTTGCTTCGCAAATTTCCTGAGGTCCTTGCTCAATCGGGTTCGGATTTGGCCCTTCTCGGAACGACTCCCAAGCATCCCTCCAGCCAATATGGTTATATCGTGCCGCAACTGGCAGTCGAGACTGATTACTTATCGAAGGATTATTTTTCCGTAACTCAATTCGTCGAGAAGCCTATTGAAGAGTATGCACTCCGTCTGATCAATGAATATGCGATGTGGAACTGTGGCGTGTTCGCTTTCTCGTTATCTTTTATGCTCTCTAGTTTAAAAAGCAAAGGTCTTCCCATTGTATATAAAGAGTTACTTGACCGCTATGAGCATCTTTCCGAAGCTAGCTTTGATGTAGAGGTCGTGGAGAAAACACGCCATTCGGTTGTCATTCCTTACGACAAAGTTTGGCAGGATCTAGGCGACTGGGGCGTGCTTCCGGATCATTTTGGAAGCAGCGTTATCGGTCTAGGACAGATATCAAGCGATTCCATTCATACGCATCTGGTCAATGAGCTTGCGTATCCGATTCACGTTATCGGCGTTTCGAATATTATCGTAGCCGCAAGCACCGATGGTATACTTGTTGCAAATAAAGACAAATCCAATCAAATTAAAAAGCTGCTCAACTACCGTCAAAAGCCCATGTATGGGGAAAAAAGATGGGGAACCTATCGAATATTAGACCATTCGATGACGGATATAGGAACGGAAACCTTAACGAAGAAAGTTCAATTGTTGCCCGGGAAAAATACAAGCTATCATCTGCATCAGAAGAGGAAAGAAACCTGGACGATCATTTCCGGTACCGGAGAGTTCATATTGGAAGCCGTGAACGATCAGATTCAGACCGGAGACGTTCTACAAATTCCCGCTGGCGCCAAGCATGCCATCAAGGCGATTACGCCGCTTGAATATATTGAAATCCAGATAGGGACCGAACTGGTTGATGAAGACATCATTCGTATAGCCATGACCTGGGAGGAAATGATCCAATATTGCAAGAATAAGGATCTATAGAAGAATTGCGAAAGCCTCGCAGGCCGAATGAACGATTCGGCTAGCGAGGCTTCTTCGCGACATTATTGACCGATCGCGATCAATCGTTTGCGGTACGCCCATTTGGACAAGGTGACGCTGATTTCGTAGAGCAGGAATAGCGGGATAGTGACCAGTATATCCGACACGATGTCGGGCGGCGTAATCATGACGGCAGTTACAGTCAGGAGGAAGTACGAAAGCTTCCGTCCTTTGGCGAGCCGCGCCGGGGTTAGAATGCCGAGCCGGGTCAGGAACATGACGATGACCGGCATTTCGAACAACAAGCCGAAAGGCACCGTCATGCTGAGCATGAACGAGAAATACTTATCCGCAGTGTACACCGTTTCGAAATCGGTGGACATTTTTTCTAAGAATTGCAACACCATCGGATAGATGATCATGTAACCGAAGCCAATCCCGAGCGCGAATTGTATCGCAAGCCAGGGGATATACGAAAGCGTCGCTTTCTGCTCCCGCGGCCGAAGCGCCGGTTTGACGAATTGCCACACCTGAAACCCCGCGACGGGAAGCGTGACGGCGATCGCCACGACTCCGGCCAGCTTCAGATATACCCAGATAATATCCGACGGCGCCAGAATCGCCAGCTTCTGATCGAGGTCTCTTACAAGCCAGCGATAAATCTCTTTGACGTAGATAAATGCGCCGATGATCGATACGAGAAAAGCGACGAGCGTAAAAAGCAGACGGCGGCGCATTTCGCCTAAGTGATCGACAAAACGACTCTCTTCGACGGATGGAACGCTTGCCATGCCGCCTTAACCCTTTTTCGATTCGACAGCGGCCAGGCGGGGGGCGGCTTCCGAAACGGCTTCTTTCGGTTCGTCTTTGTCCCCTTTGTCTCCGTTCATCATCTCGCGAGTGGCGCTCTTGAATTCGCTAAGCGTGCGTCCGAAGGCGCGTCCCAGCTCGGGAAGCTTGGATGGCCCGAAAATAATGAGCGCGATAATCAGAATGAGAATTAATCCGCCGACACCGATATTTCCGAATGGCATGACAGCATCTCCTTATAAGTAGAATGGTTTAACCTAGCTTGAAGCCGGTGATGGCGACGACGCCGCAGCGAGGAATTTTGTCTCCCTTGCGATGCGGCCATAGGCTTGTCGGGTTGTTCAAGTCCGTCGTGTTCTCTCCCGGGTGCTGAATGGACAGGAACAGGGTTCTCTCGTCCGGGGCGAAGAACGGGCCGGTCATTTCGCACTCCCGAGGACCGGAAGCGAATTGCATCGCCGTCCCTTTGTTCGGGCCCGACGTCGGAATGACGAACAAGCCGTTGTTCTTGAACGTCGTATAGATGCCTTGGTTCAGGCTGCTGGAGGAAATGTCCGTCACGACCCACAGGCTGCCGTTCGAGTCGAATGCCAGGTTGTCCGGCGAGCTAAAGCCGGATTGACGACCGCCTGCCGCGAATATCTCGAAATCGAACGCCTTGGAGCCAAGGTCGTTGTCCTTTTCGAAAATGCGAGTAATATGCCCGTGGATATTGCCGTGAAGGTCGTTGTTCGTATGGCAGATGAACACGGTGTTGTCGAACGGAGACACTTCAATGTCCTCCGGACGATCCGTAGGCGTTCCGCCGAGGATTAATGCCGCTTCATGGCAATTCGTAACGACGTCGCCTTGGGACTTGAATCTCGCTTTCAATTCCTCGACGGTGCCTTTCAAGCCCGTCGGCGTCTTGAAGCCTTCCTTGCCGATGGCTTTCGTAACGGCGTCGATCGTGATCGCTACCCATTCGCCTTTTTTGAGGTTAGCGACGTACAGCGTACCGTCCGCGAGCAGGCTGGAATTTGCCCGGCCCTTGGCAGCATCGAACTTGCCATTGCTGACGAACTTGTATACGCAGGCGTCTTTCTTATCGTCGCCCATATAGACGACGATTCGGCCGTCTTTGGCCAATCCCATGGCAGTATTCTCATGACTGAAGCGGCCGAGGGCGGTATGCTTGCGGAGGAACGAGCCGTCGAACGGATCGATTTCGATAACCCAGCCGTAATGCGTAAGGGGGAGGTTGGCGGCGGTTGCGGTTTCCGTGAAGTTCTCCTCGCACGATAGGACCGTGTTCCATAGCGTGACGCCTCCGGAGCAGTTAGCGAAAGTGCCTTGTACGGACGATACGCCTCCTACCGCGGAGCTTCCTTTGGCTGGACCGGTTAGTTCAAATGTCGTAAAGCCGTTAATGCGTCGGGCGTATTTGGAGGTTTTGTCCAGCTTCCATACGCCGTCCTTGTCTTGAAATACTTCGGTGACCGACATCCCTTGGTAGTACAACTCATTCTTCAATTGTTGCGCCGACATTTTGCCGTCTTTGATCTCGCCGTGCAGGAATTGATGCGTGTATTCGTGGTTCGTGGCGAGCAGTCCCCGGGAGTTAGAGCCGTCGATCGGGAAAAAGGCGTTATAGTCGCTGCCCGTACCGAACTTGTCTCCGGCCGTGTTAATCACATCGTCGAAGTTAGCGATAACGTCGTACTTATAACCTTTGGGAAGAAGCAGTTGATCCTCATTGGATGGCTCGATCGGCTCGAAATATCCGCTAACGCGATTCGTCTTGAAGCCGAACAGGTGATCAGCCGTTTTGGAAGCGGCCGAGGCTTTACCTTCAAGCAAGCCGAGTCCTGCCGAAGCCGTGGCAAGCGCAGCGGCGCCGGTACCGAGATAAGACAGGAACGTTCGACGATCGATTTTCTTTTCCATGGAATGGATACACTCTCCCATTAAAATTTGCCTATCTCAGACAAGCATAGGGCTCGAGTGTAAAGGGAAGATGAAGGAATCTCCATCCTATTGTAAAATCCTTCTTTCCGGCAGCTCCGGGGAACGTCCGCGTCCTCGCAGGTCAAGGTCTTGGTGGATGAAATGGAAGAGTAGCGGGAGGGCCGAGTCGTCTAGACAACGGATTAGGATGTATCAAAGGTTGTCTCTAAGGTCTTTCCGACCGCCGGGACAACCTTTTTTTGCGTTCCGTACGACCGACTCCTCCAAATAACCCGCCTACGACGACGATTTTGTCGGCTTACCGACTGTTTTTGCTTTCGAACATGAACTATAATCGTAAATACCTATAGGCTAACTATGAATTAAATCGAGGGGATAGAGAGGGGCTTAACGGGCATGGACCAAGAAGGACTGACCTCCTATTCGAAAAGAACCGCAACGGATAATGGCGAAGCCGAGCAGCTCCCGTTAGCAAGGCTATTCGAGGAATACGGGACTTCTCGCGGCATGAAGAAGAACGCCTTTATTTTCAGAGGGGAAGAGGAGAGCCGGGAAATCTATTTCGTCCGGGACGGACTGGTCAAGATCTCGCAATTCGCGCAGGAAGGCCAGAGCATCACCATGTTCCTTCGTCACAAGGGCGAGATCTTCGGCGCGGCCGAAGTGCTGACGGGACAGAAACGGCAGCGGTATGCGCGTTGCATAGCGGATAGCGTGATCCTCTCGATTCCTGCCTCGCAATTTAAGAATCTGCTCAAGAGCCATCCGGACGCCCTGTTCGCGCTGACGGTATCCAACGCCCGCCGGCTGCTGCAGACGCAACGGTACGTGGAGACGCTTATTTCGAGACCGGTTGCCTGGAGACTGGCGCAATTGTTGATCCAGTTGGGTACCCCCATGGGCAAGGAAACGGTCGTCACGCTGCCGTTCAGCCATGAGGAGATCTCTTACGTGATCGGCTGCAGCAGACAGACGGTTACGGAGACGTTGGGACGGTGGCGAGACGAAGGAAGCATTCGCTACGAGAAGAAGACGGTCGTCATCCTCGATACCGATGCATTCCAGCAACGCTTGTAACGATACGGACAACCATGGGGGGACGGAAAATGATCCGGGTAGAAGCAGTCGGCAAGACGTTCATGCAGCGGGACGGGGCGGGCTACACCGCGCTGGAGGACATCGATTTCGAGATCGGCAAGGGCGAATTCGTCTCGATTCTCGGCCCATCCGGCTGCGGGAAGTCCACGCTGCTGAATGTGGTGGCGGGGCTGGAGCGGGCGGATAGCGGCCGCGTCGAAGCGAACGGCAAGGAAGTCGCGCAACCGGGGCCCGACCGGATCGTCGTGTTCCAGGACCATGCGTTGTATCCATGGCTTACGGTGCTGGAGAACGTCGCTTTCGGGCTCAAGCAGAAGGGGATCAAGAAGAAGGAGCGCCGCGAACGGGCCATGGAGCAGATTCGGGCCGTCCATCTGGGCAAGTTCGCGGACCGTTATCCCCATGAGTTGTCGGGCGGGATGAAGCAGCGGGTGGCGATCGCGAGGGCGCTCGTCATGGATCCGGAGATTCTGCTCATGGATGAGCCGTTCGCCGCGCTGGACGAACAGACGAGGCTTCTGTTGCACAAGGAATTGGAACAGATCTGGCTGAACACGCGGAAGACGATTCTGTTCATCACCCATAACATCCGGGAAGCCGTCACGCTGTCCGACAGGGTGCTCGTCATGTCTACCCGGCCGGGCCGGATTAAGAAGGAGTTCCGCGTACGGGCCACTCGACCGAGAGAGCCCGGCGATTCCGTTCTGCACCATATCGAGAGTCAGATCATGGACACGTTGGCCGCCGAACTCGAGAAGGTGGCGAAGGAGGAATACGGCAATGACTACACGCTGGAGAAAAGCCCTCTTTCTCATTCTGCTGCTAGTAATCTGGGAGACGGCATATAGGACGATGCATTGGGGCTGGCGATTCCCGTCGGCGCTGCAGACGATGCAGACGTTCTACGACGGGATCGCGAACGGGCAACTGCTTGACGCGACGATGGGTAGCCTGAGGCGGATCCTCATCGCCTTCTCCCTCTCGTGCGTCATCGGCATGACGCTGGGCGTTCTGTTCGCCCGGAGCCGGCTGCTGGACGAAACGTTCGGATTCGTCGTCGTCGCGCTGCAGACGGTGCCCAGCATCGCATGGCTTCCGTTCGCCATCATCTGGTTCGGGCTGAACGACATGTCCGTCATCTTCATTACGACGATCGGAGCGACGTGGACGATGACGATCGCGAGCCGAAGCGGGATTCGGAACATCCCGCCTATCTATTTGAAGTCGGCTCAGATGTTCGGTACGGGACGAGGCTTCCGGCTCTTCTATCAGGTGATGGTTCCCGCCGCCATCCCGCAGCTCATTACGGGGATGCGGATGGCGTGGGCTTTCGCTTGGCGGGCTCTCGTATCCGGGGAGCTCATCGCGCGCGGCATCGGCCTCGGGCAGTTGCTCGAGGAGGGCAGAAGCCTCGGCGACACCTCCGTCATGCTCTGCATCGTGCTCGTGATCGCGATACTCGGAACGATCTCCGACCATCTCGTCTTCAAGCGCATCGAGAATCGGATCTGGACCCAGTACGGGCTGAATGCGGCCAAAACCTAAGTTTGCAATAGAAAAGGAGAATGATCCATGTTCAAAAAATCGGCTTTTATTATCCTTAGCATTGTCCTGATTCTAATTACGCTGTCCGGCTGCGGCTCGTCGAAAGACAACGCGGGCAGTAAGTCGGCCGACCCGGTAACGGTGAAGATCGGCTTGCTCAAGAACGTAACCCATGCTCCCGCATTCGTGGCGATCCAGAAGGGCTACCTTCAGACGCGTCTCGGGGACAATGCGAAGATCGAGGTTCAGGGCTTCAACAACGGCGCGGACTTCTCGACTGCGCTGGCAACCGGCCAGATCGATATCGGCTACGTCGGACCGAGTCCGGTCATCAACCAATACGTAAGGAGCAAGAACATCAAGATTCTTTCCGGTGCCAATAACGGCGGCGCCGTTCTGGTGGCGAGGAAGGGCTCCGGCGTGACGAGCGTCAAGGACTTGGCGGGCAAACTGGTCGCGATTCCGACCAAAGGAAGCACGAACGAGATTTCGCTCCGCCTTTTGCTGCGAGATCAGGGTCTTCAGGTAACGACGGACAAGAGCGGGACGCAATTGATCGCCATGGCTCCCGCGGATACGCTGACGGCCATGAAGCAAGGGCAGGTAGACGCAACGCTGCTGCCCGAGCCGTGGGGGACGCAGATCGCGAACGAAGGCATCGGCGATATCGTGGTGGATTGGGATCGGATTCCGCCGAACAAAGGCAATTATCCGCTCACGATTATCGTATCCGGCGACGGCTTCCTGAAGGACCATCGGGATCTGGCCAAATCCGTTCTACTCGCCAACGAGGACGCAATCAAGTTCATCCATGACAACCCGGATGAGACCTATTCGCTCGTTAGCGACGAATTGAAGGAACTGACCGGCAAGGGCTTGGACGCCGAGCTGATCGAAGCCGCCCTGTCGCACTTAAGCTTGACGACGGACATCGACCGGGACGCGTTGAAGACGATGGCTCAGGTAGCGGTCGATGCCGGTTACGTCAAAGGCGTCGGAGAGGCCGGCTTGGATCTGACGGGTCTGTACGATCTGTCGTTGCTGAAGGAGACGCTGGAGGGTAAATAAATCAAGGACGAGAGGGGCGAAGACGATGTATATCCAACCACAAGAGAATTTGCGGCCCGACTTTCACCCCGCCCTGACCGTTGTGCTGCTCGGAACGGGTTCGCCCCGCGCCTTCTCCGGACGGGCGAAGCCGGGAGTCGCGGTGTTGGCGGGAGACAAGGCGTTCCTCGTCGATTGCGGAGGCGCTACGGTGGACCAGCTGATCAAGGCGGGCATCATGCCCCAGCGGATCTCCGACGTGCTGTTCACCCATCACCATTACGATCATAACGGCGGATTCTTCGACGTGTTCATCACGAGCTGGAGAACGCACGTTACCGCGGATCGCGTCTTCGAAGGCCGTTCGGTGCCTATGCAAGTGTACGGTCCCGAGACGACGAAGGCGATTATCGGGAAAATGCGGGAGTCCTTCGAGTTCGACGTCAAGCTTCGAATCAGCTATAACCTGTCGGACGAGGCGGGCTCGCGAATCGAGTATACGGAGCGCAACGAGGGCGTCGTCTACGACAAGGACGGCATCCGGATCACCGCCTTCGAGGTGGACCATCGCCCCGTCTATCCGGCCGTCGCCTACAAATTCGAGTACAACGGCAAGACGGCCGTCATCTCGGGCGATACGATTCCGGTGCCCAACATGGAGAAGCATGCGGCCGGCGCGGACCTGCTCGTTCACGAAGCGTACAACAAGCCGTGGCTCGATTCCTTGATCGCGCGGTTTCCCGAGCACGAGAAGGCGCTGGCGAACCCCGCGAAGTATCATACGACGACGCTGGAGGCGGCGGCCATCGCGAGCCGGGCGGGCGTCAAACATCTCGCGCTGACGCATCACATTCCCGCGCCGGCGGCGGAAGAGCGCGCGGAGCGGGCGTATATCGAGGGGATGGCGGACATCTACGCCGGCCCGATCACGGTCGGTCGGGATCTCATAGTGTTCGAGTTGAAATAGGACGATCGCATATTCACCATCAAAACAAAACATAAATTAAAGGCTGAGTTCCACTCTGTTGTGGCTTAATGACAGACAAATGAACTGTAAAACATGCAGTTATTTCGGCTAAAAATCAGATATCTGGTGAAATAGATGTAATACATACATTAATTTCACCAGATTCATCCTGCATCAGTTGAAATCCGCAAAATGAAGTGCACCTTTTGCATATAATTCATGCAAAGGCCTCACCACGTATCTTTTTTCATGCACATTTTACAGTTAAATATTCCAACTACGTTGTTTCTAAGCAACTTTCACGCTGAACTCAGCCAAATTAAAAGTCTTCTCCAAGCTTCGCAATTGTTTGCTGAGCGCCGAATGCGAGAGGTGGAGGTTCTCGCTTGCTTTGGAAATGCTCATCGTTCTAGCCGAAGCTCCTGTGCGCCACCGGGGAAGAAAGCTGAATATGGGTGGAGGACTTGCCGTAGGGCATCGCGGCGTCTATGAATTGTTCCAGCGTTCGTACCGAATCGGTGACGAGCTTAACCAGATAGCTGTATTGACCCGCGAGCCGGTGGCATTCCATTACCTCCGGATGCTCCTTGCAGAACTCCGCGAACGCATGGCAGCGTTCCGTTTCGAACAGAATAAAAGCCGTCACGCTTTTATTCAAGGCTTCCGCGGACAGGTTGGCCCGGTAGGCTTCGATGACTCCGCGTTCCTCCAGCTTTTTGACCCGTTCCGCCGTCGCCGGAGCCGTTAAGCCGATGCGCTGGCCCAGCTCCGTCATCGAGATGCGGGCGTTTTCCTGAAGCTCTTTCAGAATCCCTCGATCCACTTGGTCCATTCGCGTCTCCTTTATTTCTAAGGCGGAATCCCCTATTTTCCTTGAATTCCGAACCCGATTCGCCTAAATGCTTTCGCTTGTTTATGTCTTTCCTCTTCTCGATTCTTTAAAATAATGTCATCAACGAGCGGAGGTTGCAAGCATGAACAACATTTTACCCCGGACGCCCTTGCTTCTTATCGATGTTCAGAACGCGTTCGACGACCCCGAATGGGGAGAGCGGAATAACAAGGATGCCGAAGAAAAAATAAAAATGCTGCTAAGCGCATGGAGAGAATCGGGGAGACCCGCGTTATTCGTTCAGCATGCCTCCCGGGCGGTAGATTCGCTCTTCCATCCCGCGAAGCCGACGTTCCCGTTCAAATCCGGCATCGAGCCGATCGCCGGAGAACGCGTCTTCCGCAAATACGTGAACAGTTCGTTCATAGGTACCGATCTCGAAGATGCTCTTAGGCAATCAGAATGCGAGCAGATCGTCATCGCGGGGCTGACGACGAATCATTGCGTGGAGACGACGACCCGCATGGCCGGCAACCTCGGATTTAACCCGATCCTCGCGGAGGATGCCTGCGCGACGTTCGGACGCCGCGGTCCCGACGGGACGTATTACTCCGCCGAGCGAATCCACGAGATGACGTTGGTGAACTTGCACGAGGAATTCGCCCGAATCCGGACGACCGCCGAGGTGCTCGCGATGTTGCGGGAATAGCCGAACAAATAAAGAACCCGGCCGAGATGGCCGGATTCTTCGTATAACGTAAAAAATCCTTTGCGCGCAAAGGATCATCGTGGTAGGAGCGTGTTCGGATGCTGAACGAGAAGGATTGGCAGCAAGAACGGGAGCGGCTAGAACTGGTGACGGACAAATTGCGATCGGCGATCGCCGAGCTGGAGCCGGAGGTAGCCGGGCTGCGCGACCAGGTGGCGGACATTCGCAAGCGGTTCTGGGAGGCACGAGCCTGACGATCGGCGACGAATTGCTTCAACAGGTTCTCGGCAAGGGCGCGGATACGCAAATGAAGAGCATCGTCGCGACCATTCAAAGAGAGCAGAACGCCATCATCCGCGACGACAAGAGCCGAATGCTTATCGTGCAAGGGGCCGCCGGCAGCGGGAAGACGTCCGCGGCGCTGCAACGGGTGGCCTACTTGCTGTATAAACACCGCGACAGGCTCAAGGCGGACCAGATCGTTCTTTTTTCGCCGAACGCGATGTTGGATCCGCGTTCCGGCTCGAAACTCCTTTCGAGCAGATCGAATACGTGCTGACGGCAACGTCGTCCCCGGAGTATGAAGCCCGGGCGAGCGGGATTCAATATAAGGCGTCCGAAGCGTACTTGCGAGCGCTACAGAGCTATGCGCTTTGGTTGGGGAGGAAGGGCATGCGATTCCGAAGCATTTGCTTTCGGGACCGCGAGCTCATTACGGCGGAGCAAATGGAATCGCGGTTTTACGGCTACGACGAATCCATCCGCCTGACTAATCGCGTCGCGTTGTTGCGGGAGTAGCTTCTGAGAGAGTTGGCTTCGCTGGAGCGTCTGGAGCGGGAAGAGCCCTGGGTTCGGGAGGAGCTCGATTACCTCGACAACGGGCAATACGCGGAAGCCTACGGCGCGCTGCGCAAGAAGTACGGGCAAGAGGAAGTGGTCCTTCATTTTAACGAACAGTACGCGGAATATTTCGGCGATTCTTCCGGGAATCCGGAGGAAGAGGATCCCTTTGACTTTGCCGTGCCTCGCGCAGCTCAAGGCCGAAGGCTTCGACTCCGTCGCCGTCGTTACGAAGACGGAAGCCGAAAGCCGAGAGGCTTATGAGGCATTGTCGACGCGCGGTTGCGGGGATTCGAGGCTCGTCACCAAGGAGACGCTCACCTTCGAGAAAGGGACGGCGGTGATTCCGGCTTATCTCGCCAAAGGCGTCGAATTCGACGCGGTGCTCATCTACGATGCTTCTTCGCAAACGTATAACCGCGAAAGCGAGCGGAAGCTCTTCTATACCGCGTGCACGCGCGCGATGCATCGGCTTCTGCTTTACTCGACGGGAGAGTGGTCGCCATTCGTTCGGGCGTTGGATACGTCTTTGTACGAGGCTGAATCATAAGGCGCTGTTGGCATATCAGGCCGGAGACGTCGACGTGGACGTTCCAGGCCGGAACGGCTCTTTTTCGCAGACTAGCTTTTCGCCGGCAAACCCGTTAAGCTGAGCCTTATGACAGACAATCCGAAACCCTAACCGAATGGAGAAATGAACGTTGACGACTTTGCCTAACTGCCCCGAATGCAATTCCGAATATACCTACGAGGACAACGGACTCATGATCTGCCCGGAGTGCGCCCACGAGTGGACGCCGTCTTCGGGATCCGACGATAACGAACAGCTCAAGGTCGTGAAAGATGCCAACGGCAACGTATTGAACGACGGCGACTCCGTATCGGTCATCAAAGACCTGAAAGTCAAAGGAACTTCGCTAGTCGTCAAGATCGGCACCAAAGTCAAAAACATTCGCCTGATCGAAGGGGACCATGACATCGATTGCAAAATCGAGGGGTTCGGGGCGATGAAATTAAAGTCCGAATTCGTAAAAAAGATTTAGCTTCATGCGGCTCTTGATCAAGGAAACGACGCCGTACAACGAGATTAGCGTATACGAAACGACCGAATTGTACGGGAAAAAGGGAAGCTACCGGATATTAAGGTTCGCGGACGAGGCGGTTCAAGGCGCGATGGACTTGGAGGATCCGGGACGGGTCGTCCTGGAATACCAGCGAGCCGTCATTCATCTGCTGCGGACGAACGCCCCGTCCTTCGCGAATGTTTTTTCGGTCGGGCACGGGATCGGGACGATCGCCGCGCATGACCCGGACAAGCGGTTCGTCGTCGCGGAAATCGACGGGAAGCTGGAAGAGTTCAGCCGGCGGTATTTCGGATACGGCTTGGACAACGTACGTATCGGAGACGGGCGGGAGCTTCTGGAGCGGGAGGAGCCGGATACTTACGACGCGATCGTCGTGGACGCCTTTACCCATGAGGGAACGCCGTCGCATTTCACGACGCTGGAGTTCTTCGCCATGGCGAAGACGAAGCTGATCTCTCGCGGAACCGTCATCCTGAACCTCTTCGGCAAACGGAACAACGACAGGCTAACGGATGCCATTCATTCGACGCTCGGCGAAGCGTTCGAGTATACGAAAGTCTTTTTCCGGCCTGGGAACGAAGCCGACAACGAGGGGAACCTGATGATCGCGGGCAGCGATAAGAGGATCGACTACAAGGAACGGCAGATGCCCGGATTCCGGGAGATCGACATCGGGAAAGGGTATATCATCCGGGATTAGCGTAAATCTAATCGAATAACGTTCAGAGAGCAGGATCAGTCGACATGACGGCGAACGACAAACAACGCTATCGCTTTAGCGAAGCGCCGATCTGGCATATACAGCGGCAATATTACGAAGAAGAAGGGACGAAGGCGTGGAACAACGACCAGGTCCCTCAATACATTACGAGTAATCCGATGATCGCTGCCGCCTATGCGGAGATGATCTTCGGGTTTCTTCAAGATCGGGCGAATCAAGGACACGGCACGGAGCCCGTCTATATCGTCGAGCTTGGCGCGGGAGCGGGACGTCTCGCTTACCACGTGCTGCAAGAGCTGTGCCGGATAAGAGACTACGCGGGGGTATCTCTGCCTTCGTTCCGCTACATCATGACGGATTTGGCGATGAACAACGTGAAGGCTTGGATGGAACACCCTGCGCTGCAAGCTTATATCGCCGAGGGATTGCTGGATTTCGCGCGGTACGATGCCGTTCATGATACGGTTCTGAACCTCGTCGCGTCGGGGACGACCGTCGGCGAAGGAGATTTAAGTCAACCGCTGATCCTCGTCGCGAACTACTTCTTCGATAGCATTCCGCAAGAATTGATCTATATCGGCGATGGTCAAGTGTACGAAGCGGATGTTTTCGTCGAGTATACCGAAGACGGGGATTCCCTGAAGCCGGCGGAATTATTGGATCGAATCTCCTTGCATTACGAGCATCGACGGGCGCCCGGGTACGAGCAAGAAACTTATCCGTACCGCGATGCCATCGACGTCTACCGGGAGCAATTGGAGGATTCGCATATTTTATTTCCCGTGGCCGGATTAACTTGTCTGGAGCGGTTGGATCGGTTCTCCCGGGCGGGATTTCTATTGCTCACGGCGGACAAGGGAGATCACTTGCTCGATAGCTGGAAGTTCGCGGAACCGCCGGAGTTAGTCCTGCATGGCAGTTTTTCGCTAACGGCCAACTACCATGCCATCCGGCATGTATTCGAACAACGAGGCGCCCTGACGTTATTTCCTCCGCAGCATTATAAGAACATCAATGTCGGCTGCATTCTCCATCTGGACGACCCGACGGCGTATGTCCATGCGAGATTGGCTTATCGCCGATGCGTCGAACGATTCGGTCCGGACGAGTTCTTCATCCTGAAGCAATGGGCCGATCGCCATATGGAAGGCATGGACTTGCAACAACTATTAAGCTTCTGGCGTCTGGGCGGATACGATGCGGAATGGTTCATTCATAGCGCGAAGAGGATTTCCGGTCTGCTGCCGGAGGCGGGCGACGAAGAAAAGCGGGATATTCTGAGCGGCATCCAACGGATGTGGTCGTCTTACTACGCCATGGAGCAACGGTACGACTTGGCGCTCGATGCCGGATTGTTGCTGTTCGAGATGGCCATGTACGACGAGGCCAAAGCCTTCTTGGAAATCTCGGTAAGGGAAGAACAAGATGAGGTCGAGTCGATCGTCTACTATTGTCTGGCGATTTGTTGTTTCGAGTCGGAGTCGATCGACGAGGGTCTGGATTACGCGCGGAAGTTATTAGAACTCGAGCCCGATCATGAAGAGGCGTTGGCGCTGTTAAAAGGATTCGAATAACGGGTTAGCGAGGAATTCGAGGGAAAAATCCGATATACTGATAGAAACCCCTTTTAAGGACGGATCCCGATGACCCTTCAACAATTGAAATACATCCTGACCATCGTCAGCTGCGGCTCCATTAGCGAAGCGGCCAAGCAGCTGTTCATTTCCCAGCCGAGCTTGTCGAGCGCGGTGAAAGAATTGGAGCAGGAGATCGGCGTGGATATTTTCTTGCGGTCCTCCAAGGGCATCGTGCTATCGAACGAGGGGGCGGAATTCCTCTCCTACGCCAGGCAGGTCGTCGAACAGTCGGAGCTTCTCGAGCAAAGGTATATGAACAAGAAGCCTTCGAAGAAGCTATGCTCCATCTCGACGCAGCATTACGCGTTTGCCGTTCAGGCGTTCGTCGGTCTATTGAAGGACCTGAACACGAACGAGTACGAGTGTACGCTGCGAGAGACGAGAACCCATGAAATCATCGAGGACGTCCGGAATATGCGCAGCGAGATCGGCATTCTCTATCTTAACGACTTCAACCGGAAGGTTATCGAGAAAATATTGAAAGAAAGCGAGCTGCGGTTCCATCCGCTGTTCATCGCCGAGCCGCATGTCTTCATTAGCTCCGCGCATCCGCTCGCGGCGAAGACGATGCTGGAGATCGAGGACATGGACGATTTTCCGTGTCTGGCCTTCGAGCAGGGCGAATACAACTCTTTCTACTTCTCGGAAGAGATTCTGAGCACGAGATCGCAGAAGAAAAAAATATTGGTCAGCGATCGCGCGACGTTATTTAACCTCCTCATCGGGCTGAACGGTTTCACGATCAGCTCCGGCGTGCTGAACGAGGACTTGAACGGGGAGCAGATCATCTCGGTGCGACTGCGTACGGACGAGAACATGCAGATCGGATACATCACGAACAAGAAAGCCAATCTGAGCCTGCTTGCAGCGGATTACGTTCGCAAGCTGAAGAGCGTCATCTCGGATTTCGGATACCCGATCATAAGCCAAGAGGATGAACTCGGTTGAGTTCATCCTCTTGCGCGTACGGCGGAGTCAATAAATACAAGTTCAAAAAGTCCGCTTCCTGCTTCACTTCGTGATAAGAAAAACTTCTATCGATGCACCCTCTAAGAAGCGCGACCGCGAATAGAGGAAGTTTTTCTAAGTACAGAAAGTTATCATCCTCACCATCAATTATTGTGAATAATAACTTTCTGTAACGTTCAAAAGCGGACTTTTTGAACTACCTTACAGCGTTGCCCTTACTTCCTTCGCCGCTTGCACCAAGTGTCTCAGGCTTGCCCACGTTTCGTTAACGCCCCGCGTCTTCAGTCCGCAGTCGGGATTGACCCATAGCTTGGCGACGTCGATTTTGTCCAGCATGCGGTTCAGTCCTTGCTTGAGTTCATCCACGCTCGGAATGCGCGGGGAGTGAATATCGTAGACGCCAGGACCGACTTCCGTCTGGAATCCGCATTCGTTGATGGCGTCGATGATCGCCAGATCCGACCGGGAAGCTTCGAACGTAATGACGTCGGCATCCATCGCGTCGATATCGCGAATGATATCGCTGAACTGGCTGTAGCACATATGGGTATGGATTTGCGTATCGGCTTGAACGCCGCTATGCACCAACCGGAAAGCGGGGATAGCCCAGCTCAAGTACTCGGCTTGCCAATCGGACTTCCGCAGCGGCAGCTTCTCCCGCAGCGCCGCTTCGTCGATCTGGATGATCTCGATGCGATTCGCTTCCAGATCCAGCACTTCTTCCCGGATCGCCAGCGCGATCTGAAGAGCGCTAGTCTTCAAGCTAATGTCTTCGCGCGGGAAGGACCAGTTGAGGATCGTGACCGGACCGGTGAGCATGCCTTTGACCGGCTTGTCGGTCAAGCTCTTGGCGTAGGCCGAATATTCGACGGTCATCGGCTTGGAACGGCTGATGTCTCCCCATACGATCGGCGGTTTCACGCATCTCGTGCCATAGGACTGTACCCAGGCGTATTCCGTGAAAATAAAGCCGTCCAAGCTCTCGCCGAAGTATTCGACCATATCGTTGCGTTCGTATTCGCCATGGACGAGGACGTCCAAGCCGATCTCTTCTTGAAGCGCGACGCATTCCGCGATTTTGTCGAAGTTGAACTGTTTGTACTGTTCTTCGGATACGGCGCCTTTCTTGAACGAGAAACGGTTCGCCCGGACGTCGGCCGTCTGCGGGAACGATCCGATCGTCGTCGTCGGCAGCGGAGGCAGGTTGAACTTGGCTTTCTGAACGGCTTCCCGCTCGGCGAACGCGGGCAGCCTCGTGAAGTCCGCATCCGTCAGAGCGGAAGTTCTCGCTTGCACGGCTTCGTTGACGGTATAACGAGAGCCGTTAAAGAGGGTCTCATTGTGGATATACGTCTCGGTCGCATACGGATCCGCGTAATCCAACATCGCTTTGAGCTCCGCGAATTCACGAAGCTTCTCCTCCGCGAACGAGAAGTGGCTTTTGTTGTCGGCCGACAGCTTCGATTCGTGCTTCAAGGAATAAGGCACGTGCAGGAGCGAGCAGGAGGAGCCGATGACCAATTGCTTGGCCAGCCCTTGTAATTCTCCAATGAGCGCAAGCGTGTTCTTGTATTTGTTCTTCCAGATGTTCTTCCCGTTCACGACGCCGGCGAACAGTACTTTATCGTCCGCGAACCCGTATTGGCGCACGAGGTCCAGCGACTTCTTGCCTTCGACGAAGTCGATGCCGATGCCGTCGAACGGAAGGCCTTGAAGCTCCCGATAGCCGTCGCGCACGTCTCCGAAGTAAGTCTGGACGAGAACCTTCACGTTTCCTTTGGCGGGTAGAATGCGGGCGTACAGCTTCGAGAACAGCACGAGATCCTCTTTGGACAAATCCGTAACCAACTGGGGTTCGTCCAGTTGGATCCATTCCGCGCCGAGCTCGTTCAATTTTTTCAGCACGTTCACGTAAGCTTCCGCCGCTTCGCTAACGAAGTCTTCGGCTTGCTTGGCGCCCGTATATCTCGCCAGCTTCAACAGCGTAAAAGCACCGATCAATACGGGCTTCGTAACGATATTTTGCTGTTTCGCTTCCAAGAACTCGTCGAACAGCTTCGTTCCCGTGAGCCGGATGCTCGCGGAATCGTCGATTTCGGGCACCATATAGTGGTAGTTCGTATTGAACCATTTTTTCATCGCCAACGCTTTAACGTCGCCTTGCTCGCCTTGATAACCTCTGGCCATGGCGAAATACGTTTCCAGCGGGCTCAGACCGAGCGCTTGATAGCGCTGCGGGACGATATTCAACAAACAAGCCGTATCGAGCAGACCGTCATAGAAGGAAAAATCGTTGGACGGAATATAATCGATGCGATTCTCTTGTTGGATTTTCCAATGGGCGGCTCTCAGCTCGGCACCCGTACGGTGCAGCTCGCTCGCCGTAATCTCGCCT
The DNA here is from genome assembly GCF_042655365.1 of Cohnella suwonensis. Lineage (NCBI taxonomy): Bacteria > Bacillati > Bacillota > Bacilli > Caryophanales > Paenibacillaceae > Cohnella > Cohnella suwonensis. The sequence goes on along the minus strand of NZ_JBHSMH010000007.1, from coordinate 67,536 downwards.
TTGAAGTATTTCTCCGACGCGAATTTCAGTTCTCTTAATGACCCGACTCTCGGGTAGCCGATAATGGAAGTTTTCAAATTCGACAGCTCCTCGTACTGAACTTTGATCTCAGTATAGAGGGGAGAATCGTTATCGGGAAACACATAAATACTATGTCGAGGTATAGTTTTTAGCTATGGTAATGTTGTGCCGGGAGGCGGAAAAAGGCGCAAAAAAACGCCGGCCCGCCGGCGTTTTTTCGTTGGTATATTAGAATTTATAACATTTCGGGGGTTGAAGATCCCCGCTTCTTTTCGTTTTTCGATGCGCGGAGGCGCGAGAGCGGGTGGGGTGGGGCGAGTTAGAGTGTTTGGGAGAGTAACTCGGCGTCCAAACTAGGAGGAGCGAGAGATACGGAGTGAGGCTAATAGCCAAGAGTCCCCTTCACCTCGACTTTTTGGCGGAATGAGGTGCAGTGAAGTTGTGATTTTCGGCGAATAAGATCTCGAGTTTGATCGAAAGGTGAGCGAGGGAGCGTTTCGACAAAAACACCTCCAACGTCAAAGGACGCCTGAGGTGTTATTGTTTGTGTATATTCGCCGCATTTCGGGATTTCGCCGAAGTAGCATCCTCCCAGACCGCTAACTGCATCGTTAGTGGTTTGATTTCAGAGGGGGTGGGATCTGTTGCGATATTTATTGTGCGCAACCGCCGCCGACGAGCCGCAACTGCACGCCTTGCGCACAAAAATTGTGCGGAACCACCGTAGCGATCCGCGGTCGCATGCCTTGCGCACAATAATTGTGCGAAACGGGATCAGGCTTTCGCCAAGTGTTCTTCGAGTTGATCGAACGTGCCGGTGAAGCCTTGCTGCATGGAATCGTGCATCGATTCGTACAGCTTGAGCTCGTCTTCCGTGGCGTTGATCGGGCCTCCGCGAAGCGTGAGGGTCGTCTTGCCGTCCTGCTCGTCGAACGTCAATACGTTCAGGACTTCCAGCGGGAACGTCAGAAGGAACGGCGGTCGAACGATGTTGCCCTCCGGATCCGAGAAGGAATTGACGAAGACGATCTTCTCCGCGGGAACGATTTCCCGGTACACGAACTTGCCCCACATTTCGTTGCCGTCGGGGGCCTTCATGCAGTAATGGAAAGTGCCGCCCGGACGGAAATCCAGCGTGGCGACGCTGATCGCGAGTCCTTTCGGCCCCCACCAATGCTGCAGGTGCTCCGCCTCGGACCATGCTTTGAATACGAGATCCCGAGGGGCGTTGAAGGTACGGGAAATGACGAACTCGCTCGTCGCTGCTTGATGTTCGGACATGAGTATTCATCGCTCCTTGGCTTACGGTTTTGTTGATTAGAATATAACTGTTTTAGAATATTCCTGTCAAGGAATATTAAGCCCATTAGTATCCCCTATATTTTCCTTCTTATGCGCCTGTCTCGAAGTAAGCGCTTGAAAAAGACGGAATGCCGGTTTTCGAGTCTTTTCGCCGGGTCGAAGCGCCGAAATTGTTGACTGAGGACGCCAAATCGGAGATGATAGGCTGTAGGGATTTGAATAGGCGTAGGAGGCTGTTAAAGATGGCATTGGTATCGATGAAGGACATGCTGAACAAAGCACTGAAAGAAGGATACGCGGTAGGCCAGTTCAACATCAACAACTTGGAGTGGACTCAAGCGATCCTCGGCGCCGCCGAAGCGGAGAAATCCCCGGTTATTCTGGGCGTATCCGAAGGCGCTGCGCGTTATATGGGAGGATTCAAAGTCGTTACGGCGATCGTGAATTCCCTGATCGACGAAATGAAAATCTCGGTTCCCGTCGCGATCCATCTGGACCACGGTTCGAGCTTCGACAAATGTAAAGCGGCTATCGATGCCGGATTCTCTTCCGTCATGATCGACGCTTCCCACGACCCTTTCGAAGAGAACGTCAGAATCACCAAAGAAGTCGTCGCTTACGCGCACGAGCGCGGCGTATCGGTCGAAGCCGAGCTCGGTACGGTCGGCGGACAAGAAGACGACGTTATCGCTAACGGCGTTATCTACGCGGACCCTGCGGAGTGCAAACAACTCGTAGACCGCACGGGCATCGATTGCCTCGCTCCGGCTCTCGGTTCCGTTCACGGCCCTTACAAAGGCGAGCCTAACCTGGGCTTCAAAGAAATGGAAGAGATCTGCAAGACGGCCGGCGTTCCATTGGTATTGCACGGCGGGACAGGCATTCCGACGGAACAGATCAAGAAGTCGATCTCCCTTGGAACGGCGAAAATCAACGTCAACACGGAGAACCAAATCGAATTCACGAAAGCCGCTCGCGCAGCCCTGGCCGCCGATGCGGAAGTATACGATCCGCGTAAATTCCTTACGCCGGGCCGCGATGCCATCAAAGCAACGGTCATCGGTAAAATCCGCGAGTTCGGATCTTCCAATAAAGCTTAATAAGCACGCTGCTTCAATAAGAAGCGAAAGAACCTCCTCGACAGGATCACAGGGTCGAGGAGGTTCTTTTTGTTGTCGCCTAGCGGACGGGAGCAAGCGCTAAATCCTTGATGCTCTCTTCCCGGAGGCTCTCTAGACCGAGGAAGGAGGCGGTATAATAAATGCCGTTCTGCTTCCACAAGCCGAAGCTTTGCGTTTGTTTATCTTTGTTATCGGCGCCGAGTCCGTACGGATCGTAGACATGCCGGGTGTCGTCGTAGAAGATCACGTCGACGCCTTGAACGTCGATCGTCTTCACGGCCGTCAGCTTGGTTACGTCGACGAGGGGTGCTTTGCTTTGATAGAACGCGATTTCGTCGTTGAGTTCGAATCCGCGGGTATCGTATCTGGCGCGGTACGAATTCTTGATCGTATCCTCGTCCGGTCTGAACGTATAGCCCGTATTCCGATCTTCGGCCCGAAGCAGGACCGATTCGATCAGCTGCAGGCGGCTGTTCGACAAGGAGAGAGGGAACTTCGTTTTGAAGCCGAGAATGTTCTCCGCTTTCTCCAAGTCCTGCTTCTCGTAGAGTGGGAACGAGTTGCCTTCGCCGTCGTAGCGGACTTGCCGGATTTGTTCCGGGTAGGCAAAGGACCGTACCATTTTCGCCAGATCGCCTTGGGAGACGTTTCTTCTGCGGTAAGGAAGGCCTTCTTTCATCGTATGGTTCTCGCTGTAGTAGTTCAGGGCGTACCAGACGCCCTTGTCATTCCATACGAAGCTGTTGGCAATTTCCGGCTCGTGGGACTCGTAGCTTTGCGTTTGCGTGACCAACGTGCCCTGGATGCCGGCGATCGTAACCTCGTCATGCCGATAGGTATAAGCCTTCGCGGCGCCCCAAGTCCACGGAGCGATATTACCGGTTCCCCATACCAGATCATGGGTCTCCAGCAGATTCCCCTTGGAGGCGACCAGTTCGATGATTTGCTCTTCGAATTGTCCGAAGTTCGATACGAATGTCGCGGACGCGAGGTTGTCGGCCTGCTTGACGTACTTCTCGAGCACTCCGACATTCTCCAACCGATAGCCGGCAGGAAGATAGTCGGGTACCTTGAACCGGAAACCGGCATAATCGTTGGCTCGGTCCAACGTAGAGAACCATTTGGCATAATCGTTCAGTCTTTGGATCTTTAAGGAGTTCGGATGTTCCGGAGGGGCGCTTACGCCGGCGCTATTCGCGGTCTTGGACGCGGAAGGAAGCAAGACGGCGCCTAGAGCGAGCACAAGGATCATCGCGGCTACGGTAAGTTTAGACGAACTTTTTTTGAACTTGGCGATCATCGTGATTCTCCGTTTCATTTCATGGTGGTTTTCGAAAAAGTGAGATAGGTTGACCCGTGGAGAAGCGCTTCGGGCGACTAACCGCGACAGCATCAGGAGCGTCATCCCGTAAGACGAAGCTTCCCGTTCGCCCAGCGCGTCGAGTACGCCCGCGTCGCAAGCGACTTCCCGGTCGGCCTTCATTTTCTTAATGGCCAACCAGACGGCGGGATTGTACCAGTGGAGCCATAACGCCAGCGTCCACAGAGAGTTGAACCATAAATCTTTTCTTCTATAATGGGTCAGCTCATGCAGGAGGATGTGCGTCAGTTGGCGCGAATCCGCGATGCCGACGATATCTTCCGGCAAATAAATACCCGGCTTGATCAGACCGTAGAGACACGGGCTTTGCAATCTGCTTGTCTCATAGAGGGCGATCGGTTGCCGAATGCCCAATTGCTCCTTGCACGCTTCCAGAATGGAAAGCGCTTCTTCGTCGTCGAGCTTGAGGGAAGTTCTCATGGTTGCGTTGAATCTCAGCGCGATGAACAGGTAGAACGAACCTAGAGCAAGAAGGCCTCCAAGCCATGCGAGCGAGGCAATCGATTGCCAGCTCAATTGTGCCAATCGATCCTTCGCGGAGGGAGCCGATTCCGATTGCAGGTCAGGTTGAACTTGAGCGGAGCTAGACGCCGATGCCGGATTCGAAGCTGCAGCGGGAATCGGATGCCCATCGTCGCTAGCAGCCGGTTCGGGGCGGAATTCGAAGTCAGTTTGCCAAGAAAGATCGTCATGCATCGCCTGCGGCACGAGATTAAACAGGCTGACCGGGCTTTGCGGAGCAATAGGAACAAGAAGCTTAATCAAGACGAGCAACCACAAGGCAAGGATGATTCCCGGACTCAGACGCCGAAGGAACAGCTTCCGAATCAAGAGCACTAGCAAGATCATGAAGGTAGAAGCCAAGGATGCGGTCAATGTGATGGAGAAAATCGTCTCGAGAAGTCTCATGATTTCTTCATGCTTTCCAATAGCCGTTGAAGCTGCTCGATATCCGTGTCGGAAAGCTTCTCTTCTTCGAGGAACTTGGCGCACATCATGCCGACGGCTCCGTTATACACCCGATCCAGGAACGATCTGTTTTCGGTTTTTAAATAGTCGTCATGCGACACGAGCGGATAATAGAGATAGTTCCTGCCGGATTTCTCGAATCGGATGGCCTGTTTCTTATGTAGCCTGTTAATGAAGGTCTTGATCGTCTGATCGGACCATTGCATCCGCTGCGTCAGTTCGACGATGATCTCGTTGGCTGAGAGTGGCTCTTTCCGCCAGAGCAATTTCATCACTTCGCTTTCGGCTTCGGTAATGTGCGGAGGTTGGTTCATCGCTTTCACCTTTTCTATCCGATTTGTTTACAGACGTAAACGATGTTTAAAATTTACACGCGTAAACGATAATAGTCAAGCTGAAAAGATCACCAAGAGAAAATGAGCTCGCCAAATAATATTCCTTTACAGGAATATTCTCGTTGTGGTATATTTAATTCATGAAAGCGGCGACTAGCAGCGAGAGGGTATCCGGATCATGATGACGGCGAATCGCCGAACTTTAAACCATTTGGAGGGAACAATAATGACGAACAAAATGTTGACGAAGGTAGAAGGAAACGAGTTAATTCTGGAGCGGGTATTCAACGCGCCGCGCGAGCTGGTGTTCAAAGCGTTCTCCGAAGCCGAGCATCTGAAGCGTTGGTGGGGACCGCGCGGCTGGGAGCTTACGGTATGCAACGTCGACTTCCGTCCGGGCGGCGTATGGCATTACTGCATGAAGTGCATGGATAAGAATCAAGGAGATTTCTACGGCTTCGAATCCTGGGGCAAAGGGGTTTACGGGGAGATCTCGGCGCCGGAGTCGATCGTCTATGTCGACTACTTCTCGGATGCCGAAGGCAACGAACTGGACGTGATGCCTTCCGCTCGGATCGCGATGACGTTCGAGCCGTTCGAAGGCAAGACGAAGCTGGTCAGCAGAGCCGTCTACGAATCCGCCGAAGCACTGAAAAAAGTGATCGAGATGGGGATGGAGCAAGGCATTACCGAAACGTGGGACCGTCTCGAGGAGCATCTGCAAGCCGTTCGGTAACTCGACATCAGCAAGGCCGTCAGGCATAGCGCCTTCAAGCGATGTACGCAAAAGCCCTCCGAGTCTGCCGAGTCAACGGCGGAATCGGAGGGCTTGTTCATTACTTAACCAATCGGAACGGAAGAGCGGCGTTATCCCGGCTGCTTGCGCCGACGAACGCGACGAACGCGCCCGCGTCGCTGCTAAGCGACAGATCGGAATGATAATACCGGAGCCGCTCCTCGGTCAGTTCGAAGACGACTTCGCGGCTCTCTCCGGGCCGCAGCGCGACTTGGCGGAAAGCCTTCAGTTCCTTCACCGGGCGAACGACTTCGCCGGAGACGTCCCTGACGTAGAGCTGGACGGTCTCGACGCCGGCGACGGCTCCCGTATTGGTCACCCGCACCGTGACGGCCAGAGGCTGCCCGGGCGTCATCGTATCCGAAGACAGCGCGGCTTCCGCATATTCGAAGGATGCGTAGCCAAGGCCGTAGCCGAACGGCAATAACGGCTCGTTCGGAATGTCCAAATACTGCGAGACGTAACGCGCTTGCGCGTCCGGCGCGCCTTGGGGGCGTCCGGTGTTGAAGGCGTTGTAATAGACGGGCACTTGTCCGACGCTGTATGGGAACGACATCGTCAGGCGACCGGACGGATTGACGTCGCCGAACAGCAGGTCCGCGACGGCCAGGCCGCCTTCGGAGCCCGGGAACCAGGCTTCGAGTACCGCGTTCGATTCCTCGAATACGCCGTGAAGGTCGAGCGGCCGCCCGTTGAACAGAACGGCGACGATCGGCTTGCCAAGCGCTTGGACGCGTCGGATAAGCTCGAGCTGGGCTTGCGGCAGCCGAATGTCCGCCCGGCAGCCGGCTTCGCCGCTCATGTCGGAGTGCTCGCCGAGCGCGAGGACGACGACGTCGGCTTCTTGCGCCGCCGCTGCCGCTTCCAGCCACCGCTCCTCTTCGAAGGCGTCGATGCCGCAGCCGTCGGCGACGGTCATTCCGGCCGGAGCCGACAGCTTGCCGCGGATCGCTTCGGCCAGGCGGACGACGGCTTCTTGCGAACCGGTCCACGACCAAGGGCCGAGCAGATCGCCGGTGCGGGCGAACGGTCCGATGACCGCGACGCGTTGCGTCGGCTTCAGCGGCAGCACGCCATCGTTCTTCAGGAGCACGCAAGACTTGTGCGCGAGATCGAGCGCGGCTGCGCGATGGGCGTCGCTAAACACGATTTCCTTCTCGCGCTCCGGATCCGCGGCGCGGTACGGATTGTCGAACAAGCCCAGCTTGTCCTTCAATTGCAGGATGCGAAGCACCGCTTCGTCGATAAGCGACTCTTCCGCTTCGCCGCTGCCGACGAGCTCGGACAAGTGATGCGCGTAGCAAGCGGTCATCATCTCGATGTCGACGCCGGCTTTCATCGCTTTCAGCGCCGCTTCCGACTCGTCGGCGGCGATGCCGTGCGCGATCAGTTCCTTCACCGCGCCCCAGTCGGAGATCAGCACGCCGTCGAAGCCCCATTCCTCTCGCAGCAGCTTGCGCATCAGCGGCGCGTTGCCGGTGGCCGGGATGCCGTCGACCGTATTGAAGGACGTCATGACCATCTCGCAGCCTTCGTCGAGCGCCGCCTTGTAGGCGGGCAAGTAGAACTCCCGAAGCTGGCGGGCCGACAGGTCCACGGTATTGTAATCGCGGCCGGCTTCCGCCGCGCCGTAGGCGGCGAAGTGTTTCACGCAAGCGGCGACGCGATCTTGGTCGCCCGTCAGATCGGAGCCCTGGAAGCCGCGGACGAACGCCCGCGCGAACAGCGAATTCAAGTAAGGATCTTCGCCCGTCGATTCCATTACCCGGCCCCAACGGGGGTCGCGTACGAGATCGACCATCGGAGCGTAAGTGACGTGAACGCCGGAGACGGATGCTTCCTTGGCGGCGATCTCCGCGCTGAGCTCGGCGAGCTCCGGATTCCATGAACATCCGATCGCGAGCGGAACGGGGAAGATCGTCTTGAAGCCGTGAACGATATCCGCCATCATCAGCAGGGGAATGCCTAGCCGATTGTTTTCCAGATGCTTACGTTGGACGTTGATCGTCTCTTGCGCGCCGGCCATGCCGAGCACCGATCCGGCGTTATGAACCGTCTGCTCCGTTATGCCGAGCGAGGCCATCGGGCCGGTAATCAAGCCCGCATCCGAGGCGCCCTCGAAGAAGGGGACGGCGAGCTGGATCAATTGGGCGATTTTCTCGTCCAACGTCATTCGTTCGAGATAGTCGCGCAAGGGAAGTTTCTCGCGCGAGGAAGCGGGTAGGCGGGAAGTAGAATCGGACATCGATGGGTACCCTCTTTCTGTTGGTCGCTAGTTGTCGAAACGTTTCTACGATGATTATAATTCCGACTCTCGCGAACGTCAAACGTTCGATCGTAGTTGAAAACATAAGGTGTTTCCTCTATGATAATAAGGATGTTGCTAATAATGCTGCCCTAAAGAGACGGATTTCTTGGAATTTCACGTTGAATTGAAACGTTTCGACGGACAACGAAACGGATAAAGGGGGTCGAGTCGTGGTCAGCATTAAGGATATCGCCAAGAAGGCGGGCGTCTCCATATCGACCGTGTCTTACGCGCTGAACGGCAGCGACCGGATCATGAAGGAAACGGCCGAGCGGATAACGGCTATCGCAGCCGAGATGGGTTACGTCCCGAACGGGGCGGCTCGGAGGCTCAAGAAGCGGGAGTCTATGCTGATCGGCATGTACATAACGGACTATAGCGGTCACTTCTACGGGGATCTGCTTCAAGGCGTCAGAGACGAGCTCAGTCGCAAAGGCTACGATCTCATCGTCTGCAGCGGGCGCCGTTCGCATCGGTTGATTCCGGAGCGAACGTTCGACGGCGCCATTATTCTCGATGCGGCGTTCTCCGACGAGGAACTGATCGTGTACGCGGACCGGGGGCATAAGCTAGTCGTTCTGGACCGGGAACTGAATCACGCCAACGTCAATCAAGTGCTGCTCGACAACAAAGCGGGTGCGACGCTGGCGATGGAATACTTATTGAGCCAAGGGCACGACCGAATATACGTCGTTAGCGGCCCGGAAGGCTCCTATGACGCTCGGCAGCGAATGCGCGCCGTCAGACAGGTCATGGAACGCGCGCCTCGCGCGAGCTTCACGGAAATACCGGGTTCCTTCGATAATGAGTCCGGTTACGAGGCGGGAGCGTTAATCGCGGCAGAGTACGATCGGCCCGCGGCGGTCTTCTGCCTGAACGACGGGATGGCGATCGGATTGTTCGACTATATTCAAACCCGCACCTCTCTCGTCGTCGGCGAGCACATTCATTTGATTGGTTATGATAACATCGAGCCGGCGAGGTATATGCGTCCGAGGCTGGCCACGATCGATTACTCCATGCGGAAATGGGGAGCGCTCGCCGCCGAACAACTGCTCAAGATGATCGGCGGCGAACCCGTCGAGTCCGAGCGCGTTTACGTGAAACTAATCGAGGGGGACTCCGTGAAGAGAGTCCTCGCCGAGGGATAAGTCAGGGGAGGAAACAAGTTGAGTACGCAGAAAGAGAACGTGGGAGTTCCATTGGAAGGCTTCGCAGAGTTCAGCCGTACGGTCGCCGCGGAAGGCGCGGTTCTGCTCAAGAACGACGGACAAGCTCTTCCGCTCCGAAGCGGCGATAACGTGTCGGTTTTCGGAAGAACGCAAGTCAATTACTACCGTAGCGGCACGGGTTCGGGCGGGAGCGTCCATGTCGCATATACGACGAATCTGCTAAGCGGCTTACGCGGCAAGAAGAACGTTGCCGTCAACGAAGAGCTGGCAGCCGTCTACGAGAAGTGGATCGAGAGCCATCCGTTCGATAACGGCGGGGGCGGGTGGGCCGCGGAACCGTGGCATCAGCAGGAAATGCCTCTTACCGACGAACTCATGGCCGCGGCAAGAAGCCGATCGAACAAGGCCGTCGTCGTTATCGGACGCACGGCGGGAGAAGATCAGGATAATGCGGACAAGCATGGCAGCTATCAACTAACGCCGGACGAGAAAGCGATGTTGAAGCAGGTGACGGCACGCTTCGAACAAACCGTCGTCGTGCTGAACGTTTCCAATATCATCGATATGAGCTGGATGGAAGCCGAGGAGCACGTCCATCCGATTCCTTGCGTCATTTACGCTTGGCATGGCGGCATGGAAGGCGGGAACGCGATCGCCGACGTGCTGGCGGGCGACGTAACGCCGAGCGGGAAGTTGACCGATACGATCGCCCGTTCCATCGAAGATTACCCGTCGACTCGCAATTACGGCAACGAGTTCGCGAACTTGTATCAGGAAGACATCTACGTCGGCTATCGCTACTTCGAGACATTCCGCCCGGATCGCGTTCAGTTCGAATTCGGTTTCGGTCTCTCGTATACGTCGTTCCATCTCGAGCCCCAGGAAGCCAGACTGACATCGGTTGAGGGCGAAAATGCCGTCTCTATCGACGTAACGGTAACGAATACGGGAACGGCCTACGCGGGCAAAGAAGTCGTGCAGGTCTACTACGAAGCGCCTCAAGGTAAGCTAGGGCAACCGGATAGAGCGTTGGCGGCATTCGGCAAAACAGGTTTGCTTCAACCCGGCGAATCGCAGCGTCTGACCGTGAGTTTCCCCGTTCGTTCGATGGCTTCTTACGACGACGCCGGCGTGACGGGGCACCGATCCGCCTACGTGCTGGAAGCGGGAACGTACCGGCTCTATGCGGGAACGAGCGTCAAGAACGCGGCGGCGGTCGGCCTGCAAAATCAAATCGGTTACGTCGTTGAAGAGCTTCAAGTCGTAGAGCAGCTCGAAGAGGCGATGGCGCCGACGGCGGACTTCACGAGGATGAAGCCCGGCTCCCGCAAGGAAGACGGTTCGTACGAGCTCGTCTTCGAAGAGGCGCCGAAGCGCGCGATCTCGATGGCGGAGCGGATCGAGAACCGTCTGCCGGCTTCGCTTGCGCAGACCGGCAATCAAGGCCATACGCTGAGAGACGTCCGCGACGGCAAGGTCTCGATGGAAGATTTCATCGCGCAGCTGAGCGACCAGGATCTGGCCGCGATCGTCAGAGGCGAAGGCATGAGCAGTCCGCTCGTGACGCCGGGCACGGCTTCGGCTTTCGGAGGCGTCAGCGACAGCCTGTTCAACTTCGGCATTCCGGTCGGCTGCACGGCGGACGGACCGTCCGGGATCCGGATGGACAGCGGGCAGAAGGCGACTCAGGTGTCCATCGGCACGTTATTGGCGGCGACTTGGGATACGGAGCTGGTCGAACGGCTGTACGTCATGGAAGGCCGGGAATTGGTCCGCAACAACGTGGACACCTTGCTCGGGCCCGGCTTGAATATCCGGCGCAGTCCTCTTAACGGCCGTAATTTCGAGTACTTCTCGGAAGATCCGCTGATCTCCGGCGCGTTCGCCGCGGCATGCACGCGAGGGATCATAAAGGGCGGCTCTAACGCCACGCTGAAGCATTTCGCCTGCAACAATCAGGAGAAGCACCGAAGCAAGGTGGACGCCGTCGTATCCGAACGCGCCCTTCGGGAGATTTACTTGAAAGGCTTCGAGATCGCGGTCAAGGAAGGCGGCGCGAACTCGATCATGACCTCCTATAACCCGATCAATGGTCACTGGGCGGCGTCCAATTACGATTTGAATACGACGATTCTTCGCGGGGAATGGGGCTTCAAGGGCATCGTCATGACGGATTGGTGGGCGGTCATGAACGATGTCGCTCACGGAGGCTCCCCAGATCGCAAATATACGAACTGGATGGTCCGCGCGCAGAACGATCTGTACATGGTCGTCAGCAACTACGGCGCGGAGATCAACGCGTACGACGACAACACGCTGGAATCGCTGGCGAACGGCACCCTGACCCGAGGCGAGCTGCAACGCTCCGCCATGAACATCTGCGGCTTCTTGATGCGCGCTCCGGTCTTTTCGAGGAAACAAGTCATCGAAGAGACGATCGAGACGTTCAAGGCGAGCGTAGCAATACCGGCGGAACAAGCGCAGTCTCTGTCCGACAACGCGCAAGTTAAACCTGCCGTAGCCGGATCGACCTGGATGAAGGCGGATCAAGCCGGAACATACCGGATCATCGTGAACATCATGTCTCCGGAATCCGAACTCGCCCAAAGCGCCTGCAACGTGACGCTGAACGGCCAATTGATGACGACCGTTCAGACGAACGGGACGGAAGGCAAATGGATTCGGCAGAAGCTCGTAAAAGTCGCATTGGAAGAAGGCTATTACGAATTGAAATTGGAGTTTGTCAAACCGGGCTTGCAGATCGACTGGATCGAATTCAAGCAAGCGTGAATACGCGGTAAAACGAAGGCACCCGACAGGGAGGCACCCGAAAGGGTGCCTTTTCAAGTTATCGAGAATGCCTCGGCAGGCTGGCACCTCGATTACGGACTATTGCGAGGGGTACGCTCAAGCGCCTCTCTGCCGACAAACTGCAAAAGTACAGGTTGATCGGTCCCAGATCAGCAAAACGACTCAACAACCTGCAAAAATGCAGTTTGATGAGCCGAAAGGGGCCGTTTCACGCGAGAAGCAGCAAACAACCTGCATATTTGCATTTTGTCCGCGAACAAATGAAGAACATAGCCAAACAACCTGCATTTTTGCATTTTGTCCGCACATCGGAGCGAGTAGGCAAAGCCTGAACGGCAGATCGGAGATACACGATTTCAAGCACCCGTAGATAGCGGTTCGATTAAAGCTCGCGGACCCCGTAAATAGCGGTTCGATTTAATCTCGCGAACCCCGTAGATAGTGGTTCGCCTAAAGCTCCCGAACCATCTTATAGTTCCCCGGTTCCGCGCGGAATCCGATCAGATCGCGGTTGATCCGAAGCATGGGGACATTCATGGAGTCGTTGTGCGTTTTCAAATACGGAGCTCCGCTCGCGAGCGCGGACCGAATGCCGAGCATCTTCAAGGCGAGCGCGATCCGACGGCCTCGGTATTCCGGGAGAACCGCGGTGTACTCGTGATACATCGCGTTCGTCTGCTCGTTGTGCTGCAGCGTGACGACGCCGACGTAGCGGTCTCCGTCTTTGGCGATATGAATCCGCTCGGGGCTTACGCCCGGCAGCCCGATGTTCCATTTTTTCCATTCCTCGAACCACGGAAAATCGCCGGAATAGCCCGGAATATCGGGATGCGTCACGCGGTACAGCTCATGAAGCTTTCTCTCGTTCTCTTCGCCGGGCTCCTCCGACAGCGTGACGAACCGAATGCCTGACCGCTCCGCCTCGCCGATCGAGGCGTTTAGTTTCTCGTCGGCCTCGAACGAACCCAGATCCAGAACGGATTCGAAGGAATGGCGCTCCTTGACGTAGCCGCGGCGCTCCGCGAAAGCGAGCGACCGCTCGTCGGACTCCTTCATGTAGTCGATAAGACGCGAAGCTTTGACTTCCCGCGCCCATTCCAGAACCGTGGCGTATAGCGCCCGGCCTACGCCGTTCCCGCGGACGTCCGGATGAACGACCAGGGTATGGATGATCGCCCCGGCTTCCGTCCATGGCGCCCTCCATGCGATCGCGTAGGCGACGACTTGGCCGTTCCCGTCTTCCGCGACCCACTTCGGACGATCCCAGCCCATGAGCTCGCCCTCTTCGTTATAGTGCAGCTGACCCGGGGGTATTTTCTCTTCGTCGTCCCGCAGCCGCTCGGCCGTCGTCGGCTCCGCCCAGACCAGATTGATCAGCGGCGCGACGGCCGCGAAATCGTCGGGGTGCCGCAATTTGCGAATCGTATATTTCATCGGTTTATCGGCTCCTCCGCCCTATTTTAACATCGTCATTATCGCATAAACCCAAACCCGATTGATGGTAGAGTTTGATTATAATGAAGGTCGCAACGATGACGCGCGTTCGTAAAGTTTGGGAAACCGCTGACCGCTGACACTAAACGACAACTGCCGCTACGGAATAATGCCGAAAGGCACAAGAAGTCGCCCGAAATGTGGTTTATAATAAGAGTGGGCGAAAACGTTTTCCAGTTCATGAAAATTTAGTCATCGGAAGGAGGAGATGCGTAGAGCGCCGACATTCAAAGGATAAAGGAGGGAATTCATGATCCATGTAGTGACAGCGGACAATCGCAGAATCGTATGCGAAGGGATGAAGCTTATTCTAGAGTCGGATTCCGGCATACAGGTCGTCGGAGGCGCCTCTTCCTTGCTGGAAGCTTCCCGGTTATGCGGGCAATTCCGGCCGGATGCCGTTCTGCTCGATGCCGAACTTGCCGTTTGCGGGGATATGGACGGGATTGCCGTTATTCGCGCGGAATCTCAGCAGACGAAAGTCATCGTATTGTCGGACGGAAAGGACGAAGAGCACGTCTTGCGCGCCATTCGGGGCGGAGCCGACGGTTATCTGCTCAAGAGCATCAACGCGCAGGAGCTTGTCATGACCGTCAAAAGCACCGTTCTCGGATTAAGCGTCATTCACCGGGAAGCCTTTATCAGTTTCTCGCGAATGATCGGAACGTCAGGGATCGCGTTATCCGCCTCGCGGACGTCCCTGGAGTCCGCCCTTACGCCAAGGGAGATCGATATCGTCCAGCAGGTGATCGAAGGCAAAGAAAACCGCGAAATCGCGAGAAGCCTCTATATTTCCGAAGGAACGGTCAAGAACGCGATCTCCGCCATTCTCAAGAAGCTGAACCTGAAAACCCGCATCGAGCTCGTGGTCTACGCCATACGCAACCATATCGTCGCATAAGCGCTCAGCCGCCGCGATCCAAGCACAAACGATTTACGCCGACCTTGGCGTAAAACGTTTGTGTCGGAGACGATTCAGTGAAGTATAGCGGACACTTATACGTTCTGAATCGCGCTTCAAAAGGACAAACGGACAACTTTATTGGCCGCTTGTCCTTTTTTTCGTCCGCAAACGGTGCCGCGAGAATAGCCATTTCATGACGGAGGGCATCTGGGTCGGTCATTCGAGTTGTTGTACCGTTAAGTCATCCCCCAATTCTTATCAAATACCGCAAAAGGAGTGAAACGGTTGGAGATTTATGGGGAAATCGCGGATATCGTCGGGATGGTATTTCGCATGGAGCCCGAAAGCTTGGAAAAGATGTCGGGAGACGCTCCGCTCGGCGCGCTCGGCCTGGATTCGCTCAATTGCATGGAAATCGTCGTCCATCTCGAGGAGCGGTTCGATATCGCGTTTCACGACGAAGACCTTCTCCTGGACCGTCTGAACACGATGAACAAGCTGAACGATATCGTACGAAGGAAGCGGGAGCAGTATCAAACTTAGGAGGGCTGCCGAATGAATGGGATTGAAGTCAGCGGACTCGTTAAGGAGTATAAGCTGAACGTTCGCCGCAAAGGCTTGCTCGGGGCGGTCCGGGGGCTGCTCGTGCCCGAACACCAGATCAAGCGCGCGGTCGATTCGATCAGCTTCTCCATCGGCAAGGGAGAAATGGTCGGCTTCATCGGTCCGAACGGAGCGGGGAAATCCACGACGGTGAAGATGCTGACCGGCATACTTGTACCGACTTCAGGCACCGTCACGGTCGGCGGATTGTCGCCATACAAGGACCGCAAGCGCAACGCCGGGCGCATCGGAGTCGTGTTCGGCCAGCGCACCCAGCTGTGGTGGGATTTGCCGGTCATCGATACCTTCGACCTACTGAAGCATGTTTACAAGATTCCGGAGACGGCGTACAGACGCAATATGGATATGTTCGGAGACATGCTCGGCCTCCGCGATTTCATCCAGACTCCGGTCCGGCAGCTCAGCCTCGGCCAGAAGATGAGGGCGGACATCGCCGCCGCGTTGCTGCACGATCCCGAAGTCATCTTCTTCGACGAACCGACGATCGGCCTCGATGTCGTCGCGAAGGAACGAATCCGGCAGTTCATCGTGCAGGTCAACCGGGAAAAAAACACGACGATGCTGTTTACCACCCATGATATGGACGACATCGAGATGACGTGCCGCCGGATGATCATCATCGACCAAGGCGCCAAGCTGTACGACGGAACCGTCGAGGAAATCAAACGCGCGTACGGGCGGGACCGGATTCTGGAGGTGGAGTTCGCCGAGAGAACCGAACTGGCGCCGATGCCAGGAATCGAACTGGTCGAGGAGAAGGACAACCGCAAATGGCTGAAGTTCAGCAAGGACGACATTCCGGTGTCGCAGCTCATCAACCGGCTGTCCCAGCGTTACTCTATCGTCGACTTGACCGTGAAGGAGCCGGAAATCGAGAGCATTATCCGGCAAATTTACCTCGGGGGGATCCGTCTTGAGCCGAGCTTATCTGGCGTTTGCTAAGAAGGCTTTTCAGAACAACGTCGTCTACCGCTCGGAATATTACGCCGGCGTCATCAACGCAATCGTCATGATCTTCGTCAACATCGCGATCTGGAAGGCGATCTACGAGGAAGACGGAGCGCTCGAGGGCGTCCAATTCAAAATGATGGCGACGTACGTGGTGCTCTCCTTTCTGCTGCAGACGCTGTACGTGATGGACGAGTATATCGTGGAAGTGAAGGTGCGGACCGGTTCGATCGCGGCGGATTTGCTGAAGCCCGTTCATTTCCGCCTTTATTTGTTCTCCTTCACCATAGGTACGTTCGCTTTCCGGTTCATCATGCAGTTGCTGCCGGCATTGGTCGTTTCGCTGTTCCTTTTTCAACTGCTTCCGCCGTTTTCGCTGCTCTATTTTTTCTATTTTCTGGCGAGCGCGGCACTTGGGTATCTCGTGCTCTATCATCTGAATTTCCTTGTATGGGTTAGCTCGTTCTGGTTTTACTGGACGTTCAGCCTCGTTACGATCAAGGATACCGCCGTCATGATCCTATCCGGCGCGCTGATCCCGCTATGGTTCATGCCGGAAGGCTGGCAGCGGACGATCGAGCTGACGCCGTTCGCCGCCATCTATTCGACGCCGATTCAGATTTATCTCGGAATGGTGCCGGAGAACGAGATTATGACGAGCATGATTCGGCAGGCGTTATGGGTCGTCGGACTGGCGGCGGCCGGGCACGTCCTGTGGAAAGCGGCAACGCGCAAACTCGTGCTGCAGGGGGGATGAAGGTGGACCGGCATTCGTGGAAGGACCTGCTCGTGCTGTTCTTCAAATATTCGAACATGAATTTGAAGCTGACGCTGGAGTACAAGCTGAACCGCAGCTTGATCACGCTGGCGATCTTCTGCAGGGAAATGGTCGGAGTCGTCGTAATGGGGCTGATCTTGCTTCGGTTCCTGCATATCCGGGGATGGGAGCTGCACGAGATGCTGTTCCTTTATAGCTTTCTGTTTCTATCGTACAGCCTCTTCGTCTTTCTGTTCGCCGGAATCCGCGACTTCGACAACATGGTGCACTCGGGAGAATTCGACAGGCTGCTGATCCGCCCGCTCGGCCTGATGTATCAGATCGTCGCGGCGCGCATCGATTTCTCGGCCACGCTGGGGCACGGCATCGTCGGCGCGCTGCTGTTCGCGAACACCGCGTTCTCCGTCGGCATCGTTTGGACCTGGGGGAACGCCGTCTATTTCGCGTTCGCGCTGATCGGGGGAACGCTGATCCAAGCCGCAATCTTCCTGCTGTCCGCCTGCTTCAGCTTCTGGGCGGTCAAGACGGAGAGCCTGCGGAACCTGATCTTCTTCAACACCCGGAGAATCGCCGGCTATCCGCTGTCGTTCTATCCCGTTTTCATTCAGAAGCTGCTCGTATTCGTCATTCCGTTGTCGTTCGTTAATTATTTCCCGGCCCAGTATTTTCTCCGCAAGGACGACGCGTCCCTGTGGAACGGATACCTGTACCTCACCCCCGTTGTCGGGGCGATTCTGTTCGGGCTCGTATTCCTGTTGTGGAAGCGGGGCGTCCGACAATACTCGAGCACGGGTCATTCCGCTTACTGAGCAACCGGGCAAAGGAGGGACCATCCGATCATGGGCGATCAGGCTCGAACAGCCTCTACCCGTTCTTACCGCAACCTTATCGCGTTTGCCGTCCTGCTGCTCGCGGCGGCTGGATATTTGCTCTACCGATTCGTCGACTTCAACGAAGTCAAGCTGGCGGCAGGTTATTACGACAAGAAAATCACGATCCTCAGCACGGCCGACATTCACGGTCATCTCGTCTACGACGAAGCCAACGGCGGTTATTATACGCTGGACGAAGTCAATGTCGAGATGGGCATGCCGCTGATGAAAGGCATCGTGGACCGCATTCGGGCGAAACATCCGGATGCGCTGCTGCTGGATAGCGGCGACATGTTCCACGGAACGAACGAAGCGAACGTCGACAAGGCGCAGGGCGTGCTGGAGGCGGCGAATCTGATGGGCTTCGACGCGATGGCCGCCGGCAACCACGACTTCGACTTCGGCTTCGAGCGTCTGCTCGAGATCAAGTCCGGATTGAATTTTCCGATCTTGTCGGCCAATACGTACTTTAACGGCGAGCCTGCCTTCCAGGATTACATCATCAAGGAATCCGGCGGGTTGAAGATTGGGATATTCGGCCTTACCGTGCCCGAATCTCTCTCCAATATGAACGTGTTCGATAAGTCGGGGAAGATCGAGTTTCAAGATCCGACGCCTATCGCGGAGAAGATCGTAGCGAAGCTCCGGGAGGAGAAAGCGGATGCGATCGTTCTCGTTTCCCATCTGGGCGACGACCGGGACAAGGAGCTGGTCCTGAAGGTTCCCGGAATCGATCTCGTATTAAGCGGTCATCATCATTGGCTGTACAAGAAGCCCGATCGCGTCGGAGATTCCTATGTGGTCGAAGCCGGTTCCTACAGCACCCACGTCGGCGAAGCGGTACTGTACTTTCGGGACGGCAAGGTGGCGAACATGTCGTGGCAGGTGCACCAGACGAAGAACCGCTCTCTCGAAAATAAAGAGGTGCTCGCCGTCGCCGATAAGTATTACGCCTTGGCCCTGGAGGCCGGCAAGCGGGTCGTCGGGAGCACGGCCGTGGCGCTGGACGGCACCCGAACCCATGTCCGCACCCAAGAGACGAATCTGGCCGACGCGCTTGCCGACGCCATGAGGGAGCAGGGGAAGGCCGACATTGCCCTGCTGAACGGCGGAGCCATCCGCGAAAGCGTTCCGGAAGGCCGGCTCCGGCTGTACGACGTGACGAGGCCGCTACCGTTCGTCAATTCGCTCGTCACCGTGGAGGTCAAGGGCGAGAAGATCTACGAAGCGCTGGAACGCGGCGTTCGCGCCTGGCCGTTCGGCTCCAGCAACGGCGGATTTCTTCAGGTTTCCGGGATCGAATACCGGTTCGACGGCTCCAAGCCGGCAGGTAAACGGATCGTCAGCGTCACCAAGGACGGCCGCCCGCTCGACCGGAACGCCATCTACAAAGTCGCCGTCAACGACTATCTGGTGAACGGCGGCGACAATTTCGAAGAATTCAAGGATGCCAAGCAGCTTGCCAAAGGCGATCTTCTAAGCGCCGTTTTCGCCAAGTATATCGAGAGCAAAGGCGTCATCAAGCCCGTGACGGACGGGCGGATCGAGATCGTTAACGCGCGGTACGAATAAACGATTATAGGGATGCGGAAGGGGTGCCCGACGATGGACAAATCGACCATTGAACAAAAAGTATGCCAGTGGGTGAAGGAGAAAGCGACGGTTCCGTGCGGAGAAATTATGCCGGAAGCGGATTTGCGGGACAACTACGGGATCGACTCCATCGCGCTCGTCGAGCTGCTCGTGGACATCGAATGCGCCTTCGACATCACCTTCGACAGCGCGTCGCTGACGAACGATTACTTCTCAACGGCTAAATCGATTTCGGAGTACGTGTGCCGCAAGCTTGCGGTTTCGGCATGAGCAGGGCGGATCTTGCCGCGGGTAAGGTCCGGCATTCGGCGGAAGGGGTGCCCAGGTATTTCTCTCCGCATGCCGGAGATTGCTTCAACAATGTATACGGGGCGGCGCTCTCGCATCTCGGCCTGAATCCCGACATCGTTCTGGCCGATTATATGAACTTCATGTACGACGAAGGCACGCGCTGCATCGGGATCAATTTTCTGATGCGCTTCTCCGCCTCGAACGAGTTCACCGAGGAAGAATTGAATTCTTCCATGGAATTCGCTTATTTGCCCGCCACCTCCTATTTCGATCGGGACGGAAGCGAATCGGGGGGTTCGCGTCGTTGCAAGGACCGCGTGCATATTCAACTTCTGCTTACCGACGACCCGGAAACGGCGCACCTTCGTTTGAAGGAGCGGATTGACGCCGGCAAGCCGCATATCGTAGCCGTCGACCTGCACGAAATGAGCTATCACCGGGCGTTCGGACGGGAGCACGGCTTGCATGCGGTCGTGGTGACCGGTTACGACGAAGAGACGAAGGTATACGAGCTGTTCGACAAGTACAAGCATTCGAGCAGCGACTTCGACGGGGAGCTGCCGATGGAGGAAGTCCGGCGGGGCAGAAGCGGAATATGCCGCTACGACAATCCGCTTACGGGGCCGTTCGCCAGGGAAGTGCGGAACATGTGGATGGAAGTGGATGCCGATCCCGCATTCCGGATCGAACCGGACAAGCTGAGGAACGTATTCCGCGCGAGCGTCCGGCGAATGAAGGGAGAAGAAATCGTCCTTGGGCAGCCGTGCGGCCTGCGGCGCATCGTCCGTTTCCGCGAATCGGTGACCGAGACTGGAGCGCGAACGCCTTCCGAAGAGGAGGTATACCTCTTCCGCCACGTATACAATCGCAATCTGAAGCTGGTCAGCCGGCAGCGCAAGCGGTTCCTCGTCTTTGCCGAGGCGATAGGCTTCCTGCTTCCGGTCCCTTTGCTCGAAGGGCTGCGCGAACGGTTGGAAGAGTCGGCCATGCGGTGGGATATCTGCGCCAATCTGGCGCTGAAATTCGGCATCTCCCGAAAAGCGGACGCTTTGGAAGAGATGGCCAGGCAGCTGATCTTAATTGAAGGCCTCGAGCGGGAAATCGCGGAGAGACTGGAAGCGGAATTGGAATTAGAAACGGAATCGGAATCGGTACGTTAGGAGGGATATTCATGAACGGAAAGCTTACGCCTTGGACGTTGTTCGAGGATGCCTGCGAACGGTACGGAGACCGCACGCTGCTCGTTTACAACGAGAGGAGCTATACCTACGCGCAAATCCGGGAGCAAGCCGAGGCGTTCGCCCGGCTCGCCGGCGCATTGGATTATCGCATGGCCGGCGTGTATTTGCCTAACTGCGCGGAATTCATTACCTGCATGCTGGGGCTTAGCCGCGAGCGCAAGGCTTTCGTCTCTCTCTCCTATCAGTTCAAAGGGGAGGCGTTGATCGAGCTGCTCGATTACGCCGACATCGAGCTGCTCATCACGGACGCGAAAGGGATCGGCGCAATCGAAGGGCATGCCGGACGGCTAAACGTGCGGTTCGCGCTCGTGCTGGGAAACGACGGCAGCTTCGAAATCCGCGCGTATCCGGGCAAGCCGGTCCGTCCGCTGCCGGGCATCGGCGAGAATACGTTCGGCATCTGCTTCACTTCCGGCTCCACTTCCCGGCCGAAGGGCATCGTGCTGTCGAACGATGCGATCGTCGGCAACGCCCTCGCCGTCGCCGCCCATCTGAATTTCACCTGCGAGGACCGCACGATTGTTCCGAGATCCCTCGCCCAGGCGAGTCCGCTCGCCGGCGACGTCCTGATGGCGATCAGCCGGGGAGGGGGAATCATCCTGCTCAACAACGTTTTTCATCCGGCTATTTTTCTCAAAGCCATTCAGGATTACGAAGCGACCCAATTTTACATCGTACGGACGATGCTGCTGCAGACGCTGGAATATCCGGGATTCGCGAAATACGATCTGAGCTCTCTGAAGCGGGTGCTGATCGGGGGAATGGTCAACTCGCTGAACGTCTATCAAGAGGCGGCGAAGCGGCTTCCGCGCGCGAAGGTGTACAACGCTTACGGAACTTCCGAGGCCGTCGCCCGCGTCACCTTCGGCGAGCATGAGGACGTGACGACGAAAGCATGCGTCATCGGCAAGCCGATTCCGGGCTGCTCCGTCTCCGTTCTCCGGGAGGACGGCACGGAGGCGGAAACCGGGGAGACGGGCGAAATCTACATCCGCAGCGCGTATGCGATGGACGGTTATTACAAGTCGGAAGAGCTCACGGCCGAAGCGCTGACGCCATGGGGCATCCGGGTGAAGGATGCCGGCTACCGGGACGGGGACGGATTGTTCTACGTGCTCAGCCGAACCGACGACATGATCACGCAGGGAGGCAGCCGCGCGTATCCCGTCGATATCGAAGAGGTGCTGCTCAAGCACCCGGCCGTGCAGGAAACGGTCGTTCTCGGCGTGGAGGACGACAAGCTCGGGCAGCGGATCGTCGCGTTCGCGACCGCCAGGCCCGGCTTCGTCTTGGAAGCGCGGGAGCTCTACAAGTGGTGCGTGTCGTCGCTGGAGGACCGCAAGGTGCCCAAGGAGATCCATGTGGTGGACGCCATTCCCCGCAACGTGATCGGGAAGATCAACAAGAACGAGGTCAAAGAATTATACCGGAATTTATTATCCAAAGAGGAGGCGGCGGGATGAACAGGGAGCAATTGTCGCCGGAGCGGCAGCTGGTACTGCTTACGGCCGTGGAAGTGGAAGAGCCGCAAAGGGAGAAGCTGGAGAGCCTGCTCGGAGAACGCCTCGAATGGGGAGAAGTCGTCTACCAGATGATCACGCACCGTTCCCTGAACATGTTCGGCTACAATCTCAAAAAATACGGGCTGTTCGATAAGCTGGAGCAGGAGCTGAAGCGCCTGATCAACACGCAATGGGCGGTGTTCCGGGAACGCAACGGCCACTATTCCCGCAGGCTGGTCGAAGTGCTGGAAGCGTTGGAGCGGGAGAACCTCGTGCTGGCCGTGCTGAAGGGCAATTTGTTGGCCCATCTGGTCTACCCGACGATCGAGACGAGGGTGTTCAACGACCTGGATTTCCTCATGCAGCTCGGAGACGTGAACAAGGTGACCGAGACGCTCGAGGCGATGGGGTACGTGCAGGGCCATTTCGACGAGAGTACGCTGGAGATCACGCCGGCGACCCGCAAAGCGAAGCTCGTCCAGCAGATGACGACGCACGAAATCCAAGAATTTCTGCTGCGCTCGGACAATCCGTTCGCGCCGCTGGTGGAAATCGACGTCAACCACGATATTCTGTGGCGCGGCAATTGCCCGTACAAGGTGCCGACCGAGGAGCTCATCTCGAGGGCGGTGCCGGTCGAAATCGGCGGCGTCAAGGGTTACCGGCTCGATCATGCCGACAACATCATTCAGCTAAGCTGCCATTTGTTCAAGGAAGCGACACTGATGGTCTGGATCACAAGCCTGAAGGATCTGAAAATCTACAAATTCGCCGATCTGCATATGTATATCCGCAAATTCGCGGACGAGATCGATTGGCAGACGCTGCTCGAACGCATCCGGAAGTACGGGCTGGAGAAGATCGTATATTACAACTTCCATTACATCGCGATGATGTTCGGCGAAAGCGTGCCCGCGGATATCGCGGAACAGTTGAAGCCGGACGACCTGGTCTACCTCGATCAATACGCCATCGAGAACGAAACGCCGTCCACGTGGGAATTCGACTTCTTTACGCGGCTGTTCGACGTGAACCGGATTCTGAGCATCGACGAAAGCCAAGCCGCGGGCTTCCGCCGCTTCGTGCAGGCCAAATTCGGTTGATGCTTACGCAAAGCTGCTCCGGCGTCAAAGGACGCCGAAGG
This sequence comes from Cohnella suwonensis, assembly GCF_042655365.1. Lineage (NCBI taxonomy): Bacteria > Bacillati > Bacillota > Bacilli > Caryophanales > Paenibacillaceae > Cohnella > Cohnella suwonensis. Next base: position 43,929 of record NZ_JBHSMH010000007.1, on the reverse strand, counting down.
CGTTTTTGCTTAGAAGGAGGGATTCGCCTATGGCTGCGGACACCGTAACGGTGCTGATCTCGGGTTTCGGGCTCGGGCTGTACGTGCCCGGGCTATTGATCGCCGAGCGCCTGAAGCGTCTCGGCGTCGCCGCGGAGACGTGCGTGTTCGAGACGTTAATCGCCGATAAACAGGAGCAGGTGCTGAAGAGCAGGCAAGCTTGCCACCGGAGCTTCCAAGTGGCGCAGTTCTCGGCGCGGGTGCCGATGGATCTCTCGAAAAGCATGGACGAACGGGCGGTCGGGCAGTTGCTTGAACGTTGGGAGGAAGAAGGGCGAAGCGAGTTTATCGCGCTCTCGGGACATTGGCTTCACGTGCTGGACCGGTACCGGGAGCGAGTGTTTCCCCGGGCCGTGCATGCGGAAATCGTCTACGTCGACTGCGGCCTGCCGCCTTCCTGGACGAGCGTCAAGCATTACGATCCGAGTTATGCGGACAGGTACCGGGAGATCTGGATATACGACGCCGGGGTTAAAAGATTGAATCATCCCATCGTCGTGGCGGACGCCTCTCCGCCGTCATGGGACGAGCGGGAACGGAGGCTGATCGTTCACGGCGGAGGCTGGGGCATGGGGACGTACCGGACGAAAATTCCGGAGTTGCGCGAGCTCGGATTCTCCCTCGATATCGTCGCTTACGAGTTGGACGAAGGAACCGGCGGAGGTGAGGAAGACCGGTTCTACATGGTAGATCCGGCATGGACGCCTTGGCGGCGGAACGCGGATGGCGCGCTTATGTTCCCTCCTCTCGGCGAGATCCGGGACGGAAGGGCGGACCGTTTCGCCGACCGCGGCGATCGTCATGCGCTGTTCGACGTGACCTCGCGGACGATGGCGATCGTAGGCAAGCCGGGAGCGGGCACGTTAATCGACTCGCTCGCATCCGCCACGCCGCTCGTCATGCTGGAGCCGTTCGGCGAGCACGAGAAAGCCAACGCGGGGCTATGGCAATCGCTCGGCTTCGGCATTCCTTACGAGGAATGGAGGGCGGGCGGGTTTTCCGCCGAGGTTCTGGAGAGTCTTCACGATCGTTTATCGGCGGCCGGGCGAACTTCCGGAACCGACTATGCCGCCCATTACGCGAAGCGGCGCCGAACCGCGGATCCGACGTAAATCGATTACGGGATCAGACTCGTCTGATCCCTGCGCAAAGCTTCTTCAGCGTCCGGAGGACGCCGAAGGCGTATTTGCTTGTAGATTCAGAAAGTATAAATTTCCGACAGCTAAATACTCATCTGATGGCCAACCGCCAACCGTCAACCGCCAACCGCCAACCGCCAACCGCCAACCGCCAACCGCCAACCGCCAATTGTACCAAGTACAATTAATTTTATTAAAGCTCCGGCTTTTGTCGAATTAGTTGCACAATGAGCATTGATTTCACCCCATTCTCATGGAAATCGAGGTGAAGTTGAAAAACATCGCAAAGCTACTTCACCGTCCAAGGATGCCAAAGGCGTGTTTGCTTGTTGGGATCGGTGCGGTTAGCGAGTTGGGGTTACGAGATGGCTATGCGAGTAGAGCGGAAGCGTTGTGCGCGCAGGTCCTAACGTACTTCATCGACCTGCAAAAGTACAGTTTGTTTCCGATAATCGGCTGCATCGTGCGGATCAAACTGCATGGGGTGCAGTTTGATTCCAAGAAAATCGCGAAAACGAGCAAATTTCGATATTTAACCTGTAGTAGGTGCAGGTTGTTGGGCGAAAAAGAGAAAATGGTGAAAACAAACTGTAGTCCATGCAGGTTGGCGCGACGGGGAGGGAGTAAGGAAGGGCGCGGGAGGGAAGTTCGGGAGCGAGAGCGTCTGGGGTGTGGAACTGCGAAAGCCTCCAGAGGACGTCAAAGGCGTGTTTGTTCACGATTCAGAATGTATAAGTTTCACGCTTATCCATTTCTGAATCGTCTTCGCAAAGCTTCTTCAGCGCCCAGAGGACGCCGAAGGCGTTTTTGCTTGGTTGAGAGAGACAGTTAAAGAACGCTCTTCGGTCAGGAGGTATTCCGTCCGAAAATGTCCGACTCGACGCGGAGACCGCAATATAACTGCGAACGAGCAACTGAAAACGCGGGGCGATAAGACGGAAATGCCAGTATATCATCGCGATGATGAGCGAGGAGTGAGGCCAAGGATAGAACAATCCCGCTACGCAGCATTATTTAACCGGGGGGGAGAGAGGGGGTGTTGGCCATGGAACCGCAACCGGACCGCGTTCATCGCGGCAAAGGCGTTCTGATCGTCTTCGAGGGCATCAGCGGCTCCGGCAAAAGCGAAGGCATCGGGAGGCTCCGTTCCGAGCTGAAGGCGCGCGGATTCGCGGCTTCGGTGGTGGAGTGGAATTCCCGGGGTTTCCTGAGAGAGCTCGCGGAGCGGCTGAAAAGCAGGAATTGGCTCGGACCCGCAGCCTACAGCCTGCTGCAATGGTTCGGTTTTTTCCTCGATTACGCCTTTGTCATCGTTCCTCGCCTTCGAAGGAACGAAATCGTGATCGCCGACCGCTACGTCTATACCGGCTGCACGCGAGACATCGTGAACGGGGCCGGCCGTATTTCGGGCTGGCTGTGGCTGCGCCTCGCCAGGGCTCCCGATCTTCTCTTTTTCTTCGATCAGCCGCCTTTCGTCTGCTGGGAACGCATTCAGCGGCGAGGGAAGGCGCTTTTTTACCCGAACCGGTCCATCCGCAGGAATTCCGAATCGCGGAACCCGGAGCTCGTCTATCTGACGAAGCTCAGGGAGGAATACGGTGAGTTGCTCAAGCGTCCCGGGACCGTCAAACGAACGCGAACCGTTATCGTAACGGACGCGCAGACGCAGGTCGCCTCATGCGTGGAAGCGTATTTGCTCGAGAAATGGGGGAAGGCGGCAGTGTATCGTTACGGACCTGAAAACAGGACAAGAGGAGGATAATAACGATGGACATCGTCATTTCCGCGGCCGCGCACCGTTCCGGGTCCACGCTGCTACAGCGGATCGTGAACAGCCGGAAAGAAAATTTGATCTGGGGAGAGCACCGGGGGGTTCTGACGGATTTTCTCGATATTTACAAAAAGGTTCGCCATTACTCGATGGACTTCCGCCGGGAGCGGCAAGCTTATTTCGAGAGCGAGGAGAACCCGAACACGTGGATCGCGACGATGACGCCGGAGCACGATTACGTCGAGCGGGCGATGGTCGAATCGGTACGCGCTTTTCTGGACTCCCTTTACGCGCAATTTCGCGACACGCACGACAGAATCGGATTCAAGGAAGTTCGTTACGGAGAGCTAGAGCTTAAGCTGCTGCGCAAATGTTATCCTCAGGCCGCCTTCCTGCTGCTCGTGCGCCATCCGGTCGCGACCTGGAGAAGCCTCGTCAATTGCCGCGGCTGGTATAAGGAGGATGCGGCCGAGACGGCCGACCGATGGAGCCGGAACGCATCCGGTTACTTATCCTTTGCGGAGAAAGATTCGCTCTCGCATCTGATCCGTTACGAGGATTTGGTGGCAGGGGACCCGGCCACGCTCCGGACGGTGGCGGAGACGGCGGGGCTGTCCGAAGACCGGATTCGGGACGTTCTGGGGAGCAGGATCGGAAGCACGGCGAGGACGGGAGACCGGATTGCCGAGGAGGACCTTGCCGCGCTGCTGGAACGCTGCCGGGAACCGATGCGAAGGTTGGGCTACGACGCTAACGGGGAGGTTGACGGACATGGATTCTTTGCAAGCCGTTTCGCATAATTCCAAGGTTAACCGGGAGGATCGGTTACGGCTGAACCGGCATCGCAGCTTCGTTCTATGGTTTACGGGGCTGTCCGGAGCGGGCAAATCCACGCTGGCTTACGAGATGGAGAGCGAGCTGCATCGCAGGGGTATCCGTTGCTTCGTGCTGGACGGAGACGACTTGCGCCACGGCTTGAACGGCAACCTGGGCTTCGGCCGCGAGGACCGGCGGGAAAATATCCGGCGGGCGGGAGAAGTGGCCAAGCTGTTCGTGGAAGCGGGTACGGTCGTGCTCGCTTCGTTCATTTCGCCTTACCGGGAAGACCGGCAGCGGGCGAAGGAACTGTTCGACCCGGACGAGTTCATGGAAATCCATGTCCGGTGTCCGCTCGAGGAGTGCGCCCGCCGCGATCCGAAGGGGTTGTACAGGAAAGCGGCGGAAGGCCGGATGCCCGGTTTCACCGGAATCGATTCGGAATACGAGATTCCGCTTGCGCCCGATCTCGTCGTGGAGACGAATCGGCTTTCCGTCTCCCAGTCGGTTCGGTTGGTCGTCCAAGCGGCGGAAAGCCGGAGACTGCTCGCGAGCGAGGAAAGGGGCGGCTTCGCGTGGGATTGAACGCGTACTTGGAGGAGATCGTCTCGACCGCCCATTATCCGGTGACGTTCGCGGCGGACGAACCGCGCTCGCTGTGCCGCTGGCTCGTTCGCGCCGCCCGGAAACCGGCTTCGGCGGCGGGGGGGACGGAGCCGTGGCTGGAAACGGACGGGAGAACGCTGCTCATGTTCGAGACCGCGGTCATGCCCGCGGAGGAACAGGAGCTCGGCTGGCGGTACTGCCGCTCGGACATTGCGGAGTCGTTCTATGAGCCGGTCAAGCCCGGAGGGATGTTCGCGCCCGAACGGGACAAGCTCATCTATAGCGTATGCGGGGTTTACGCCGTCCGCGAGACGGAAGCCGTTCTCGACGTCATCGCGTATTTTCCCGCGCCGCTGCGCGTCTGGCTGAACGGCGTTCCGCTGGTCGCGGGAACGGATTCGTTCGTCGTCAAAGACACCTTCGTCCGGATAAGGTTCCGCGAAGGACTGAATATCCTTCTGGTGGAAATGCAGAGCATGCCGGCGATACCGCTGTCGGCGCAGGAATTCCTGATCAAGCTTCAGCCGCTCGACCGGTTGCTGGACGCCGCGGGCAACCGTTCGCCCGAATACGAATATTTCGATCTTGAGCTTCTCGAGGATTTGCGCGCTTCGCTCAGCCTTTATCCGGAGAAGGCGGACGTTCTGCCGGGAGATGAGCTCCGGGTCGTCGTCCTTCCCCAGTATGTACGCAGAGGAGGCGACCAGCCGGTCGAAATCCGGCTGGAAGACGCGGAGGCGGAGGACGGCGCGCCTCCTCTGGCGGTCATCCGCTCCGCGACGTCGTCGGTGGCGGCGCTCTCCGTCCCTGCCGGGCTGCCGCCCGGCGTGTTGCGTCTTCGGGCCGAGGGCTTGCGGGACGGGGCGGCCGCCAAGCCGGTTTATTTGTTTTGCGGGAGCTTCGCGGAGGAGCGGAAGGCGATGCTGAAGCAGGCGGAGACGCGCGCGGATATCGGGCGGGACGTCGTCGTTTCCGCGCGGGAGATGACTTCCCTCGGAGAGGCTTTCGCCGCGCTGAACCAATACGTTCAGCCTTCCGTCCGGAATACGGTGCTGAAGCTGACGGCGAAGCTCCGGCGCGCCCTTGCGGAAGCGGAGAAGGGCGGCGAAAGGGCGCATGCGCGCTCGTTCGCGGACATCTACGACGATGAATACATCGTCTACCGGCCGAAACCGACGAACGACGGTTACCTGTCGTACGGGGTGCTGCTTCCGGAGCGTTACGACCCGCTCCGCCGGTATCCGCTCGTTTTTTATTTTCACGACAGCATCGCAAGGAGCTTTCCGACCGATTTGCCCTGGGTGCGGCGTTACCGGACGGATGAGGCGATCATCGTCCAATTGACGGGCATCGCGCGGTTGAATTATGTCAACGATATCCAGGTGTCGCGACTGATCGGCGAGATCGCGAACGAGTTGAACGCCGATCCCGACCGGATCTACGGCATCGGATTTTGCACGGGAGCGCCCAAGACGTACCGGATGGCGATGCTGGCGCCGGACCGGTTCGCCGCCATCGCGGCGATCGCCGGCGATGCGCGCCTGCGGGTGAACGGACCGGAATACGAATGGCTGGACAACCTGCACAATACCGAAGTCTATGGACTGTGCCTGTACGAAAGCTGGTTTTTCAACGCCGCCCGCAATCTGAATTTTCTCCGCCGGATGAACCGGAAGCGCATCGCCTTGTACGGCGGCTTCATGCACAACGAATTCAACTCGTGGCACAATTCGCGGACGCTGCTGCACCGTCTGATCGGGACCGTACGGGAGCGGTTTCCGAAGGAGGTGCGGCTCCAATCGGTGGAACCGGGCTTCGTCAAGAACGCCTGGGTGCGTATCGGCCGCATTGCCCGGTTGGGCGAGCCCGCCCGGGTGTACGTCTCCATCGCGGCCGGCCGGAGTCTCGAAGCGGCGTGCGACAACGTCGACCGCTTCGAGCTATTGCTCGCGAGGAAAGAAATGGGGCTCGATGCGGAGGTTGTCTTATCCGTGAACGGTTTCTCCCATCGGATCTCGCCGGCAGCTTATTCCCGCGTCGCAGTCGAATTAAGCGGAGGCGTGCCTGCGGCATCCATGGAGACGCTGACTCCGGACGAGTTCGAGGCGGCTTATTCGGCCTCCGGCATCGAGGAGAGCCAGATGGGCATCCGGAAAGTCTATTTGGCGCCATGCACGGTCGTCAAACCGGCGGACGGAGGCCCTTTCGCGGCCAAGCTCGCTTATCTGCTACAGAATCCGATGAAAGACCGTTACATTCCTTACCGGTACGAAAGCTGCCGGGAAGAGACGTTCGAGCCGGAAACCGCGGAAGTGAGCCGCATCTGGGTCATCGACGCCCGGCGCCAAAGCGGCAAGCAGCGGAAGCTGTTGTACGGGCTTGGCCTTTCGGCCAACGCTTCGGGAATCGCGTGGCGGGGGAAGAAATACGAAGGGGACGCGTTCGCCGCGGTGCTCGGGACCGATCCTTGGCGACCGGACCGTCTCGCGCTGGCGCTTGTATACAACTCGGAAGCCTGCGAGGGAGAGATGCTGCGGCTGTTGAACGCGTTCGAGACGGATCCGTTGTTCGCGCATGATGCGATTTTCTATTGCACGGGCGGCGGGTATGACACCATTCGCGGCGGCGAACATGGAGCCATTTCGCTTGGAGGGAGGATGAGCTGATGAAAGAAGAGGAAATTCGGGGGCTGGCCTCCCGTTACGGAACTCCCCTGTATTCGTACGACGGGGAGATCATCCATAGGCAGTACCGGCTACTGCGCGGCTGCTTGCCGGAAGCGTTCGATATCTTCTATTCGGTCAAATGCAATCCGCTTGCCGGGGTGTGCGGTCTGTTCCGGCAGTGGGGCGCGCGCATCGAGGTCGCTTCGCTCGGCGAGCTCCATATCGCCTTGAGCGCGGGTTTCCGGCCCCGGGACATCGTCTTCACGAGCCCGGGCAAGACGCGAGCCGAGCTTGAGGCCGCACTGGATCACGGCATCTACAGCATCAATGTCGAATCGGTCGCGGAAGCCGCGCTGGCCGGCGAGCTGGCGCTTGCTCGCGGAGAGACGGCGAGAATAGCGGTCAGAATTCACCCGAATTCCGGCATGCAGGGCGCGGGATTAAAGATGGCCGGCGTGCCGACCCCGTTCGGCATCGACCAGACCGGCATCGACGAAGCGATTGCGGCTATTTCCGCCATGCCCGGCGTAGCGTTGATCGGCCTGCACGTCTTTACGGGCTCGCAAATTCTCGATGCCGACGTCATCGTCCGCGGCATGAGGGATACGATCAACCTGGCGTTGGAGCTATCCGAAAGGCACGGCTTCGGCCTTCAATTTCTCGATTTGGGGGGCGGCTTCGGCGTTCCTTATTTCGCCGGCGAAACGGCGCTCGATACGGACCGGCTGCGGGAAGGCATCTTGGAGCTATGGGAGGAATACGGCGCAAGGCTGGCGGGAACCCGGATCGGCGTGGAAAGCGGGCGCTTCCTCATGGCGGAATCGGGCGTTTTCTTGACGAAAGCGCTGTATGTGAAAGAGTGCAAGGGCGCCAAATTCGTCGTCTGCGACGGAGGCTCCAACCATCATGCCGCATCCGCCTTTCTCGGACGATACGTACGCAACAATTTTCCGATGCACGTGCTGGGCAAAGAAGGCGGGCCAGCGGTGGAAACGAATGTCGTGGGCTGTCTCTGTACGCCTACGGACGTGATCGGCCAGAGGGTCGGGCTCTCGGCGGACGTAGAGCCGGAAGATATCGTCGTCGTGTCGAAATCGGGCGCTTACGGACTGACCCACAGCCCGACGATGTTCCTCAGCCATGCGCTTCCGGCGGAGGTGCTCGTATGGGAAGGGGAGGCACATCTTCTGAGAGAGAGGGGGAAAACGGAGGACGCGATGCGCGGGCAGCGGATGCCGGCGGCGAATCCGGCCTTCCGCGACGATTATGCGCGCACCGTTTAATTTGATCGCTCGCCTGACGGAGGAACGGGAACGTGGGGTCATCGTCTGGATGCTCAATATCGGAGCGGAGAAGTTCTGGCATCCGGCTCCGGCCGGGGTCACGGACCGGGCGGAGGACCGGGTCGTCGGGCGGGCGGAAGAGATGAACCTGCTGCTGTGCCGCAAGCAGGATGTTCTTGTGCTTCGGGAGAGGCCGGACCCTTATTATTTGAGCAGACTTGAAAGCTGGGGCTTCGATATTCCCCGGATTCTCGTCCCTTCCGGCGCAGATCCGCGGACGCCGATCGCCGAGCTAGCGCTGCGGGACACGGAATTGCTTGGAGCGCTAAGCGAATTGGCGGAAGCGGAGGAGGATGTCATATTCGTCCCTTACGCGGTTACTCCCCTCGAAGAAGAGATCGCGAACCGCTGCGGTCTGCGGATGGAGTCCGCTTCCTCCGCCGTTCACGCTTTGATCAACGATAAAATTTTCAACCGGAGAATGGCCGAAGAGCTTGGGTATCCCGTATGCGAAGGCCGCGTATGCGGGACTGCCGAAGAAGTGCGCGAGACGTTCCGGGAGCTCCTGCCGAAATATTCCAAGGTGATCGTCAAGGAACCGTACGGCGCTTCGGGCAAGGGGCTCTATATTGTAGAGGACGAGAGCAAGCTGTCGCCCGTTCTCGCCAGGCTGACCCGCTCGGCCAAGGCGCGGCCCGAATCGGCGCGCTGGTTAGTGGAAGGGTGGCATGACAAGCAGGCGGACATCAATTACCAGATCTACATCGCGCCGGACGGCCTGGTCGACGTCTTCTCGATCAAGCGGCAGCTGCTGAGGGAAACGGTCTATATCGGCTCGCAAATGCCGGCCGATCTCGGAGAAGAAATGCTGCGTCGATACCGCGAGTACGGGGAGGATATCGGCCGGTATTTGCACGGCATCGGCTATACGGGCGTGGCGGGGGTGGACTCCATCGTGACGGCCGACGGGACGATCATCCCGATCGTCGAGATCAACGGCCGGTTTACCTTGTCCACTTATGTCTCGTTTCTCGAGAGGGTGCTCGGGGAGGATACTCGCGTGTTCTCCCGGTATTTTCGATTCGCGTCCGGGGAACGGCTGGATTATGAAGAGCTATGCGCCGTCTTAGACCGCGAGGGATTGCTTTATCGTCCCGAGAACAGGGAAGGGGTTCTCGTTTACACGTCCGGAACGCTTCCCTTGGCGAAGGAAGAGAGCGACGGCATGTACGCCGGAAGAATATTCGCCTTGATTGCCGGGCGCGATTGGGAACTCGTCGAACGGCTCGGCATGAGACTGGAGCAGGTTCTGCGGGAGCTGCCCCGGCGTGCGCAGGCGGGACGGGAGCCGTCAAGCCGCACTATCGCGCCATAAAAACGGCTTTCTATCGAACCAGAATCAGGGCACCCTCGTTTAAGGGGTGCCCTGATTCGTGTTTACATGTATAGCTTTACCGTCTCTGTCCCATTCCCGTAATCCCCGGTTGTTCTCTGGCGAAGAAGTTTATATGACAGCAGTCACGTGACCGGAACCGGAGGAAAAGTGACTGCCAGATGCGGCCGCGATTGATACGATGGGATAAAGAAAATTCGCGCAGGCGATTTTCGAACGACGAAAAGGCGGAATGAACATGACAATTTGGAGCAAGCGAATTCTTGCCCTGATGATCGCAATATTTTTCCTCGCCGGCGCGCAGTTCGCGACGGCGGCCGAAGGCGGAGGGGGCGATGCAGAAGAGATCGAGCCCGTCAATCTGGGCGAGCTGGCGGACGGCGCAAAGGTTTACCCGTCGCTGAAGGATTTACTCATCGATTCTCTACAACTTTACGAGGAGGACGCGGAGGCGATTGTCCCGGAATCCTTCTACGAGGTGGATCTCGGCAACAACCCGCAAGGCTACGAGAGGCAGTTCATGGCCTTCGTCTACAATTACGAGTGGATCGAACTCGTGCTGATCGCATCGAACAAGGACGCGTCGGATGTCCGGTTGCTGGACCGGGCGGCAAGCAGCGACGAAGGGTATATGTTCCTTAACATGGCCAAGCTTGAATTCACGACGACGGGCAACTTGGTTCAAATTTGGACCGAAGCCCCCTACAGCGCGTTTCGGTCCCTCGTCGAACTGGAATGGGCGGGCGACCGGTTCTACGTCATCTCCCATGAATACGACGATCCTTCCGAGCGATATTTCGAAGAGAAAGAGCGCCTATTGAAGCTGAAGGACATCCAGAAGCTGGTGGAGCAATACGAGACGGAAATAGCCTATTACCCGAGCGCGTATGAACAAAATTATACGCTTGCCGCGCCCGCGCTGAAGCTGGCCCAACAGAAGGCGAATCAAATTCAGAAGGTCGATTTCAAAAAAGCGGTGGAATACCTGGATTACGGGTTGTCCCAGTACGCGGACGCATTCGGAACCTGGGGCTACGTGGACGGTACGTTAACGAAGGCGGACATCGTCGGCGCGGAAGACAGCCTCTATCTCGAAGCTCGTCTCGGTCTGGGCGTTTACGTCGGCATGCTTAACGATTACGGCTATTACCTCTCGTTGGCCGGTCGCAACAAGGAAGCCGTGCCGGTTCTGGCTAACGTGATCAAGCTCGTTCCCGGCCGTACGGTGGCCTATCTCAATATCGCCGATGCGGAATGGACGCTGGGACAGAAGAACGCCGCCAAGGCCCACTACAAGACCTACTTGAAGCTGCTCGGCGGCAAGGCCAAGTCGACCGCTCCCGCGCGGGTTCAACAGCGGATCAACGCCAAATAAGGGGTACGGCCGGGAATTGTCCGGGACCTTTCCGGGATAGCCGCACCTTCGCAACATCAAAACAACCTCCAGATCCGCCGAAAAAGCGGAAATGGAGGTTGTTTGGCATACGTTGAAAAGTTATATTCGGCGGGCACGCTTAGTCCGCTTTGCCTAACCTGGTACAAATGGCCTATTCACATAACGGGATACGACAATTTATTATGAATTTAGATTCAAAGTCGCAACAACCAAGTGAAAAAGGCAAATCATGAGAAATCATGAGACGCAAAGCCAAGGGCCTGACCCGCTTCCGAGCGGAAGGCAGCCGGTTGCCACAAGGAATCATAGCGATTCTACTATGAACCTTGGCGAGGTTTATTTTTTTTGCTCAAAATCCCATTCGCAAGAAGAAAGGCAGGGTTCTCATGGAAAAACGCATATCCAAAAAGCTTTCTTTCCTGGTTTCGCTTCTCCTATTGGTGCAGGTTCTACTCCCGGCCGGGAACAGCTTCGCGGCAGAGACGGACAACACGATGCTGCCTCCAAGCAATCTCAGCTATCAAGCATTGACGCCTACCGACGTTAAGTTGACATGGAGCGCGGTTTTTGGTGCAACCGGCTATAAAGTTTATGAGATTACCGACGGTCAGCTGATCGCCCGCGGCACGTCAAGCACGACCTCTTTCACGATCAATAGTCTGCCGGAAGGACAGTATACTTACGTGGTATCGACCTTAGGTCCGAATGGAGAGTCGGGACCATGCGCCCCGATTACGGTCAATATCGCTTATCCGGACATGGCCGCGCCGACGTTGTCGTATACGGTCAAAAACGGCAATGACATCGTCTTGAGCTGGACGGCCTCCCCGTATGCCCAAAGCTACAATCTATACCAAGTTCAACCCGATGGCCAGACGACGCTTGTGAAAACGCAAACGGCGCTTACCTATACAGTCTCCAATGCGCCGACGGGAGCTTATCGGTATGCGGTTACCGCAAAGAACGCCAACTTCGGGGAATCCCCGCTTTCCGCTCCCGTTGAAGTCGACTTGATTATTCCGACAATGACGGCGCCCGGTAACGCCACGGTTATCATTTCGAACGTTACCGACGTCAGCTTGAAATGGAATGCGGTCAGCTACGCTACGAATTATAGAGTCTATCAAGTAGTCGATGGGCAAAAAACGCTAAAGAGCACGGTAACCGGAACAACCGTCATTTATACCAATCAACCAGCCGGCGAATACGCCTATGAGATCTATTCTTACAGCGACCGTTTCGGCGAATCGCCGGAAGGCGCCCCTGTCACGTTCACTCTGGGCACTGTGACGATGGCGCCACCTGCCAGTCTCGTCTACAAGCTGCAAAATATCAACGATGTCGTTCTGACCTGGACGACCGCCGCGAACGCGAACAGCTATAAAATCTATCAAGTCATCGACGGTCAGAAGATATTAAAGAGCACGGTAACCGGCACGACCGTGACCTACGCCAACCAACCGGCCGGAGACTATACCTATGAAGTGAATGCTTACAGCGACCGTTTCGGCGAATCGCCGGAAGGCACTCCGGTCACGTTCACGATCGAGGCCACGGTCATGGCTGCGCCGGCCAACTTCGCTTATAAGCTGCAAAACATCAACGACGTCGTTTTGACCTGGGGGACTGTCCCGAACGCAAACAGCTATAAAATCTATCAAGTCGTCGACGGTCAAAAAGTATTGAAAAGCACGGTAACTACCGCAACCGTGACCTACGTCAACCAGCCGGCCGGCGACTATACCTACGAGGTGCATTCTTTCAGCAGCCGTTTCGGCGAATCTCCGGAAGGCGCCCAAGTTACGTTCGCGTTAGGTGCGGTGACCATGGCCCCTCCTCCCGATCTTGCGTACAAGCTGCAAAACATCAACGACATCGTCCTAACCTGGGGGGCGTCAGCTAACGCGAACAGCTACAAAATCTATCAAGTCATCGACGGTCAAAAAGCGTTGAAAAGCACGGTAACCGGAACTACAGTGACTTACGTCAACCAGCCGGCCGGCGAATACGCCTATGAGGTGCATTCCTATAGCAGCCGTTTCGGGGAATCTCCGGAAGGCAGCGAAGTAAAATTGACGATAGAGGCCACTATTATGGCCGCACCGGAAAATGCCCAATATCGGTTGACGAACGGCAATGATATCGTTCTGAATTGGGCAGCGACTGCGAACGCGACGAGCTATAAGGTCTATTTGATCGCTAACGGACAAAAGTCGTTGAAAAGCACGGTGACCGGCACGACCGTCACTTACGCCAATCAGCCGCAAGGCGATTACGCGTATGAAATCCATTCCTTCTCCACTCGTTTCGGCGAATCGCCGGAAGGCAGCCAAGTTTCCTTCCCTCTGGTTTACCCGACGATGGAGCCGCCGGCCAATCTGGTCCAAACGATTAAAAACGCGACGGACTTTTCCCTGACCTGGGATGCCTCCGCTTATGCGACAAGTTATAAAGTTTACCAGATCGTTAATGGTCAGAAGGTTCTTAAAAGCACGGTAACCGGCCTAACCGTCACGTACACGGGTATGTCGCCGGGCGAATACACGTATGAAGTCCATTCCGTATCTACCCGATTCGGAGAGTCGCCGCAAGGGACTCTACTGACGATGACGCTTAATGGGCAGACGATGCAGGCTCCGGCCAATCCGACATACAGCATCGCAAACGGCAATGACATCCTCTTAAAGTGGACAGCCGTGCCTTACGCTACGAGCTATAAAATCTATCTACTCGTCGACGGTCAAAAAGTGTTGAAAAGCACGGTAACCGGCACGGCCGCGACGTATACGAATCAACCGGAAGGCCAATATCAATATGAGATTCACTCCGTTTCATCTATATTGGGCGAATCGCCGGAAGGCGCGGAAATCACGTTTGCGCTTGATTTTCCGATAGTGGCCGCACCGGGTAGCTTTGCATACAAAATTCTGAACGGAAACGATATCGTGCTGACTTGGACGGCCGTCGCTTATGCAAATTCTTATAAAGTGTATGAAGTGGTTGACGGTCAGAAGGTGCTGAAGAACTCGGTTACGACGCTGACCTCGACGCAAACGAACGTAAAGGCCGGCGAGCACACTTATATCGTGCATGCCATAAGCAACCGCTTCGGGGAATCGCCGGAAGGCAGCCCGTTGACCTTAACGCTTGTCAATACGGTCATGCAGGCGCCGGGCAATTTCACGAAAAGCATTGCAAACGGCAATGACCTGATCTTGAAATGGAATGCCGTGACCTATGCAACGGCATACAAGCTATATCAACTTGTTGACGGACAGGAAAAGTTGGTGAAATCTCAGACCGGGACGACGGTCACAATCACCAATCATCCTGCCGGCGAATTCACCTATGTGGTGCGTTCTTACAGCGATCGTTTCGGCGAATCCGCGGGAAGCGAGCTTGCGTTTACTCTGGTATTCCCGGTCATGCAGGCGCCGGGCGGCTTTACGAAGACGATTTCGAACGGCAATGACATTACCTTGAAGTGGAATGCCGTCACCTATGCTTCGGGCTATAACCTGTATAAGGTGGTCGATGGCACGGAAGTGCTGCAGAAGACGCAGACCGGAACGACCCTAACGTTCACCAATATGCCTGAAGGCGATTACAGCTATGCGGTGCGATCCTACAGCAGCCGTTTCGGCGAATCGCCTGAAGGCGGCGAGCTCCAATTCACGCTGGACTGGCCGATCATGCAGGCGCCGGGCAATTTAACGAAAACCGTTGCGAACGGGAACGATATTACGTTGAAATGGAACGCCGCAACATTCGCGACGGCTTATCGGGTATACCAATTGGTAGACGGGCAGAAGGTGTTGAAAAGCACGGTAACCGGCACGACCGCCACGTACGTCAACATGCCGGCCGGAGACTACAGTTACGTGATTCATTCGTACAGCAGCCGGTTCGGCGAATCTCCGATCGGAGCCGTCTCCGACTTTGAATTAGTGTGGCCTGTCGTTCAGCCTCCCGTCGTGGCAGGGACCGTATTCAACGCCAACAATATGACGCTAACTTGGTCATCGGCTGCTTGGGCGAACGAATATCGCGTATATAAGCTGACGGGCGGAAATAGACAGTTAATTTACAAAGGTGCGGCTCTGAGCTACAAAGCGTACAACCTGTCGGAGGATACGCATTCATTCGAAGTAACCGCGTATAACAATCGTTTTGGCGAGTCCGCGCCTTCGAATCGCGTGACCGAGAAGATCGTGTTCCCGATTATGGAGCCTCCGGTTGCCTCTATCAAGTTGTTAAGCGATACAAGCGCCCGGATTTCCTGGAATTTCATCACCTATGCCAACGGCTATAATGTTTACGAAATAGTCGACGGCCAGCCGGTATCGCTGACGGAGAACTTAAATAACTTGTCTTTCACGGTTTCGGATCTGTCCTATAAAGATCATGAGTACTATGTCGCTTCTTACAGCAACTCGTTCGGCGAATCGGACAAGTCCAATATCGTTGTCGCCAAGCTGATCGTCGATACGGAAGCGCCGGTGACGACCGCGGAATTCCCCGGCGGATGGACAAATGAAAGCCAAACGGTCGCTTTGTCGGCAACGGATAACGAGACGGGAGTCGCGGGCACGTTCTATTCCTTGAACGAAGGCGAATATATTGCGGGTACTTCCGTTAAAGTCGATCAAGCTGGCGTGACCAAGGTCTCGTTCTACTCGGTGGATAAAGTCGGCAATAAGGAAGCGGCTCATACAATCGAAGTGAAAATCGATAAGACCGCGCCGGTGACGGATTCGAATGCTCTTGAAGGTTGGAATCCGAAAGAGGCGGCAGTGAATTTGACGGCTACGGATTCGGAAAGCGGCGTAGCGAAGACGTATTATTCGGTCGACGGTTCCGAGTTCCGGGAAGGTACCTCGTTCACGGTGAGCGGCGACGGCATCCATCAAATCCGGTATTACTCGATCGATCAGGCGGGCAACAAAGAAGCCGAGCATACGGTCGAAGCGAAAGTCGACGGAACGGCGCCCGTGACCGTGTCTAACGTTCCATCGACGTGGACTAAAGAAGATGTGGCCGTCGCATTAACCGCAACGGACGCGGAAAGCGGCGCAGCGAAAACATTTTACGCGATCGACGGTTCCGAGTACCGGGAAGGCAGCTCGTTCACGGTGAGCAATGAAGGCATTCATCCTATTGCTTTCTACTCGGTGGATAAGGCCGGCAACATCGAAACGGCAAGTACGGCCGACGTCAAAATCGATAAGTCCGCACCGGTCGTTACGATGGATCTGAACGAAGAGGTGAAAGCAGGAACGGCGCTGAAATTGTCTTATTCGGCGACCGATAAGCTTTCGGGAGTGGCCGATGAGAAAATGACAGTCATGGGGCCGGATTCGATGACGGAAACGGCGGTAACGAACGGCAGCGAGTTGATCGTGAATAAGCCGGGAATCTATACCGTCACGGTAACCGTAACAGATGCCGTGGGCTTGACTACCACGCTGAAAAAACAGTTCGCGGTTTTCCTTCAGGCTACGATTACGGTAACTCCTACCGTCATCAAAGGCAATAAAGGAGTGTTCACCGTTCGCGTAGACTTGCCGGACGGATACAACAGCCAAGGCTTCGATCTGAATAGCGTAACGCTTAACGGCGTGAAGGCCCTCAATAGCAATAATGGCTATTACAATCAGGCGAAGCTCGGTCAATTCAAGTTCGAACGCTCCGATTTTAATTGGACGGGTTCCGAGGTTACCCTCCACTTCCGCGGCTATGTCAACGGCATTCTGGTAGTCGGAGAAAAAACCGTCAAAATCCAAAGTTAATAAATAAAGAAAAGATCCCTTCGAGCAACCTCGGAGGGATTTTGTTTCCCGTTTGTAAATGCCAACCGTCCATCCTATATAATGTAGAATGAGATGCCAGAGGAAAGCGGGAGAGGATGGAAGCTATGTCGGCGGGAATATTGGCGCACTTGCTCGGAAGGCAACCTTATAAGGAACTGGCGGCGAAGACGGCCGCCTTCGGATTCCCCTATGTTCAGTTGGCGCTGTCCAAAGCGATTTCCGATGCCGACTGTGCGCTTGGGAAGCTAAGCCCCGGATTGGCGCAGGAGGTGGGGGGCGCCTTCGAGAAACATGGCGTCCGGATTGCGGTGCTCGGCTGCTACGCGAGCCTGACAGAGCTTGATGACGAAACGTACCGGCACAACGTAGACCGCTTCAAGGAGCATTTGCGTTGCGCGCGGCATTTCGGGGCGCCGATCGTGGGGACGGAGGTCGGCGGCGCGACCGATCCGGACCGGCGTTCCAAACATGCGGAACGGTTGGACAGGGCGCTGGAGGAATTGGTCGAAGAGGCGGAGCGATGGGGCGTTACGATCGGGCTGGAAGCGGCCCAGCGGCATCTGATCGATTCGTCGGAGACGCTGGCCGAGACGTTGGAACGTTTCCCGTCTTCGTGCGTCGGCGTCGTCCTGGACCCGTGCAATTTGATGAACGGCCCGCGGTTCGAAGAGCAGGAGCGCACGATCCGGGAAGCATTCCGCATGCTCGGCCCGCGAATCGTCAGCGCGCACGCGAAGGACTTGCGCCGCGAAGCGGACGGGACTTTGACGGAGACGGCGGCCGGCTCGGGGGAGCTGAACTACCCGCTATTCTTCGAGCTGCTGGAGAAGTATAAGCCGCATGGCTATGTGACGCTGGAAGCGGTCGGCGAATCGCAAATGGCGGAGGCGGCTCGTTTCGTTAGGGAAGGACGGGTCGCGGCAAGAAACCGGTAGGAATGATCGCTTAAAGATACATCAAAGGGCATCCAATCGGATGCCCTTTAATGCGCTTAGTCAAGTTCGAATCGTTAGATTCGATTACCCAAGAATCCCCCGCCTCAGCGGCTAAACGCAGGTGGCGGGACAATTGCACGATTACTTCAATGCAGCGTAAGCATTCGCTTCTCCGGAGCCAAACAGCTGATCATGGCCTTTTTTGCCGTAGTCCAGCGCCGTCTTACGAATAAGGGCGGCAACCTGCGATGGACTATATTCCGGATGGGCGGCTTTAATGACGCCGGCGACTCCGGCGACTTTTGGAGAGGCCATTGAGGTGCCGTGCATGAGCGCGTATCCGATCAGGTTGGAGGTGAAGTAAGGAGCGAGATAGGTCGGATAGGTGCTCAATGTTCGGAAATGAAAATCCCGTGTGCCGAGATCGCGGGTAGCATCGTATACGGGCCCGTTGTCTCCGCCTGGCGCCGCCACGTCGATGGCGCTGGATCCGTAGTTGGAATAGAAAGCGATTTGGTCGGTCGTCCATTGAATGGAAGAAGAGACATTGATAACACCGGATATTTGTCCGGGCACTTCTTTGGAAGCCCCCTTAAACTCGAAGCCGAGCGGCCCGTATTCCTGGTTTAAGTAATCCGTGATGTCCGTCGGATTATTGAGGTTCAGCGACTCGTTGCCCGAGGCGGCGACGACAGTGACATTGTGATTGACCGCATAGCTGACGGCCCTCTTCCAGAGCAATATGTCGGCGACGTCTTTATACGGACCCGTCCCAAGGAACATATATGGAGAAATGGCATCAAATCCGCCGATCGACATGTTGATGACGTCCACGCGATCGTTAGCCGCCTGAAGGATCGCTGCAACGATCCAGGAGGTAGGAGCGCTACCGCTTTCCGGAAAAACACGGTAAGCTCGGATTCCCAAATTGGGCCCAACGCCTTTGACTTTCCCGTTAGCGGCAATGGAGCCCGCCACATGGGTGCCGTGGCCTCCCCTGTCGAGAACGTCCAAGGGGTCGCCCGTTTCCGTCGAGTCTACGCCCGCCGGCACGAAGTTCATCCCGCCTAGGAAATTCGCCTTGAGATCGGGGTGATTCGCATCGATGCCGGAGTCGATTACCCCGACTACCGCTTTGTGGTTAACGGTGCCATCGCCGTTTACGGATCCGCCGCTCTCCAGGGAGTATGAATCGCCGTTGCGGGTTAGACGCTGCATATCCCACTGGTAGCTCCAATAGTTATCGGCGTCTTGCGGGATGTCCGTTACGGGTTGTCCGTCGGCTGCGGCGGGATCCGTCAGTCCGTCGATTAAGCTGTGCGGCAATTCTACGTTGGCGGCTTGAATACCTGCGATACTTTGCACATTCGTCAGGAAGGCCGGCGATGCGGATTCGACCTCGACGCCGCCGATCTCCGGCAGAGCCCTTAACACCGTACCGCCGGCTTGGGCGATCAGATCTGCATAGTTGGAAGGCAGGTCTTTCTGAAAGGCGATCAAATAGCGGGTACTTGGGGCGGTATCCGAACTTTTCGAATAACCGGACGCTCCAAATAGGGTGGTGGAGAAGATGCAGGACATAACGACGGCGACAGCGAGTTTCTTCTTCATAGACATCCTCCTCTATCTATACTTGGAATACAGCGTATTTCAGTTAATATTCCTTCCAATGTCCGCATAACCCTTTGATGGATTAACACTACTTTTGTCGAACCTCCGTAAACTAGTAAGTTTTAGACTCCGCGGAAGAAATTCGAAGGGGGGATCGGAACGGTGATAGAATCGAGGCTCAAGCTGAAGAACCCGCACCACGAGAAGGAGACCGCTGAACTGTCGTTAAGCGTGAAACCATCTAACGTATAAGCTCGCCGCGATCAAGAAACATGACAATGCCCACATGGCACTTGCGAACCCGCGACGAAAGCTGCTTAAAGACTTTTTCATTTTCACCTGTCCTTCCCATGAAACTCAAGTATAACAGGGAAGATGTCGAATTGTGTTAACGCGGCATTTAGTGGAATCATTGCAGAATAATAAATATACTTGTAAGAGAATTAAGCCAAAACAATCTATGACTTGGATGAAAACCGGGAGGTTATGCAAGACATGAAAAATGGTCTCGCTTCAACGGTTATTGCGACATTCAGCCTGCTTATTCTCATTGGCTGTTCGGACGACGCGCGGCCGGCCGCGATCTCATCGGTTTCCCCCGTGCCAGACCCGCCTTCCTCCTCATCTTCGGCTATCGTCAACTCGCGGATCGATTCGGTCAGCTTTCATAGCACGGCGCTAAATCGCGATATGAGCTTGTCCGTCTATCTTCCTCCGGCATACAGTCCCGACGCGCGATACCCGGTGATCTACTTGTTATATGGTTACGGCGGCACGCATGATTCTTGGTTTACTTATCTCCATATAGACGATGTCGCGAATCGGCTCCTTCAAGAAGACCGAATAAACCCCGTCATTATCGTCTCTCCGGATTACGGGAATAGCTTCGGCGTGAATACGAAGCCCGGAGAGGGCGAAGATCCGGGAGGCGTGAGTATCGGCCCCTACGAGGACTATCTGATTCAAGACGTTATCTCTTACGTGGACAGTCATTATAGTACGCAAGCATCCCGATCCGGCAGGTATATCGGCGGCGCATCCATGGGAGGGTACGCGTCCCTTTATCTCGGATTTACCTATCCCGACCTCTTCGGTAAAATCGGCGCGCATAGCGCCGCGCTATGGAATTATACATCGACCGACCTATTTACGGATCAGCGGGATTGGCTCTATGCGAACGAGGCGTTGCGGAGCGCAAGGGATCCGTTTAAGCTGGCCGCATCGGGCAAGCTGGCAGACGTGGACATTTATTTGGATGCCGGAGAAGGGGATGCGTTAGCGGAAAAAGATTACAAACTGTACGAGGTGCTTCGGACGATGAACGTCGATGCGCAGTGGGTTCCCGGCCCCGGCGGGCATGATGCCGCTTACTGGAGCGGGCAACTGGAGCATTACCTGCTCTTCTATGCGGGCAAGACCCCATAATAGTCACGGTTTCTTCTTGATAAAATCCGCGGTGCGCAGCGTGAGAGCTATCGTCGTTAAAGCGGATTGGATGCTCCCGTGAGAGGGAGGACGCTATTATCGGCCACGAACAAACCGCTTACGCCGAACACTTCGCCATAGGGATTGGTCGCCCCGTCTCTGCTGTCAATGCTCATTCGGCAAGTTCGTCTCGCCAAGCAGAGCTAAGGCCCCATAGACGCAGACGGCCGTAGGGAGCCACCATGCCAACCCATGTTTAGTATTGAGTCAATAGGAGTACAGATTTATACCCTAAATCCCTACTTTATAGCACATCCAAATTACTATAAAAATGTTGATTTTAGTAGATTGGTTCCATATAATATGGATAATTCTTCTTTTTTCATCATAATTATCGTGATAAAGGCAAAATCCTCGAAAGAGGATGACGCAAAGCCATGGGTCTAAAGCTCTAATCGAGCTATGATTGCCAGGCTGCCAAGGGTGATTTTTTTAACTAAACCTTTATGCAGCTTACGCAATCCTCGCGGTTTTGCGTTAGGCTGTTTTTTGTACGCTTTTTTATTGATCTCCGCATTACAGCACAAATTGCTTTTCTTTCGAAAAGCAATAACCGTAGGAGGGTAAGTTATGAAGAAGCGTATATTAGTCTGTTTTATGACATTTTTTGTAATTTTCAGTTCCGTGCAAACGTCCGTATTCGCTAGGGGTGGAAGCAGCGCGGCCCCGGGTTATGTTGACCCTCTGGAGATTTTGAAACAGCTCCCCGGACAAGCAGAAGGCTATCGTCCACAGCTGCCTAATCCTTTGCAAAACGCGGTCCCTTCCCTGCCCTCGGGACTGAACCCTGGACAGCCTGCGGCCCCGGTAGCGGGCTCATCAGGCGGAGCCTCAACCCAACCGGCCGCCGGTCCTGAGTCCGAAGATCCGATGAACCACCCGGTGGACTTGGCCACCGGTCAATTGAAGCTGCAATCCACCGACATTCATCTGCCGGGCATCGGGTTCGGATTCGATTTGGAGCGGACTTATGACAGCTCGGGCAGCGAACCGGGCGCATTCGGGATCGGGTGGGACTTTAACTGGAATTCGCTCCTTCGTATGTACGCCGATTATGCCTTGGGCGAATTCCGCTGGGACGAAACGGTAAACAGCTATTCGTTCATTAAAGACGATTCCGAAGGATATATTTTGGAATACGACGGGGACGACAAGGTCAACTATGAGCTGCATAAGGGCCATTATGAGCCTGTCGACGGAGAACAATTGGAGCGAATCAGCGAGCATGAATACGTCGTCACCAAAAGCAGCGGGGCGAAAATTACATACTACGGTTATTTTGCGCCGTGGCGCAGTTCACAGGATGCAAAAGCCGGAAAAATGGTCAAGCTTCAGGACCGTTACGGAAATACGATATCTTTCGCCTATAACGATAGCGGCAAGCTGACCGGCATTACGGATACGGCAAACCGCCTGATTCAATTCCAGTGGGAGAACGGCGTCATTACGCAAATCATCGATCCGATGAACAAAACGTTCACGTTCGCTTACGACGATTCCGGACGCCTCACGACAGCTGTGTCACCGGAAGGGAGAACGATCAGCTACGGCTATGATGACAAGAACCGCCTGTCCACGCTTACAAACGGCGAAGGTGCGGTCAAGACTTTCCGGTATAACGCTCAGAACAAAGTCGAGTCTATTCTGGACGGCAGCGGCTCGATCCAGCTTGCTTTTGCCTACGGCGAAGACAAGACTATTCTGACAGATGCGCTGAACAACGAATGGGCATATGGCATCGCAGATGGCAAAGTTGCGAGCATCATCAATCCTTTGGGCGAAACAGTTGCTTATCAATACAACGAGAAAGGACTGATCACGAAAATAGAGTCGATCCGCGGGACTGAAACGACCGAATATAACGCGGACGGCAATGAGAAGAAAAAAACGGAAGTTAGCGGTGCCGTGACCATGTACGAATATGACGATCGATGGAAACTCCCGAAGCGGATCAAGCACCCGGACGGTACGGAGACGGCTTTCGTATACGACGATAACGGCAATATCGTGGAGAGGAAAACTCCCGATGGCGTCACCGGGCATTTTGGCTACGACGATAAAGGGCAGCTCGTTTCGATGGCCAATGAATCGGGCAGCTCGATCGGCTTTACTTACGATACGCAAGGCAACATTATCCGGAAGACCGACCCGCTCGAAAATGCGACAGCATTCGAGTATGACAATAACGGGCGATTGTTGAAAGAAACCTCTCCGGGCGGATATAAAGCGGAAATGACCTATGATGATGACGGGAAGGCGATCCGCCGTGTCGTCGGCGATGGCGCCGCAACGGAGTATCAATATGACCGGAACGGATTGCTCGTCTCGGAGAAAAATCCCCTTGGCGTCGTTACGATCTATGAGAGAACCAAGGAAGGGAATTTGGTAAACATTAAGGATGGGCTTCAGAGAACGAATTCTTACCGTTATGACCGGATGGGGCGGCTATCCAAAACGATTGATCCGCTAGGTCGGGAGACGGAACTAACACGCGATGCACTAGGCAGAGTGACTAAGGAGGCCGATCCGCTCGGTAGAACAACCGTGTACGCATACGGTCCGTTCGGCGTGAAAACCGTCGAGTCGGACAGCGTTAAGCTGGAGTACGTATACGATGCTGCCGGCCAACTCTCCAAAGTCAAAGACGAACAAGGCCGCACGACAACGCTCCTTTATGACAATAGGGGCAGATTGCTGAAGGTGGAAGATCCTCTGGGACGTATCCGGCAGTATACCTATGACGGGGCGGGCAGAGTATTGACCGAACAGCGTCCGGACGGAAACCTCATCGAGAACGAATATAATAGCCTGGGACTGCTCAAGAAAACAACGTATCCTGACGGAACCGCCGTTCAGTATGCATATGACAAGGCGAATCGGTTAATTAAAACGGTGAACCGTGACGAAAGTATTTCCCAAGTCAACTATAATGTTGATGGACAAATGTCAAAAATCATAAATGCGCTCGGTCAAGCGATCACGTACGTTTACGACGGGGCTAATCAGGTGCAGCAGGTCATCGATCCGGCAGGCAATGTATTGCAGCTGGCCTATAACAAATCGGGCTTGTTAACATCGGTCACCGATCCGCTTGGCGGAATCATTACTTATGAATACGATGCTGGAGGTCAACTCACCAAAGCGACGAATGCGTTAGGGCAGACGACGCAATATGAATACGATTTTCTCGGGAGAATTGTCCGTACCGTCAATCCCAGTGGAAGAGATACGAAGTGGGCCTATGATGACGAAACGAACCAAACGGTCATTACCGATGCGGCGGGCGGAACGTACACCTATGAGTTCGATCTGCGCAATCAAATCAAGCAAGTAACCGACCCGCTTGAACACGTCAGCACGATGGCATATAACGAGCTGGGGCTGCCGACTATAACCACGGACGCGATCGGCAATCAAACCTCGTATACATACGATGCCGTCGGCAGATTGCTGGAAACGATCGATCCGGAAGGTGCCAAAACCTCTTACGCCTATAATGAGATGGATCAAATCACTAAAGAAACCAATGCCCTCAATCAAACGACGGAAATCACCTACGATGTCATGGGGAACGTAAAAACGGTAACCGATTTCCGAGATCGCAAGAGCGAGTATTTCTACGATGCAATGGATCGCAGAACGGCATTCGTCGACGCTCTGGGTTCTAGGTGGTCATGGGAATATGATGCTTTGGGACAAACCGTGAAGACGACTAACGCGCTTAGTCATAAGAAGGAAATGACATATAATGCACTCGGTCAAATGACCGAAGTCAAAGAAGCTAACGGAGCAGTCACGAAGCTGGAATATGATGCGATGGGGCATTTGGTTAAACAGATCGATGCACTGGGACGCATGACCGGTTTCCAATATGATGCGAACGGTCAAGTCAAACAGATTACGGACGCTTTAGGCCATGTCACCTCTTACGGTTACAGCAAGTCCGGCGAGCTGATCCAATATGCGAATGAGACGGGGCACGAAACAACGTGGGTTTATAACGCACTCGGTTTGCCGACCAAGATAACGGATGCGCTCGGTCATGAAGAAACGTACGAGTACGATAAGGCGGGAGGGCTAATCCGCAGTGTTGACCCGCAAGGAGCTGCGACCGTGTACCGTAACGATGCGCTAGGTCGAACCGAGTCCGTAACGGATGCGCTTCAGCAAACGACCGCATTCCGTTATGACGGAGCGGGACGTACCTTGCAAATCACCGACGCTTTGGGCGGGTCCAAGCAATATACGTATGATGTCCTGGGGCGTTTGACTTCCGAAACGGATCGGCGCGGCATGCGGTCGGAGATCGTCTATGACGATAAACAGGGAATCCGGAAAATGACCGATGCGAGCGGAGCGGCGACAACCGTACAGATGGATGCCCTTGAGCGAATCGTGAAATCCACCGATCCGCTTGGACATGCTACGGAGTGGGTCTACAACGCGCTTGGAGACCCGATTCAACAAATCGAAGCCGACGGGAGTCTAACGTCGTGGGAATATAACGCCAATCAGCAAGTTGTCCGGATGATTGATCCGAAGGGCGGCGTAACGAAGCTGGAATATGATTTGGCCGGGAATTCGATTAAAGAGACGAACGCTCTGAATGCAGAAACGACCTATGAATACGATGCGCTTGATCGACTTGCCCAAGCGACATTGCCGAATGGCGGAACGATACGGAACACCTACAGCGTTGATGGATATTTAACCCAGCGTACCGATGCGGAAGGCGGCGTATGGAAGTGGGAATACGATCCCCTGGGACGAATCGTTTCGGAAATAAACCCGCTCGGCCATGTGAAATTATCGGAATATAACGCCAATGGTCTTACAACCAAAGTTCAGGATGAAATCGGGGCGGAAACGCGATTTGCGTACGATGCGCTGGGCAGGTTGACTCAGCAACAGGATGCTTTGGGATCGATCTGGAGCTATGAATACGATGCTTTGGGACAGCCTGTCAGAACCGTCGATCCTCACGGTTCGACGTACGTCTATGAATACGATAGCGAAGGCAACGTTATCGCAACGGAAGATCCGCTCAAGCACAAGACCGAGTATACTTATGACCAAGTCGGCCGCATGACCGAAATGAAAGACCCGGCGGGTTATTCCGCCCGCTGGGGATACAATGCCTCCGGCTTGCTGACTACCGTAACGGATGCGCTGGGAGCCGTTACGACATTCGATTATGACGATGTAAACCGGCTCATAAAACAGACGACTCCGAACGGGTCTGTGGAGCAACGGGAATATGACGCCAACGGCAATCTCGCATCGCTTGTCGATCCGTTGGGACATCAAACGCAATACGGTTACGATGCGCTGAATCAATTGGTTTCCGTAACAGACGCGTTAAACGGCAAGACAACCTATACGTATGACAGAATGGGAAAGCTTGCCAAATTGACGGATGCGGGCGGGAATAGCCGCAGTTGGACGTATAATCTGAATGGACAGCCGCTTAAAGAAATCAATGCGCTTGGTAAAGAAACGCGGTACAGCTATGATGCGGCCGGGCAACTGACGGAAAGGCTCGATGCGAAGCAGCAATCTGCCCGTTATTCCTATACACCGCGCGGACAACTGTCTGCTGTGGAGTCCATAGATGATAAAGTCGAATATGCTTTCGATGTGTTGGGCCGAGTGTCCCAAGTAACTAATCGGGCATCCAATGAGCATTTCTCGTATGACAAGCTCGGTCGCCTCGCTTCTCAAACCAACACGTCGCTGGGTAAGTCGATCAAATACGATTACGATGCCAACGGCAACCTTACACAGCTAACCAACAGCGAAGATCGGGTTACCCGTTACGAATATGACGTTCGTGACCAGATGATCGGCATGACTGACCCGGACGGAAACCGAAGCGCCTTTAATTACAATGCGCTGGGCATGGAGACGAAACGCGAGTTAGCCAACGGAAACCAAATTAACAGCACGTATGATAAAGACGGGCAGCTTGTTAAAGTGGACAACCGCAACGCTTCCGAATCGATCATTTCGTCCTATGCATATGAGTACGATGCGGGCGGCAACCGTATTTCCGAGACGGAAGCCGACGGCACCCGGATCGATTACCGCTACGATGTATTAAACCGCTTGACGGATGTAATGTATGGCAAGACCGAAACCGCTTCGAGCCAGCCCTATGCCACAGTAGCTACCTTGAATAATGATTATTTATACTCTCCTTCTACCCAAATTGCCGCAGCGGATAAAGAAAATGATAATGGCAATGGCGGGAATAGTGGAGGCAATGGCGGTGGGAACGCCGGAGGAAACGATAGTGGCGGGGGCAGCGGAGGTGCTTCAGGAGGTAACTCAGGAGATAACTCCGGAGGAAACGGCAATGGCGGCGGTTCCAATAATGGTAACGGCAATGGTAGCGGCAATGATAGCAATGGCAATGGCAACGGCAACGGCAACGGCAACGGCAATGGCAATGGCAATGGCAATAGCAATGGCAATGGTAATAACGGGAACGGCAAAGAAAATGGACAAGGGAAAGACAAAGACAAAGAGAATGGGAATAAGAAGAGCAGCGATCTCTCATGCCTTCCGGGAGTTGTCGAATCAATTACGGTTGAAGACGAGGGCGCGCCGGATGCTGCCCAAGACATCCCGCTTCCAAGCACTATGGAATTGCAGCCTGGTTATTTAATGGATCGTTATACTCATGCTTCGTATTCGTATGATCCGGTCGGCAACCGGTTGTCCATGACAATTGACGGGACAGAGATCCAGTACAGCTACAATACGTTAAACCAATTGCTGCAAGCAGGAGATACAGCTTACGAGTACGACGATAACGGCAACCAAATTGCTCAGTCCGGTCTCGATGGACGGATCGAGTACGCCTACGACAGCGCGAACCGGCTCACGGATGTCATATTTGAGGACGGCAGCTACGCCAAATATGCGTATGACGGTTTGGGCAGAAAAGTATCGCGTGAAGAGCTGACCTTACATCAATGGACGCCGGAAGGACCGAAAACGGACGAAGTAGGCAATGGTAACGGCAATGGTAATGGTAATGGTAATGACAAAGAACAAGGCAAGTCCGACCATGCAAATAACGGAAATGCTTATGGTAAGGAGGATTGCAAAGGCAACAACGGAAATGGCAATGGAAACAGCAACGGCAATGGTAACGGCAATGGCAACGGCAATGGTAACGGCAATGGCACGCCGAATGAGAATGCGCTGCTAAACGGTGAAGGCAACAAATACGGTTTGTACAAGAAGCTATACGGCGATCCCACCTCCGGCGATCCCGAAGGTTCGTCGGTAAAACCGGATTTGGAGCAGACCGCCTACTTGTACATGGGCTTATCCAATGTCATCCATAAGGAATACAGCGACAAAGGCTCCCCGTACGCCGAGTATTACATGGGGCCTGGCAGCGAGGTCGTGTCCCGCAAGATGTTTGGACTGCACGGGCTGACCAATCCGAGCAAGGAGCCGGACCTGGATACAAACGGCGGCCTGATGTATTATTTGTCTAACGGCAGGCATACGGTAAGCGAACTGACCGACCGCCACGGCAGCGTTATCGAGAGCTACCGATACGACGCTTTCGGCGGCATCTTCAGCGGTATTACCGCGCCGTACAATACCGCAGGTTATACCGGTCAGCATTATGACGACAAGACAGGCCTGATGGACTACGATGCACGTTGGTATGACTCGACAGCAGCACGTTTCCTAACCGAGGATACATGGCCGGGGAACGCTATGCAGCCGTGGACGCTGAACCGATACGCCTACGTCGGCAACAATCCAATCAATATGTGGGATCCGACGGGACACAGACCAGAAAATTATTACTTGGAATACGACTCGAACACTTCGTACAGATATGATTCTTTTACTTATGAATATAAAAAGACAAAGTACAGCTCGGCAAGTTCAACTGAGCAATATATCCATCAAAATTTGACCTTGCGTTTCTGGAGTCAAACCGAATATGAGCACTATGAGCAAACCCATTTCTGGTTTTCGGCAAGCTTTTCTTATGATGAAGAAACGGAAGAACGAGAACTCACCAGCTTTAGTTTCGACACGGACATAAGCGAATATGTAGAATCCCATAATTTGTCCTGGACCGAGTCGATAACCGGAGAAAGTAGGTACTCTGCCTCACAAGAAGCAATCAAAAGATATGGATCAACACCGGTGAGAGTAGCCCCTAATACTGCGCTCGAAACCAAAGGGACAAGTACGCTGAATGGCCTTCCCATTCTTAGTTTTAATGTTCCAAATGGAATTAACATCAGCAAGCAGAAGTATGATTCTAAAAAGCAGCAGATCGTTGAAACTGCGGTTAAAGAGCTGACGAATAATTATCTGAAACAAGCTGAGGCGTATTACAACGACAGGAAAGAGAACGATCCATTCTTTACCCCCTATTACAACAATGTTACGATTTATTTGGAAGCTCTTGATTATTTGGTTGAGAACAAGGCGTTAAAAGAGGATTCTCCGGAATATAAGTTCCAAAAAGCCGGAATATTATTTAATTCATACACCCAAGCCAATCTAGCGGCAGACAATTACCTATATACAATGGAACATGTGAATCCAGTAGCATTAGGATTCCTTCGGGGGATCAAAATACCGAATGTTTTTTCCCGATTAACTGGAAAGAATCCTCAAAGTTCGGGGAATGCAGGTACTGTTGGCGCTCAGAGAAGTGCTGGTCTTGCATTACCGGGCAGTAATGGAGCATTTAAAAATGGTACAGAGTTACCAGGAGATGCGGTTATAGTACGTGGTGGTGTAGCAAAACCAGGAGACTTAATAGCTAATCAAAAATTAGATACAAAGAATAATACATTATCGGCAAATGGAGGGATGGGCGTATCAAATGAAACTTTAGCGGCAGGCTTGAAAAACAATCAAATTTCAGTCGTTTCTGTCGGAAAGCTTAATGATGCTGGTTACAAAGTTGTTGCCACACCAACTGCTAATAATCCGTATCATGTAAGCATTTATACTCCAGGCGGCGCAAAGCTTACAGACGCCGAAGCTGCCCGTCTTTCGAGCCAATTCACACAGGTTCCGAACCCAACTTTGAATAGATAGGAGAACACTATGAGCATTGTAAAGATATCTATTGATACTAACTTTCATTATTATGGGTCGACCAGACCTACTATTTCGCCATTTGTTATTGCCCAATTTAATCTCCATGCAGGCGACGTAGTAATTGGGTTTCAAGACGATCAGGAATGGGAAGGAATCATTGGTTTTGATCCAACTTACCCAGAAGAGATGGAATGGTACTTGGATTTAAATTGTAGTAAGGAATATTCTGTATCAAAAGAAAGGGAGGAAGGAAGGGACGAGGGAAGGAGGGCAGCGTATCCAATTGGCGAAATTAGCGGTGAGGTTGCAGTAGTAACAGAGATGCTTTCTGATGGGATGGAAATAGAAAAAGTAATAAAGTATACTAGGCTATCACGAACAAGATTGGAAAACATTCAAAGAAGACTCTCAGAATCTAACGAGGAATAAATCCCCAAACCTTGACTGGCTCTATGCCTTCAAGGTTTCTTTTTACGCAGAGTTCATGACAGATCACAGGTTTGCTCGTTGATTCCCCCCCTATATGAAGTGACTTGCAGCCATTCCAGCCGCTTGACAGGGATATGAGAGCGGGAACCTCGCCCGTGAAACGGCTTCCAGTCTCTATGCTGTCAACGTAGCTGACGCAGCCATAATAGGTACGTTCGACTTACTCATTGGCGACGATCTGAAAGCTCTGCTTAGCCCAGATTGATCTAATGGAGAGCGTGCCCTATCGGTAGCCTTTTTGACGCCATGGGGCAAACTGTTCAAGCTTACAAAAACTTCGGGGGTCTACGTCGGCAACAATCCAATCAATATGTGGGATCCGACGGGACATGTGCCGGATTGGGTGCGGAGTCAAAGTAATCATTCAGAAAGAAGAATCGAACCTGCCGGTGAACTGTTTAATCTTGTATTTAACGATACATGGTCATTTAACAGCTATCATTCCGAATATACGGATGCTCATTTGGTTGGAAGTTTACGCGAAACCCGCAGAATCGTAGAGACTTGGGAACAGACCCAAAATGAAGAATGGAATTATATCACAGTTGGGATTATCTTCTAATATTTGCCAGACAAACGGGTTCGGAATCCGTTACTTACAGCGAGAGCACTTTGTATACATGGACAAATGAAGTTACAGCGGAACAGGTAGCGGGACAGAACAGAACAGAGCTGCAAAAGTATGGCGCTCCTCCGGAACATGCGGTTGCTTTATTTAAACAAGGATCCATTAATGGGAAGAAAATTGAAGCGGAAGTTCTTATCGGGTCAGATCAATTTTATGGTTTAAATTCAATACAACAAGCACTATTAAAAAATACAGTAGATGAATTTATCACTGGAGAATTAAGCGAAGAATTAAGTGAAGAATTAAGCGAAACAAAGCCGATACTGGTAGCATCCTTGGCTAATGATGTTTACGCTGGCGCTATTGATTCTGCGAAGCTTACAAAACATTTTACAAAAGGGGTCTGGAGCGGAATCAAGGGCAGTGTTCTTGATACTTGGGAATTAATCCGACATCCGTATAAAACAGCCGAAACCATTCGGGCAATGGCGACTTTGATAGTAGCTTATGAAGTCACCGGCGATTCGAACTATCTATTACCCATTGCAATTCCGCTTGGTGAAGCTATCTTAGATGAAATCGATCGTTGGAACCAGGGCGATCGCTATGACAGAGCGAAGCAAATAGGCGAATATGTCGGAGGTGGTTTGGTAGCTGTAGTCGGAACAAAAGGAATAGGTTTAGTATTGAAAGAATTAAAACTTACGAAAAAGTTAATAAACAATGAAGCAGATTTAGATGATGTTAACAAAATTCTTGAAGCGACCGATTCTGAGGAGTTAAGGCAACAAGTCAAAGACGTCTTTGTTGAGAGCTTGGGTGATGCTTTCAATGTTGCAAAGAACGGAGGAAAGCATTCAGGTTTTTATAATCAATATGTTAATAAAACAGATGCCGAGATTCGCAAAGGTATACAGTCAATTGAAAAGCAAATAGCAGAGCATCAAGACAAAATCCGAAATCCTGAGGCTCACATACCTAATTTTAATAATTTAGATCCGAGACAACAGGAAGCATTAATTAACAAAAAATGGCCTTCTGACATTCAGAGACAAACTGAACAAAGAGAAATTCTCGAAGGTATTCTAAGGAGTAGATAACATGGATGAACAGTTAAGAGATTTCCTAAGTGATTTAATTACACATATTCAGGAGAAGTATAATGAAACATTAATTGGTACTAAGAACGAAAATGCCGAGGACAAATCTTTTAGGTTGGGTTCTAATTTTGCTTTTTATGATGTGTTGGACCTAATTGAGTCTCAATTATCGACGCAAGGGTTTGATTCTAGTTCCCTTGGAAAAATCTCACCAGTCTTAGGTGAAAAAATTTAAGATGTTGTCTGACTCTGAGGGAAAAAAGATCAATTCCTTCAGAGTCTTTTTCATTGATTGTTATCATATTGCTTAGGAATGTATGGTACTTCTTGAGGCCTGCTTTTTTTAATGGTTGAGCATCCTCGCCGAGCGTCTGCAAGCGATTCAATAATCTCATGATCCGCAAAGCCACCGGGTTTAAAACCGGCGGCTTTATTTCGTTTCGCACGGTTCCGCGATTTTCCGCTAATCCTATCGTCTTATGTCGGGTGCTGAGAGATTATGCTAATATTAGGACTACCAAAGTTTACAAGGGGAAGGGGGCAAGAGAGAATGGGGTCGCTTTCGTCAAAGAAATTCGTTTTCACCATGATGCTTGTCTATTTTGCCGTGGCGTACGGGCTGGATTATTGGTTTTCTAACGTCCGCCATGCCGTTCTCGTCTTGCAGCTTTTTCCGCCGGCGGCGGCAAGCTACTATTTGCTTCAAGCGGGTCGAAAGCATCGAGACGGCGTTAGAACGTTCTGGTATATGATGGCCGCCGGATGCGCGAGCTATTTCGCTGCCCAACTGATATGGGTCTATTACGATTGGATTTTCGGCATAACGCCGATGATCAGTATCGCGGATCTATTTTGGGATCTGCAAAATTTTCTGTACATTGCCGCGTTTGGCTATATTCATTTTAAGGAAAAGAGAGTGTTTCAAGGCATCCGCTTCGGCTTCGACATCCTGATCCTCATGCTTGCGGTCACTACGGTAAGTTGGCAATTCGGCGTACGGCCTTATTTGGAATCGTTGTTCAGCAACCATTCCTCGCTTGCGACGTTAACGGCGTTATTTTATCCGATTTCGGATCTGTTTCTCGTCGTTTCTTTATTCGCCGTACATATGGCTTATAGGCCGTTGTTCCATAAAGCGGCGTTATCCTATATGACGATCGGATTTATCGTGTTTATCGCGTATGATTCGTTCTACTTTTACTTGACCGCGTCCAATTCGTACGAACCGGGAGGATGGATGGATTCGCTCTGCGATATCGCGCTGTTCTTGCTGGCCTTTGCCGGGATATCCTCCGTCGGAATTCCCCAAGAGCAAGCGAAATCCCGTTCCGGATCTGGAAACGCAGGGAAGGTGTTCGTGCGGGTTGTTCTGCCTTACGTCGGTTTGCTCGTGCTGCTTGTCTTCATGATAGATCGCATTGCCGTGGTCGACGGCATCGTGATCGGAAGCGCGGTCATGATCGTTCTCATCTTAATACGGCAAGTTACCGTTTTGCTGGAAAACGACTCACTGCTCGGCAAACTTCGGAAAGCGCTTGCGCAAGCGCGATATTTGGCCAATCACGACGCGTTGTCGGAGCTGCCCAACCGAAGATATTTCGAGAAAATGCTGATGGAAGCGATAGAGGAAGCGGCTCGCGTCGGGGAACGAATTGCCGTGTTGTTTATGGACTTGGATCGCTTTAAGTATATGAACGACAGCTTCGGACATTTGAAAGGCGATTTAGTCATCCGCCATGTCGCGGAACGGTTGAAGCAGGTCATGAACGAGGATCGGATCGTGGCCAGATTGGCCGGGGACGAATTTACGGTGCTCGTGCGCCATGTCGGTTCGCGGCAGGAGCTTGCGGGGCTGGCGCAATCGATCCTTGCCGCGGTGGCTACTCCCTATGTGCTCGATCATGTGGAACTGCAAACGACGGCAAGCGTAGGCGTCGCCGTGTTTCCGGAAGACGGCGCGGAAGTCGCGAAGTTGATGAAGCGGGCCGATGCCGCCATGTACAAAGCGAAGGAACGGGGCGGGAACAAATACGAGTTTTACCAATCCGCGCTCGACGGGATTCATCGAAACAAAATCAAGTTGGAACGATCGCTGCGCAAGGCGCTCGAGCGGGAAGAGTTCGTCTTGTACTATCAACCGCAAGTGAGCGCGGCCGATGGTACCGCAGGCGGTGCTGAAGCGCTCATTCGTTGGGTTCATGACGGTCGATTCGTTTCTCCCGGCGACTTTATCCCCGTTGCGGAAGAGACGGGACTGATCGTTCCGATCGGCGATTGGGTCATGCGGACCGCATGCCGCCAAGCGAAGCTGTGGCAGGACGCCGGGATGCCGCAAATGAAAATGGGCATCAACGTGTCTCCGGTGCAGCTGCAGCAAGACGATTTCGTCGAGACCGTGACGCGCATATTGAGCGAAACCGGCTTTCAACCGCATCTGCTCGTACTGGAAATTACCG
Source organism: Cohnella suwonensis (assembly GCF_042655365.1). Taxonomy (NCBI): domain Bacteria; kingdom Bacillati; phylum Bacillota; class Bacilli; order Caryophanales; family Paenibacillaceae; genus Cohnella; species Cohnella suwonensis. Next base: position 9,273 of record NZ_JBHSMH010000007.1, on the reverse strand, counting down.
AAGGGATAGCGATTCGGGACATCCAAGATACGGTGGACAAGCTGGTCGCTTTGAAAGCGATGGGCATTCGCATCTCGATGGACGACTTCGGCACAGGGTATTCGTCGCTGGGCTTCCTGCAAACGTTCAAGGTCGACGAATTAAAAATAGCGCAAACGTTCATCTCGCATATTGCGGAAAAAGACGACCACGCGCAAATCGTCAAAGCGATCGTTGCGATGGCGCATAGCCTCGAACTGGACGTCATCGCCGAAGGAGTGGAAACGAGGGAGCAGTTTGCCATAATGCGGGAGCTTCAATGCGATTGGATTCAAGGCTATTATTTCTGCAAGCCGATGCCGTCCGAGGAATTCGAGCGTTACTTGGACGAGCGCGGACGGAAGCATTTACAATCGACTCGGCTTTAACTCCGAACGAACGATGGGCGAAAGTTTACAAAATCGGGATACGCCGTTAACACGAGTTCGTTATGCTAAGAAAAAACGCAAGGGAGCAGCCTTCGACGATGTTAACGATCTCCAAACGCGAACCCGTAAAGTGGCCCGAATTCCGTATGTCGGACAGCGAATCGATGCAGAACAAGCTGCAGTACCGAATCCGCACCGGAAATATGAACGATAGCGAATTGAACCGCCTCCAGACGCAGTGCACGGAAGAGCTCCATCGGCTTCGTACCGAGCTCGATATGCTATTGCGGGAGCTGCGCCAGAACCTAGATCCGAACGAAGACCGTAATCATAGAGAACGCATCGCTGCCTAGTAGGGCAAGGATGCGTTTTTGTTTTTCTATGAACGATGACATTGTATGATTTTCATCCTTTCGGGAATCTTGACCGTAGCAAAAAACGCGATAGCCGAATGAGCAGCCGGGCACGGACGGCAAAGCGTTCGACGAAGTGATCGCGTTCGCGAAAGCGATAGGCATGGTCAAGGCACAGGTGACGGGAGAAGGCTTCTACAAGTATCCGAATCCGGCTTTCGCGAACCCGGATTTCTTGAAAAGTTAACGCGTGCTTATCGAACCAAAGCGTGCTCCCGAAGCGGGAAACGCTTAATTGGGTTGTCAAGACAAGCTTTTGACTTGCGCTCGGGGAGGTGCTCCCAAGATACATGGGAAACATTCGGCGAATGAATACGTTAGGCGTATCGGGAACGATTGCTCCATGGAATAAAAAGGTAACCGAATAGGCGCCAAGCCAAGTGCCGATCGTTATCTAAAGTCCGGGTGGGGCTCCATTATCGGAAATCGAGTCCCTGTCCCGCGCGAGCCGCCCTGCTCCCGAGAACGCCGCTAGCCAAGAACGTCAAGAGCGAGAGAGCGAGGCAGACGCCCGAGAAGATGCCGATCGAGGCATAGCCGCCGAGTTGTACGTAGAGCATGCCGGCCACCCAAGCGCCGAGCGTGTTCGCGCCGTTCATCGTCGCATTGGCTAAGCTGGAGATCGTTCCCCGGATCGAAGCGTTCAGCGAAGTGAGCACCCCCATGATAAGCGGGAAAATTATCCCGAGCGACGTGCAGATGACGAAATAGACGATCGTAGCTGCCGGCAGGCTCGCCAAGCGGGGCATGACCGCGTACAGCAGCAGCGGTATCCCCATCCCCGCCGCGATCGCATTAGCGGTTCCCAGCTTTCTGGCCGCGTAAGCGCTGATCGTGCTGCCGAGCAAATTGCCGAGCCCTAGGAAGATCATCACGGTACCGATCTGTCCGATCGGAAGCTTCGGCGATTCCAGCCGTCGGACAGCGGTCCGGCGATCAAGGCGAAGACGGCGGATCCGAGCGTATAGGCGCCGAGCATCCATCCGGCAATCGAGGTCGATACGCCGAATTGCGCTTGCAGCGTAGGGAGTAGCGGCGAGATCAGGAACGTATCGGTTCCGATCATGAACATGATAAGAAAGAACAGAACGGTATATTTGCGCACGGTCGATCACTCCTAAGGGGGTAGTGTTGCTTGCGATTTCTATCGTAAGCTATAATAGTGACACTATTTGTCATAAACTTGAGATTTCTTTTAACGAGGGGGCGCTAAGGATGCCCAAGTCCAGAAGACTTATGGAACTGATGATGACCGTCAATCGGAAGCGGCGGTTCAAAGTGAAGGAGCTTGCGGACGAATTCGGCGTTTCCGCTCGAACGATTCTTCGGGATTTGCAGGAGCTGAGCGAGCTGGGCGTTCCGCTTTACTCGGAAGTCGGGCCGAACGGAGGGTATCAGGTCGTCAAGGAGAGGGTCCTCCCTCCGATCGCGTTCACGGAGGAGGAGGCCGTAGCGATGTTCTTCGCGGTGCACGCGTTGCGACATTACTCCTCGTTGCCGTTCGAAGCGGAATCGGTCTCGGCGCTGCGAAAGTTCTATTTACATATGCCCGGGGACGTCCGGGACCGGATCGACCGGATGAAGGACCGAGTTGACTTCGTGACGCCGACGAGACGCGGGGATGCGCCCGGTCTTGCCCTTCTTCTCGATGCGGCCGTTCATCGGAAGCTCGTGGTTATCGCATACGAATCGAAGGAAGAAGGAGCCGGCACCCGCCTCATTCAGCCGGCATGCATCTACGCGAACAACGGCTTCTGGTATTGCACGGCCTATTGCTTCCTGCGGGAGGGCTTTCGGGTGTTCCGGTGCGACAGGATCCGGGAGGCGAAGATCGACCCGTCGGGCGCGGAGCCGCGCGAGCTGGGCGACGTCCGCTTAAGCCGGCGGGAGGCGGCGGAGCCGAGGGAGCCGGTTCGCCTTCGGGCGGAGCTGACACGGGCCGGCGTTCAACGCTGCGAATCCGAGTTGTGGCTGGCTCCCATGCTGGAAGTGCGGGAAGACGGCGGTGGCGCGATCGACCGCGACGTCTCTCGCGGGGACATTCCGTTCTTCGCGGACTTTTTCATCGGCTTGGGGAACGAAGCTTCGCTGGAGGAGCCGGCGGAATTGAAGGAAACGATTCGGAGGAAACTGATCGAGATGCTCGCCCGTTACGGCTGAGCGAAATAGACGAAACAGCGGTATAATATAAAACAAATCAACAACATTAAGGGAAGAAGAAGGGGATCGGATGAACGATAACCATGATCGGTCGGCGGCCGGATGGCGCTTCGACAACAGCTATGCCCGTCTTCCGGAAGTTTTCTATACGAAGCAAGCGCCGGCTCCCGTAAGCTCGCCGAGATTGGTCGTTCTCAACGAGCCGTTGGCGATCTCTTTGGGCTTGAACGCCGAAACGCTCCGAAGCGAGGAAGGCGTCGAGACTTTCGCGGGCAACCGGATTCCGGAAGGCGCAGACCCTCTGGCCCAGGCTTACGCGGGGCATCAATTCGGACATTTTAACCGATTGGGAGACGGAAGAGCTCTTCTTCTCGGCGAGCAGTTGACGCCTTCGGACGAGAGGTTCGATATCCACTTGAAGGGTTCTGGAGCAACGCCATACTCCCGGCGGGGAGACGGACGGGCGGCCCTGGGGCCGATGCTGCGCGAATACATCATCAGCGAAGCGATGTACGGGCTCGGTATTCCGACGACGCGAAGCTTGGCGGTGGCGGAGACCGGCGAGCCGATCTACCGCGAGACCGAGCTGCCCGGGGCGATTCTGACCCGCGTGGCCGCCAGCCATATTCGCGTCGGTACGTTCCAATACGCGGCGCAGTGGGGAACGAACGACGAGCTCAAGGCATTAGCGGATTACACGTTACAGCGGCATTATCCGGAAGCCCTCGCGGACGCGGAGACGAGCGGAGACAATCGTTATTTGGTTTTGCTTCGGGAAATCATCGCGCGGCAAGCTTCGCTGATCGCGAAGTGGCAGCTCGTCGGCTTCATTCACGGGGTCATGAACACCGACAACATGGCCCTGAGCGGCGAGACGATCGACTATGGACCGTGCGCGTTCATGAATGCATACGATCCGGCGACGGTATTCAGCTCCATCGATTCGAACGGTCGGTACGCCTACGGCAACCAGCCTAATATCGGCGCATGGAATCTCGCGCGGTTCGCGGAGGCGCTATTGCCGTTGCTGCATGAAGACGAGGCGAAGGCCATCGAACGGGCGCAAGAGGAGCTTGCGACCTTCGCCGCGTTATTTAACCGTCATTGGCTCGTCGGCATGAGAGCGAAGCTCGGACTGCTCGGCGAAGAGCCGGAGGATGCGTCCCTGATCGAGAACCTCCTCGGCCTAATGAAGCAATATCAGGCGGACTACGCAAATACGTTCCTCGCGCTCACGTACGACACGGCGGTCGAGCAGGAAGCGGTACTGTTCGGGACGCCCGAATTCGTCCGATGGCAACAATCGTGGCAGGAGCGATTAAGCAGGCAACCGCAATCGAAAGCCGAGTCGGTGCAGGTTATGCGCGCCAGCAATCCCGCGGTCATTCCGAGGAATCACCAGGTCGAGGCCGCTCTCGAGGCAGCCGCAGGCGGGGACCTCGGCGTCATGGAACGCCTGCTGGGCGTCTTGGCCCATCCGTACGAGCATACGACCGAGCAGGCCGAATACGCCGCGCCTCCGGGGCAATCCTCGCGTCCGTACCGCACGTTCTGCGGGACTTGAGCTTCGCCTCGCTTGGAGCGATGGAACATCACATACAAATACGAACATGAAGGAGTCGTCCCATGCCGGAACTTCAAGAGAAAGTCGTCGCCATATTGGAAAAGAAAATCAAGCTGATCAAGAGCGGGGAAGACGCCCTCTACTTAGTAGGACCGATTCAGCTGCCCGTGAATTTGGACGGGGAAACGGTCATGTTTCAATGGTATTGCTGGCTGCAGTGCAAAGAAGTCACGGAAAATTTCGAACGGATCATCGAGAAGCTGTCTTCCGTCAACTTGGCCGAAATGCAGCAATCGAGCGTACTAGTCTACGGAGACTTCTCGGGCAGCGAAGAAGCGCTAATCCGCATGCACTCCATATGCCATACGGGGGATATATTCGGAAGCAAACGTTGCGATTGCGGGTTCCAGCTGGAGCAATCGCTTAAGATGATCGCGCAGCACGGAGCGGGGGCCTTGTTCTATCTGGCTAACCACGAAGGAAGAGGCATCGGGTTGTTCAGCAAAGCGATGGCTTACGTCCTGCAAGAGAACGGATTCGATACCGTCGAAGCGAATCTGGGCTTGGGTTTCGTCGACGATTCCCGCAACTATGCCGACGCCATAGAAGTATTGAGGTCGCTGCGTTCCAAGACGGTCAAGCTCATTACGAACAATCCGAAGAAGCTGGACGCGTTGAAGAACGCGGGAATGGACGTATCGGGAAGAACGCCTCTCTGGGGCAGCGTCTCCGAGTATAACGAGAAATATTTGCAGACGAAGATCGATCGTTCCGGCCATCTGGCCGCGGTCGGCGGATGCCCGAATGACTGAGAGGAACGCGGGCGCTAACGGCGGCGGAATCGAGATCGGACTTTATACGCTCGGGGATATCGGTACGGATCCTCATTCCGGTCAAACCGTCAGCGCCGAAGAACGGGTGAAGGACATTATTCGAGCGGCCGCGCTTGCCGACGAGGCCGGCCTGGATATTTTCGGCGTCGGCGAGCACCATCGGCTTGATTACGCCGTATCCGCCCCGCCCGTCGTATTAGCCGCCATCGCGCAGGCCACGAAGCGAATCAAGCTGACGAGCGCGACGACCGTGTTAAGCACCGTCGACCCGGTTCGGTTATTCGAGGATTTCGCGACGCTGGACCTGATATCCGATGGACGCGCGGAGATCATCGCCGGCCGGGGAGCGTTCTTGGAGTCTTTTCCGTTATTCGGCTACGAAACCGATGATTACGATTCCCTGTTCGCGGAAAATATGGAGCTGTTCTTGAAGCTTAACGAAACGGAGAGAATTTCTTGGAGCGGCAAGTTCCGTCCGCCCTTGGAAGAAGCCGAAATCTCGCCGCGCCCTGTTCAAGAGCGGTTGCCGATGTGGCTAGGCGTCGGCGGCTCTCCGGAGAGCGCCATCCGCGCGGGCCGGATGGGCATCGGCATGGCGATCGCGATTCTGGGCGGCGATCCGGGGCGATTCAAGCCGTTCGTCGATCTGTACCACCGGACCGGCATCGAGGCGGGACACGCGCGGGAAGAGCTGAAAGTCAGCATTACGGGTCACGGCTATCTCGCCCGGACGACGCAACAAGCGCTGGACGAATTTTTCCCTTACTATTCGAATTACTGGTCTTACGTAAACAGTCAAAGAGGGATCTCCCGCAGCTTGGCGAGAACGGACTTCGAACGAATGACGGGTCCGGATTCGGCGCTGTTCGTCGGCAGTCCGCAACAGATCGCGGAGAAAATCCTTCATCAGCACGAGATGTTCGGACACCGACGCTTTATTGCCCAGATCGATATCGGCGGCATTCCGTTCGACAAAGTCGCCCAAGGCATCGAGCTCTTGGCTTCCGAAGTCGCTCCGATCGTACGGAAAGCGACGAGTAAATAAGACGCAGGCTGTCGGGGGAACTCGGCAGCCTGTTTTTCATGAGGATTCGGGATAAGACCGGAAGAAGGGAATGTTTGGCCTTTATCGAAAATAACAAATAGGAACTAAGGACATTCATCGCGCAAAGGGGCGAAAAGCTTGAAAGTCAATCGCATGGAAGCGTTCAGCGACGGCGTGCTGGCCATCATCATCACCATCATGGTGCTCGAATTCAAGGTGCCGGAAGGTCACGATTGGCATCCGTTGACCGATTTGATTCCGAAGATTCTCAGTTACGCGGTCAGCTTCGCGTACGTCGGGATCTATTGGAACAACCATCATCACTTGCTGCACACGGTACATACGTTAAGCGGCAAGCTCATGTGGCTCAATTTGCTGCTGCTGTTCTGGCTGTCGCTCGTACCTTTCTCCACGGCGTGGATGGGAGAAAGCGACTTCGCCGCCACGCCGACGGCGCTGTACGGCATCGTGCTGCTGTGCGCGGCGATCTCGTACACCCTGCTGCAACGGGCGATTATGAAGCAGCACGCTTCGGATTCGGCGATCGTGCTCGCGATGGGCGCCGATATGAAGGGCAAGATCTCTCCGTTATTTTATATCTTGGCTATCGCGACGGCGTACCTGAACGCTTGGGTGTCCTGCTTCTTCTACGTCTTGGTCGCCGTCATCTGGTTCGTGCCGGACAAGCGGATCGAGCGGGCGTTAAAGATCAGCTCAATGTGATAAAATGAAGGAGCAACCCAACCCCTCCATAGAAAGTAGACGATCCATTCATGATCAACATTACGATTCCCGCTCGGGACGTTACGATTACGAAGAAGGCCGACCCGAAAGAAAGCAACATCTACGGCTTTACGGAGTTCCATCTGATCACGAGAGAACTCGGCGGCATCTTCATGTTCTACAACGACCGCGACGAGCTGTTGTTCGTGGGCAAGGCCAGAAAGCTAAGACCGCGCATCAAGAAACATTTCGAAGATTCCGTCTCGCCGATGAAGCCGCACAGGGACGAAGTCGCCAAGATCGAAGTGTGCGTCGTCGAAGATCCGGTTCACCGCGAAATCTACGAGACGTATATCCTGAACGAATTGCAAGCAAAGTACAACGTGGAGAAAGTGTTGTACAAGTGACCTAACAGGATGAGAGGCGGATGACCATGACCGAACCGACGGTAAGCCGACCGAACGCGGAGATCAATAAGGACGGCGCGTTCGCCCGGCAGAAGAACGGCTTTACGACGCCCTTCGGAGACGGGCCGGGCGAGCTTCCCGCGGAAGCGGGGAAGTACCGGTTGATCTGGTGCGCCGCTTGTCCGTGGGCTCATCGCGCCGTCATCGCGCGCCGTGTGCTCGGGCTGGAGAACGCGATCGGCCTGGGCACGGTGAGCCCGATGCGGCCGAGATTGCCCCATGTGGATTGGGAATTCTCGCTCGATCCGGACGGCGTCGATCCCGTCCTGGGCGTTCGCTATCTGAGCGAGGTCTATCGCAACGCGGATCCGGACTATTCGGGAAGGCCGACCGTGCCCGCTATGGTGGATATCGCAACCGGGCAAGTCGCGAACAACGACTATTTCAAGCTGACCAACTATTTCGAGACCGTATGGGCTCCGCATCATCGGGAGAACGCGCCCGACTTATATCCGGAGTCTCTACGGGGAGACATCGACGCCTTGAACGAGTTGATCTTCCACGAAGTGAACAACGGCGTCTACAAGTGCGGCTTCGCCCATTCCCAGGCTGCTTACGAGCAGGCGTACGAGACGTTGTTCGCGAGATTGGACGAGCTCGAGACGAGGTTGTCCACCCGGCGGTTCCTGCACGGCGACTTTATCACCGATTCCGACGTCCGGCTGTATACGACGCTCGTTCGGTTCGATGCCGCATATTATTCGGCATTCCGGACGAACCGCAATCTCATTCGGGAGTTCACCCATCTGTGGGGTTACGTTCGGGACTTGTACCAGACGCCGGGGTTCGGGGACACGACCGACTTCGATGCGATCAAGAGACATTATTTCCTTTCCATCACTATCTCTCCGGATCGGCCGGAAGTCGCGATATTGCCGAAGGGTCCGGATCTGTCGGGGTGGGATTCTGCGCACTTCCGCCGGGAATTGAGTCGGCAAGACGGCAAGTTTCATATTCCCGCGGACGGGAAGCGCTAGAGCAGGAGGCGACACGGAATGAATATCCGAGATGCAAGAGAAGAGGAACTCGCGACGATCAGGGAGCAACGGGTCGAAGCTTACGGCCAGTACGCGTCGCGGATTCCGGCCGGACATTGGAAGGCGCTGGAGGGCTCGCTGTCTTCGCAAGCGGACCGGCAACCCGGCGTGGAGCTTCTCGTGGCCGAGTCGGAGTCGGACGGCCGGATCGCGGGCAGCGTCGTGCTGTTCCCGCCGAAGTCGAATGCCTACGAAGGACACGTCGAAGCGGTCGACCATCCGGAAATCCGCATGCTCGCCGTCGACGCGGCGTATCGGGGAGAAGGCGTGGCGACGGCGTTAATCGCGGCCTGCATCGAGCGTTCCCGAGCCAAGGGCTACCGTGCGATCGGCTTGCACACGGGCGAGTTCATGGAGCCCGCCTTGCGCCTCTACGAGAAAATCGGGTTCGAGCGCCAGCCCGAGCACGACTTTCAACCCGCCGACGACGGCATCGTCGTGAAGGCTTTTCGGTTATCGATCGGATGACGGCAAGCGAATAGAACGAGTCGCAAGAAAGCCGAACGCATGCGCGTTCGGCTTTTTTAACGATTGCGCGCCTAGCCAAGTTAGGCACAACTAGCCGGTGAAAGTCCGGTCGAGGTAAGAGCCAAGTCGCCTCGTAGCTGACGGGCAGCTGGTGGA